>JAJYGN010000106.1 GCA_021790675.1 Actinomycetes bacterium
GGGTTTCGGGAAACGATTGCATGGTCACAACCCACTTTCTGGTTTGGTTGGGGTTCGGACATACCGGCCGTCGCAGTGCGGCACCGGCGGATAGAGAAGCCGAGCTCGGCTCAGCTGATGTGCGTCATGAGTTCTTGGTCGAGGGCGGTCACCTCCTTTTCCAGGCACTTGCACAATTGGGTTGCCAAGTCGGCGATGTGCAGCGTCGCCGCCGACACGTCGTGGGTCTGGGCGACAACCACGCACTCCGACGCATAGAGCCGCACCGCCAGGATGGCCTCACGCACGCCTTCGATGGCGGCCGCGACAACGGCGCCGTCACTCTCACCACGCGCTACGACGAAGGCACGCAGCGTGTCCACGTAATCGAATGTTCGGTGCAGCCATTTCCACAGCTCCTGCTTGAGCGAGTCCTCGATGGTTGAGGGGTAGTTCTTCATCGTTTCTCCGTGTTCTCTCGTGGTCGGGTGACGGTTGCGTGTAGCGCGGAGACCCTCCTCTCTCCATCGACGCCGACTTGAACGAACGGTGCCCCTTGAGAGCGGATTGAGCGGACATCACCCCATAGGAACGTGACCACGACGCATCGCGGTCCCGACGGCGAGGGGATTGGTCAGGCCGGACGGACTCTCGCATCGCGCTCATCGTGCCGGTTCTTCAACCTGGTGCACACCTCGATTGGCGCCATTGGGGGAGCCGCGGAAAAGACTCCCAAACGTTGCGGTAAACGTCACGGAAAACGAATCTCCTGATCAAGACCTGAACCAGGATCGCCGAGAACGCGCTGCCGTGTGGGAGCCCACGGTCCCGGCGGCCGCCAGGTCCTGGCGGCGAGCACCGCGACACTGTCCCTTTCAACAATGCGTCACGGAAGGCGACCGCCTCGCCAGAACTTGCGGGCTGGACCTCGCAATCTCGCTCGGAGCACGGGACGAGGACACGAGAAGGATGCTCGCCGTGCAGGTCACCCGGGGCCGCGACCAACTGATCGATGAGTTGGCCGCACTCTGCCAAGTTGCCAGTGCGTGAGCGACACGAGCTCCATGACCCGAGCACTCGCGACGCCACGCAAGTATCGAGGCACCCACCATGCGACAAAGACTTGGATGAACCTTCGTGAGGCCGGTGGAGCCCCCACCAACCCAGAAGAGGTCCCCCTCAGTTCGGAATCTCTCAGAGAAGAAGGCAGCCGAGGTGTGCCGAACACGAATCAGAGTGGTCGAAGTGTGACGATGAAGAATACGGTCCTGCTAAACGACAAGTGCACTCGGCGAGTCACTTACACCGCACAGCGGGCGCTGGCCGTCAAGGCCAAGGCTTCCTCAGCCGCGCCACCGGACACGTGGACCGCCTTCGCACTGCCGTCTCACCCTCCTGGAGCCTCAGGCTCGACGACCTCTGGGCGCTTCTGCGGAGTGTGGCGGTGGGCCGTTGGCTGGCGGCGTGCATTCTCGACGCCCCTGTCACGCAGCGTCGTGGTCCCGGCACGACGCTTAAGGCAGCGGGCGACCTCGGTCCTTTGAGGACGTGCCCCAGGCCATCTCCCCTGCGTCGTCAGGGCCGGCTGCCCGCAGCTACGCACCCCCGTCGTCTCGGGTCGCCAAGCCAAGTGCGCCGAGCTCGCTGCGTAGCAGTGCCACGTCGAAGTGCAACTGTCGCCCAACGGTGCGAGCTGAGGCGATCTGCTTCTGACTGACGAGTCTGCGTAAGGTGTCCACGGTAAGTCCCACAGCCTTGGCCGCCTCGCCGATCGGCTGTAAGGAGAAGTCACCCAGCTTGCTTCGGTCGAACTGATTCACGTCCCCCTGGCGAAAGTACAAGTGGCCCCCTGCCCTGAACCGCTTTGCCACCAGCATCCCTGCCTCGACGAGTTCGCGCACTTTTGACGAGCTGACACCAAGAAGCGCGCCAACTTCACCAACTTTGAGAAGCTTCTCTTCGGTGTCTGATCGACAGTTCGCTCGCCAACGCTCGATCGTCGCGGGATCTATCGCGTCGATCCGTTCAACCGAGTAAAGACGGCCGCCGTTGATCCCATCTCGGCTGTCTGGAGCAAGTTGCCCTTCGTTATCGAGACGCCTCACTCTTGTCGTGGACACACCTAGACGCGTCGCGACCTCGGCGACGTTGAGCATCCGGTCTCGACGACGTGAGACTGGCACCACTGACGGTACCGGCGCTACTGCCAAGCGGTTGTCGACACCTCGAGTCCAGTGCCACGTGTACTCCTCACCGAATTGACCCGCACGTCCATCGGGTCGCCAGCACTTCGAACAAATGAGACCGGCCTCCGGCGCCGGCGTGTAGATCGTCATCCGCCCTCCACACATCGCCGTCAGTCCGGGGTCACGGTACGTGCAGCGCCGCGCTCGCACGACGTGAGCAGACACCTTCTCCACGAGATTCCGACAGGCCATCTTGTAGAGGGTGCTTGTCGAAACGCCCGCGCTGCGAGTCAACGCCGTGAGGTCAATACCGTCATCTCCGACGTTCACATCGGCCAGAACTGCGAAGACGCGCCGGTAATCATCGAGTTTCGCGCTGTCACACCAGATCCCGTTGTAGTTCGCTGCCCGTCCGAAGTAGGTACCCACAATCTCCTCTCGCAGTGACGCCGAGTACGGACTCGCGAGGTCGGGGTCACCGAGAACCACCGACGCGACGATAGCCCGCGGAGCCACCACCGGCGCTTCAAGGAGTGAGCGACGCAGACCTCGGTCAATGACGCCTCCTTCTCGCAGGGAGCGCCCGATGACACTTCGAACTCGCGAAGACTCGTAGCCGGGAAGTCGTGACGCGATCTCCTCGTAATCCGCCCCCGCCGCCCAGTGGCGAAGAATGGCCGGTGCGAAGGAGGTGTCGCCCGAGGCCTCGTAGCTGTCACCAACGGTCCAAACCAGCGCCAATTCGGCCGTCGTCCCGTCAAGCAACGCAATGGTCGCGACGGCGCACAGACGTACGAGTCGACCAGGCGACTGATCCGCCCGTCGGACATCGCTTCCGTCATCCCAGACCGCTCGCAGTGTCGACGTAATGCCGTAGCGCCCGCACATCTCAGTCACCAGCGGATCCACGCGTTGATCCCCGTCGGCGAGCAGCGACGCGAGCAGCACCGGCTCAGTGATGTCGGCCTCGCGCTCTTCGATCAGTTCCGTCACATGCTCGTGCGCCATCGCCCGCTCCTTGACGACCGCCTCTCGATCCGCTTCCCGTCGCCACAACTCCTCACGGATCGCCTCGCCCTGTATCCGCCAGTGCTCGATTTCGCGCTCGGACTTACCCTGGGTGCGAGTGCGCAGCAATTCGGAATCGGCCGCTTCGGAGCGGGCGAGCAAGTCCGCTATCTCCTCATCCATCTTCGTGACGCGGTAGTCCGCGTCCAGAAGCAAGTCACCTTCCCCGTGACGGAGTGTCGCCGCTCCGGTCGGCTGATCCAGGCCCCGTAGAGCTTCGAGAAGCGCGATCCCGACTCCGCGATGCACGAGAGTCCGACGCAGTGTGGCCACGATCTTCCCGTCACGCCGCCAGCGATAGGCGGTGGGGGTCTCCGATGCGAGCGTCTGGTGACCCTCCCATCGAGGGACTCCCTGGAAAGCTGCGCCACCTTGGGAGTGTTTGTGAGTCGCCGCTCCGGTCCCACGGCTCGTCGCTCGACGCGCTGCATCCTCAGCCTCGTAACGATCGAAGGCCGCCCATTCTTCATCAGTGAGGATCGCTCTCCACGGCAGCCGCACAGTGACATCGAAGTAGCGCTGCCCCGTCGCGGGGTCGAAACTCAACGCGTGACCCCGAACCTGATCGCGCTCGAGTTTGGTGTGGCGACGCACCGTCATCTGCCCGGTGCGGTACCAGTCGATGTGTCGCAGTAGGAGTTGCCGAGCTGCCCTCGTGCGCTCGTGAGCCCTCGAGTAGTCGGCGAAGGTTCTCCCTCGAGCCTTCGTTCCGGTCATGGGGACCGCATGTCTCGCAAGGTGCTCGCCGATCACCTCCCAGGCCTCACCCCTCGCGCGCATCGCGAGAGCCTCGTGGGCGACTGCCCAGAATGGGGTCTCGACCACGATGCGTGCTTTGCGCGTCGTGCCGCCGGCTTCGAGCACTCGCTGGCGCCCGAGGCCCAGAGGCAGTTCGCTCTCGCGACGGTCCCACTGACCGCCGGCCTCGAGGTGCTCGATCCCCTTGGTGAAGGTCTGCTCGGCGAGGGTCTCGGCGTTGCCCGAGCCCTCCGCGCGCCCGATGACGTCGGTGATCAGCTTCTCAGCACCGCTCGTCGCCACCAAGCGGTCACCTTCCCAGAGCTGGCAGCCCGGCAGGTGCCGATTGATCGCGGCCATCAGTTGGTTGGCGTACAGGTCGTTGCGCCACCACCGGCTGCGGAAGGGCACGTAGATGGCGTGGACGCGTCCGGCGAGGGCGACTGCGGTCAGGAGGTCGACGTAGGCGTTGCGCCCGATCTGCGCCGGGTCGTTCGGATCAGGCGGCAGGTTCGCCTTCACCGCCGAGTCCGCCACGGCGACGAACAGCGTTTCACCGATGAGTCCGACCCATCCGAAGATCCCCGCACCGCCAGCGGGATTGAGGTCGCGGTAGCGCACCGCCAGCCACTCACGCGCCGCAACGTCCATGGGGAGACGCCGGAGTGCCGCAAAGTCCGCCTTGGACTCGTACACGGCGACCCCGGTGCCGCGCTGATCGTCAAGCTTGTCCAGGTTGCCCTTCTGTGAGACGCGAATGAGCCCCACCTGATAGCGGTGTGCTGGGTCCAAGTCGAGGACACCTCGAACCCGCATGACGAACGGGTGAGTGGTCGGCCCCACGGTGGAGCCTGCCCGATGTCTCTCCGGAGGCCCATCGGCCCCGTTGTGGCTCGAATCCTTAGGTGAGTTCTTGGCAGTCATGCTGGCGACGGTGCCCGCCGTCATCTCCGGCGCACTCCCCTGCGAATACGTTATTCTGAGCTGGGAGAGGACGATGTAGAGACAGGTGGCCGATCTTTGGCGGCGACCCTATCGCTCCTGGTCAAACGGGTCAGACTCGATCGACCTCACGATGACTCGGGCCTTGATGATCAGGGCGGAGGCAGGAGTCCCCCCTCGAGACTCTCTCAAGAGCCGAAGTCGATCGACCTGAGGTAGTGCGACGAGTTCGGAGTAGTAGTCGACCTTCTTGGGAGACGTCAGTTCACAAGTACGGGGATTCTTCTTCATACGAGAGAGGGTCCGTTGTCGACCGCACCGTGCAATCGAAGGACCACGCGCGGCGAAAGCGCAAGTCCTTGGCGGCGTGCCCGCATCGGGCCATGAGGACGTGCTCTACCCTCGAGGAGTGACTTCTCGCGACGTGGTCATTGTCGGCGCAGGGTTCTCCCGTGCCGTTCACGACGCTATGCCCGACTTGGCCACGCTCAAGGATCGCGTCCTCGAAGAGACGGGCCTCGCCAGTGATCCTCGTGTTCCGTCGGGAGCCTTCGGTCGGCACTACACCTTCGAGGACTGGCTCAGTACGCTCAGCGAAAACCAGCCGTACCTGAGCGAGCAGGAGAACCGTGCGAACACCGCACTGTTCGCTCAACTTCGCGACGCGATCGCCGAGGTGCTCGCGAACTGCGAGGCCGACGCCTCGGCGAACGATCCGCCCGATTGGCTCGATTCCTTGACCCGGCTATTGCACTACCGCGAGGCCACGGTCCTCACGTTGAACTACGACCGACTCCTCGAGGCGGCGCTTGTTCGCGCGGGTCTCAAGGATCTCGCCACAGATGATCGTCGGCCGATTGACGACCGCAGCGCCGTCCGTGACATCCCCCCGACCAAAGTCCGGTCTCCTACGTACCGTGACGTCGGGGGCTGGACGCCGTCGAGGACTATGCGCCTGCTCAAGCTGCACGGGTCGCTCGACTGGTGGATGTACCCCGATGACACCACGGGCTCGACCCTCGTGAGAGAAGAGCTGCGCCTCGACCTGGACAGGATTCCACACCGGCCGTCACCCGATTACCGGTCTCGCATCCTGACCGGCCGCGAGGTTGCCCTGGTCCCACCCGTCCTCACCAAGGGCGGCTATGTCACCAACTTGGTCACTCGACAGCTCTGGAGGGACGCCCACCAGGCACTCGGCAACGCCACGCACGTGGCGATTATCGGGTACTCCTTGCCGCTGGGCGACTCGATGATGGCGAGCCTCCTCGCGTCAACGCTGCGGCGCGAAGGCGTCACCATCACCGTCGTCAATCTCGAGACGAGCGACGTCGCCGAGAGGGTCGGCCAACTCACCGCCAGACCTATTGAGGAGATTGGCGGTGCCACTTGCGTCGCGGACTATGTGAACGCCTACCTCGACCGGTCGGACGCCACTTTCCGCGCCGACTTCGAGAGGCCGTCTCTTCTTAATAGCGACCCTCTCCCGGTTGTCGTCACGACGGGCTCTGGAGACCACACAAACCTCCTTCATCGCGTCGTGAAGATCGAGACCATCCCTGGAGACGAGATCATCCTGCGCACCGCGAAGAAGGGCAACGTCATGCAGAACGCCGCGAGCAACGAGGCGTTCGAGCACCCTAGCGAGTTGCCGACCGCCCAGGACCTCGCAACCGCGCTTGCGGGCGCGTCAAGAGTGGTCGTCGACCTCGATGGCACGCTCGGCCGGCTCAGCCGCCCGATCCGGGCCGAACTCGGTTACTCGGCCACCGGGGCGGCCCCGATTGCCACACTCCTGCTCGTCGTGCCAGAGGCCGATCCCTACCGCCTTACCTAAGGGGCTTCGCCATCCTCAGACCGGCCCGACGACAACCTCAGGCATTGCGGCCCCGTAGTACTCGCGCAGTCGACCCTCGTCCTCCTCGCTCTGGCCGGCGACGGACAAGATGTAGTGGTCGAGGAGCGTCTTCACCGAGTTGCCCATCCGTCGGGCGATCTCGGCCAAGGGCACTCCCGCGGCCGACAGGTGTGATGCGTACATCCGGCGCAGGTCGTAGGGCGCGAGAGGCGCCAGGTCGACGCGCGCGCACGCCACGCGCAAGGAATCGGGCCAGTGCTTGGCCGACGTCGACGCCTCCGTCACGAAGAGGCGTCCACGTACGATGCCCGTGACGGCAAGGTAGTGGCGCAACTCCCTGACGAGCACCGGGGGAATGGGCACGTCGCGTACCGAGCCACGCGTCTTCGGCAGCGTGAAGTCCGGATCCTCCGGTCTCATCCAGACCTCGGAGGCGCGCCCGTCGGCTTCGCGCACGCGGATGGCGCCGAACGAGAAGTCGTCGCACGGTAGCACGAGGTCCTCGGCGCGCAGCGCGAACACCTCGCCCGGACGCAGGCCCGCGTAGCCGGCGACGGCCGTCATCGTCCGGTAGCGAGCCGAGGCCCGGGTCTTGCGGGTCGTGCAGGCCGCCACGATGCGGTAGAGGTCTTCGACCGAGTGCACGTGGCCAACCGGCTGAGGGTCCGGGCCGAACTCGCTCTTGCGGGTGGCGCCTCGTCGAGCCTGGGGCCAGTCCAGCGGGCGAATCACCCCCTCGTCGGCGGCGGCGTCGAGGACCTGCTTGACGTTACCCCAGCACTTGGTGAGAGTCGAGCCCGCGAGGGTGCCACGGCCGTCGACGCGCTGGCCCAGGCGCTCGCGCAGGCACACGAGACTCGGGCGGTCCAACCTCTCGAGGCGCGGCGCCCTACGCACGAAGAAGTCGGCCAGGTCGGGGTCGAGTTGCGCCTTGCCCGCGAGCCAGGCGCGCGCGTTGGCTCGTTGAGCGCGGCTCCATCGGGGCGCATCCTCGACGCAGCGCTCGAGCAGGACGACGAGATCGTCGCCGAGGGCCGCGCGCGACTTGGCCGCGAGCTTGGGGAAGTGCCGAGCCGCGTAGAGGTGCACCCACTCGTCGAGGCGCGGCGTCGCGTTCTTGGCCAACGAGCGCGGCAGCAGCGACACGCTGTCGAACTCCTCGCCGTCGCGATGAGCGCGTGCGAGGTCCTCCTTGAAGCGCACAGCGACCGTCTTGTGCAGGAAGCTCTCTTCACCCTCACGCCCGTCCACGCGCCAGCGCACGCGCCAGGCCTTGGTGCGTCCCTCGCGCTTCGTGACCGAGAAGACCCGGACCTCTCGGGGGTGCTCGAAGCGGGTCATCGCTGCGCCTCGCGACTCTCGAGCCAGCGCTCGAGGTCGGCGCGATCGCAGCGCAGGGAGTTGTTGGGCAGGCGGATGAAGCGCGGCGCTGTGCCCAGGCGGCGCCACAGATCGAGGCTGCTGCGCGCCACCTGCAACTCGTCGCACACCTGGGGGATCGTCAACAGCTCTCGGGCCATGGCGGAGGTCTCCTTCCGCCGAGCCCTCCGGCTCGGCCCGCAGACCGGTCCGCGTCGGCTCGTCGCGCGCAATCGCCGCCGTATCGGCGCGGGCAAATCGTGGGCGCGAGGTGGTGGATCTAGCCGTCATCGCACCGTCTCACCTGGTGAGAAGCACTGAGTTCCGAATGGGCTACCGGGCTAATCCCAAGGTGCCGGGATCGAGACCCGGGCGGCCCACAAAACTCCTGGTCATTGGCTCCGGAGTCAACCGATCTAGGTCCCCAAGGGGACGTGGTGTAGCCACAGGTGTAGCCAAGGCGCTGGACGCCTGCGGCATCGTGCTTGGCGAATCGTCGTAAAGGATCGTCCGCATCGCTTCCGCGGCCCTCGCGCGCGAGCGTGGCATGAGGTGCCCGTAGACGTCCTTGGTGACGCGAATTGAGGCGTGGCCGAGCTGCTCGGCGACGACCTCGAGGGGCACCTCCTGGGCGAGGAGGAGCGACGCGCACGAGTGGCGCAGCTCGTGAATCGACCAGTGGCCAAGTCCCGCCTCTTCACAGATCTTGGGCACCGTTCGACCGAAGGCTTCGGGGTCAAGCGGCGTGCCGATGTTGGACGTGAAGATCAGTTCGTGCTCGTTGCGCCAGCGCACTCCCCCGACGAGTTCTTCAGCCTCTTGGCGCCGACGGTGACGGTCGAGGACTTCCACCAGTGGTGCGGAGAGGTGCAGGGTTCGCTTAGAGCCGGCGGTCTTGAGATCCACCAGATGAAGTCCGCCCTTGTCACGCACGAGCTGGCGACGAACGTGGATAACGACCGTTCCTTCGGCCCACTCGACGTCGCTCCAAGAGAGGCCCAGAATCTCACCGCGGCGCAGTCCCAATGAGATTGCGATGACGTACGCGGCCTCGTGACGATGGCCGCGTACGGCCGCCAGGAACGTCTTCGCCTGCTCGGGCGTCAGGCTTCTCCCCTCGCGCTGGTTCATCTTGGGGCCCTCGGCGATCGAGGCGACGTTGCGAATGAGCAGTCCGTCCTGCTCGGCCATGCGTAGTGCCCGGCGAAGCGTGGCCCGCGCCATGCGTCGCGTTGAGGGTGAGTAGCCCCTCGCCTCCATGTCGCGCAACATTTGACTGACGTCGGATGGTGTCAGCTGGTTCAGACGAATCCGACCCAGAGAGGGAACAATGTAGTCAGTGACGGCACGGTCATAGAGGACCTCGGTGCGCGGCGTGACCGTTCCGGGAATCCGATCCGTCAGCCACCCGTCGAGATACTGGCCGACGGTGAGACGGTCGGGCGCCAGCTTCACGCCCTGGGCAATCGACGGCTGAAGGGCGCGCATACGTCGAACGACCTCGCTTCGCGACTTCGAGCTCACCACCTTGCGCACTCGCTTGCCGTCGCGCCAGCCGAGATCCAGCGCGCCGACCCAGAGGCCGTCGTCACGCCGGTAGATCGATCCCTCGCCG
>JAJYGN010000005.1 GCA_021790675.1 Actinomycetes bacterium
CTCAAGGATTTCGTCGGGACGATAAGGGATCATGTCAGACACGGCGTCTCGCCTTCACCTCTTCACGCTGTTCGTGGAACCGAACACGGGCCATGAGATCTGCGAATCGTTCGGCCGGCGTCATTCGAAGATGCTGATCAATGATCGTCACATTGGAATCATCAAACTTGGACATGAAGAATGTGAGATCGAATCCACACGCGCGAACCACCTGGCGCAATGTCTCAAGACTCGGTGAGACCTCGTCTCGTTCCCAGCGGGCGATCACGGATTGAGCCTTGGCGAGGCGAGCACCTAATTCGCGTTGCGTGAGGCCTGCGCGCAATCGAGCCTCTTTGATTAGGTCTCCGGTCACCATATGGCCACTGTAGTACAAATGTGTACTTTCTCGGTCTTGCGGGGGCGCCATTGTCATTTGAGCCCAACTGTCGCCGCTCGGGCACTCTCGAGAGGCATTTGATTCCTTTCCGCGAATGCTCTGTTGAGTGCGGTCGTCGATGGCGTTCCAGGCAACGTGGGCTATCGGTTCTCATTGTGTCCCTCAAGGCCCACCGAACCCACACTGACCTGGGTAGTCGACGTTGCGCCGTGAAGAATTTGGATGTGTGTCAATTCTCCCACTGAGTGATTGTTTCCACGGTGCACCGCTCGTCAACGGGATCCTGCGACAATGAGGCGTGACACTGATGAAGGATTCTGAACTCGTGACCCAGCACGATGAACGATCCACCGCCCAGCCATTGACCGTCGGGCGGGCGCTGGAGTTGCGTCGCGACGAGCTCGGTCTCTCGCGTGAAGGGGCCGCGAGCGCCATCGGGGTGAGTCGATCGACCTATTCGGCCTACGCGAGCGACCAACGCCGACTGTCCCCGGACTCGCTGCGTATGCTGATCGATTTCTTGGATATTGACATCGAGGAGCTCCTCGGACTCTACGGCGCAACCTGTGTGCTCCAGGCTCGTCGTGCGCTTCTCAGAGGGACGCCGCCAGGATCGGAGGGTGTCGAACGCGCAGGTCTGCGGCGTACCGTGAGTGGAAACGACATGACGATCGTCGAACGGGTTTACTTCGATGTGAAACCCCGTCACGACTCGAGTGAGGTGATCCGCGAGCTCGCGCCGGTGGCACGCACCGAATTCGAGCAGACGACGGTGGATGGCGCTGAGGGCACGACACGTCACGAAAAGGACAAGAAGAACAAGAAGAACAAGAAGGGTCGTAAGGAAAAGAAGAAGAACAAGAAGGCGAATGGCGAGATAGGGCGAGATGCGACAACGTCACAATCTGACGCGCGCGCGAAGAGAACCAAGAAGTCTAAGTCCAAGAAGCACAAGTCGAAGTCCAAGAAGGGTGGCTGAGCGATAAGAGGCTGGCCTCACCTCGTCCGACGGTGGTTGCGTTACCACTGCGTAACACTCCAAACGCTGGCTCGCTGTTAGCGCTGCGCACATGCGACCCTCGGAGGTGGTGCCACGCGGGGCCGTGCCATAATGGATTCCCATGTCTGAGTCCACGGACGCCGCCGGCGGCCGCCCCCACGATGACTTCGATTACAACCTCATCGGCGAGGGCCATCCAGTTGGTTTGCCCATCTTTGAGCAAGAGGTCGAAGCTCACCTGCACAACCGACGGCGCGTCAACAGCCCGTCGGAACTTTTGAACTTCCAAGAGCTCGTCCACTACAAGGCGAGTCATGGTCGCTGGCGCATCGCGAAGGACCTCGTCGGTCTGGTGCGCCGGGGCCACGGCGGCGAGTCCGACGAGTCTTACGGCGACAAGTTGAGCCGCGAGTCGCGCCGCGGAAAGTCCGAGTCCTCGACCTACGGGTTGGCGACGATCGGCGGGCATCCCGTGGTCGTCTACGCCATGAACTGGGACTTCTTCGCCGGTTCGCTGGGTGTCGTCTCGGGCGAGAAGTTCCAGGCGGCCTCGGATCTCGCGGTGTCAAAGAAGTTGCCATTCATCTCCGTCTACGCCTCGAGCGGCGTGCGTCAGCACGAGAACTTCGCCGGTCTCACGCAGATGACGCGTATGGTCGAGGCGATCCGTCACTACAAGGAGAAGGTGGACCTGCCCCAGATCGCGGTGCTGCTGGGCAACGTGTGGGGCGGGGTGTCGGCGAGCGCGGTGCCCAACGCCGATCTCATCCTCGCCACGTCGGGCACCAACTTCGGCTTCGCGGGTCCGAACGTCATCGAGGCCTTCGAGGGAGCCAGCGTGCCGAGCGGATCGCAGAGCGCCGAGGCCAACCTGTTGGACCGCAATATCGACGTCGTTCTCGCTGACGTGGGTGCGGTAGTGACCTACCTCGGCGAATTGCTGGAGGTGACCGCGCGACCCGACAAGAATCACCAGCTCACCGCCGAGACGCCGCCGCTGGTGCGCAACGTTGGCGCCCACGACGAACGTCGCGTCTTTCCTTTCGGCTCCGTGGGCATCCACGGCCCCGCTTTCGCCGATCCGTCCGCGGGTGAGATCCTGCGCTCGGCGCCAGCGCGTCGTGCGTCGAGCGACGAGGCCGATTCGCTCGTCGCCCAGTATCAGGACCTCATGACCGACGCGAATCGCGTGGACTTTGAGTTCATCACGCGTTTCGCCTTTACCGACGCAGTCGCGGTGTACAACTACGTCCAAGAGACCGATATCCAGCGCTATCCGGCGATCGCCGGATCCTTCGGCAAGATCGGTGCGCAGCCCTTCGTGGTTATCGGGACCCAGCCGTCGTATCAGCGTGTGGGTGACGCGGTGATCAAGCGCCCGTCGAATCCCGGCCCCGAGGACTTTGAGTTCATGGACCGACTCTTGGAGATGGGTGAGCGCTTGCGGCTGCCCGCCTTGTTCATTACCGACACCCTGGGCGCCAAGCCCACCCTCGAGAGCGAGCGACGGGGCCAGTCACGAGCGATCGCCCGGTCGATTCTCAAGGGCATCGACTACAACGGTCCGGTCATCTCCTTGGTGGCCGGGGCGCTGGGCAGTGGTGGGGGACTGGCGACGACGCCGATGGCCGACCACGTCATCATGCTCGAGAAGGCGATGGCCTACGTCGCCGAGCCGCGATCGGCGGCCTCGATCCTCTACAAGACTCCGACGCCGACTCACGAGCAGGTGAAGATGACCTTGGCCACGATGCGCTCGACTGCCCAGGACCAGCTCGACCTGGGTCTGATCGACAAGGTCATCCCCGAGGATCCAAATCCCTTCGTCACCGTCCAGCGCGTACACCTCGAGATCATGCGCGCCTTCGTCGAGCTGTCCCAGCTGTCGACGCGCAAGTTGCGCGCTCGTCGCGAGGAACGCATCCGCGCACTGCGCGCCTTCGACATTGTCCAGGAGTAACGTCGGCTCCGAGACGAAAGGCGGCGACATGCTCATCGTGACGACCAACGAACTGGCCGGCTGGCGCATCACCAAGGTCCTCGGCGAGGTGAACGGACTGACTGTGCGTACCCGCAACGTGGGCGCCCAGCTCGGGGCGTCCCTCAAGGCCCTCGGCGGCGGTGAGTTGCGCGGCTTGACCAAGCAGCTCCAGGAGGCCCGCTCCGAGGCCCTGGAGCGTCTCAGCGAGAGCGCCGCGGCACTGGGCGCGACGGCGGTGGTGGCCATGCGCTACGACTCCAACGAGTTGGCCGGCACGTTCCAGGAGATCCTCGCCTACGGCACCGCGGTGATCGCCGAATCCCTCGCTTGACGTTTTTGCTGATCGCCAGGCACGTCTGACCTTCGGCCCTAGTGGTCAATGGGTGTCGGCGTGTTGGATGGAGTTAACCGAGAAGCGGAGAGCGGGAGCGGTGTGGTGACCGATTCCCAAGAGGCGGGTGTGCGGTGAAGGAACGGACGTTGGCCAAGACTCTGGCGCGCTACGAACAGGCACCGCACCTTGTGTTCTGGGAGACTACGAAAGCGTGTTCGCTCGCGTGTCGCCACTGCCGGGCCTCCGCCCAGAAGACAGCCCTGCCGGGAGAACTGACCCACGACGAAGGAATCGCCCTGCTCGATGAAATCGCGGCGATGCCCGCACCGCGACCCATTGTCGTCTTCACCGGCGGTGACTGTTTCGAGCGTGAGGACCTCTACGAACTCGTCTCGCACGCGACGCAGTCGGGACTGCGCGTGGGCGTGGCACCCTCGGTCACGCCCCGCCTGACCCGCGAGGCGATGACGGGCCTGTTCGAGCGAGGCGTGCGCAGTGTCTCGATCAGCCTTGACGGCTCGAACGCGACGTCGCACGATTCACTGCGAGGCATCCCGGGACATTTTGACGACACGCTCGCCGCACTGGCGATGCTCGTCGAGATGGGCTTTCGACTTCAGGTGAACACGACCGTGATGCGGCGAAACGCCCACGAGTTGGCCGACATCGCACGGTTGATCGAGAACCTTGGCGTCGCCATCTGGGAAGTCTTCTTCCTCGTCGGAGTGGGACGGGGAACCGAGATCGAAGAAGTGAGCGCCGAGGACGCCGAGGACGTGTGCCACTTCCTCGTCGACGTCACCAACCGTGGCATGACCGTGCGCACGGTGGAGGCGCCATTTTTTCGTCGGGTGCAGGCGGAGCGACTCGAACTGGCCGCCGACGATCCGGCGTCGGCGTTCTCGCTTGGTCATCTCTATCGCGACCTCAGCGCCAAGCTCGGGGAGCGGCGTGCCGACGTGCGGGGCCACAGTGCGACGCTCGCCACTGGAGACGGCCGCGGCATCGTCTTCGTCGGCTACGACGGATCGGTCCACGCCTCAGGCTTCCTGCCTGTCACGCTTGGAAATGTGCGCGAGCGGTTACTGAGCGAGATCTACCTCGACAGCGAGCTGTTGACCTCGCTGCGCGCGGGTGACCTTCACGGGGTGTGCGGGCAGTGCGCCTACGCGCGCCTGTGCGGAGGGTCGCGAGCGCGCGCCTATGCACGCACGGGCGACGTCTTGGGCGACGATCCGGCGTGCGTGAGGACGCGCGAGCGACGTGTTCAGCTCGCCGCTCGGTAGTGGGCGAAGGCTTCGCGCGATTCGCGCACTGAGTAGTAGACGATGATCAGTCCTGCGGCGGGGTCAGCCCACCACCACCCAAGCAGGGCGTTAGCCGTCAGGCCGACGAGTACGGCGACCGAGAGCATGCCGTCGACGAACGTCACCCTCCCCTCGGTGAGCAACACCTGGTTGTTGAGGACGCGTCCCGTGCGCGACTTGCCGTAGGCGAGGGCGAACATCGCGACCGCGGTCAGGGATGTCCACGCGATGCCGGCCGGGGAGTGGTGCGGGTGGACGTGGCGGGCAAAGGCCAGCGAGGTGAGAACCACGAGGTAGACGCTGAGAACGATAAAGGCGATTCCGATAAGACGTAGTGCGGCGCGCTGGCGCTCGCCGTGGACGTTACGCAGCTCCCAGACGACGACTGTTGACGCGCCGATCTCGACGAGCGTGTCGAATCCGAACCCCGCCAGGGCCACCGAGTGTGCGGCGAACGCGGCGAACGCGAGATAGACCACGCCCACGACGTTCCAGGCGAGTGTCAGGTACTCAAGTGCGAGTCCTCGGCGCACGTGGTTCGTCGATGTCACCGCACCAGTCAATCAGACCGGCCGGCGACAACGCGCAATCGCCCGGCCCCACTGGCGTGACGCTAGACGGAGTGTTCCGAGGCGCGCTCGCGCTCCACTACGTTGCGCTCCGCGGCGTGGTGGGGCGCGGCGACGTTGCAAATGGTCGCATGGCCTAGCCACCTCGTCCACACGTAGACCGCACCGACGCCTACTGCGGCGCCCATCACGTTAATGAACGTGCTGTGAAAGGGGCTGGCGCCAAGGTAGCCCATCGCGCCGCCACTGAGGAGTCGTCCGAGTCCGCACGTCGAAGCCACTCCTTCACGCTAGTGGCCGGGGTCGTGGAGTGGTCCTTCCTAGAGTGACTTCGTGGGACTAACGATCTTTGGCGTGGTGGCTCTGACGTTCATGATGACGATGTACGCGCTCGAATCGCGTTCGCGGCGCTTCATATTGGCGTTCGCGTTGGGCTGTGCGCTCTCGAGCGTCTACGGCTTCTTCTCCGGGGCGTGGCCCTTCGGCGTCGTCGAGGGGATCTGGACATTCATCGCCGTGTATCGGTACTGGTCGACACGCTCAAACTACTGACCAAGCTGAGAGATTCGCGCGATCGGTGACACGGTCAGGATCCCGCAGCGCAGGGCGGTCACGCTCCCCCCGTAGGGGGCGAGGTGCCAGTGCACGCGTAGCGCCGTTGTGTCGTGGGGCGGATAGATGCTGATCGTGCTCGAGGTTGGACACGTGAGCGATTGGAATCCCGTGGCGCTTTCGTAGCCCACGAGGAAGCCTGCGGCGCCTCCCGGGGCGAGGGTGACGGTCTGCACCGGGATCGGCGGCACGATGTAGTCGGCTCCAACATGCAGTCGGGTTGTGATTGGAGCGCCCGCAGCGTTGAGCATCTGCAGTCGTGGGTAGCCCCTGAGCGTGCACGACCCCCGCGACACGTTCTTTAGGCGAATCTGCTGGCCCACGTGCCCCATCGCCACGTTGGCGACGCCGATCTCGACGCGTAGATCCGTGCTCGTACATCGAGGAAGCGACTGCGGGGAGCTCGACGGCGGCGGCGTCGACGCGGCCCCACACGCGGCGAGGACAACGCCACCAATGAGAATGCTCAGGAGAAGTCCCCTGATACGTGCCACGTGACTCCTTCGCGGGGCCGGCCACCGCCCGCAACGATCTCCCGTTGTCAAAAGCGTACCGAGGGTGCGAGCGCGGGAGTATTGCGATTGTGTGACAGTATTCGCCCATGAGAGTCCTGGTCATCGGAGGTACGCAGTTCGTTGGTCGTGCGGTGGTCGAGGCCTTTCTCGCGCGCGGCGATCAGGTCACGATCTTTCACCGGGGCAAGACCAATCCTGGGTTGTTCGATGGGGTGGTGAACATCCTGGGGGATCGCAACGTCGACGCCGACTTGGCGTCTCTCGAGGGAGAGTACGACGTCACGTTCGACTCCTCGGCGTACGTGCCGCGACAGGTCTCCAGTCTCGCGCGGGCCCTCGCGGGGCGTGGGGGCCATTACGTGCACGTCTCGTCGATCTCGGTGTACGAGCCGCGTACCGCGACGCTCGACACCGAAGACGCGCCTGTGGTGACCCTGGAGGATCCCTCGACCGAGGTCGTGAACTCCGCGACCTACGGCGGCCTCAAGTATCTCTGCGAGGTCGCCACCCAGGAAGGATTCGGTCCGGGCGGTTCGTCGTGGAACGGCGTGGAGCCCACGATCATTCGCCCGACCTACGTCGCCGGGCCCTTCGACCACACCTACCGCTTCACGTGGTGGGTCGAACGCATCGCTCGCGGCGGCGACGTGCTGGCCCCGGGGCCGCGGGCCAATCCGTTTCAGGTAATCGACGTGCGCGACCTCGCCGATTTCGTCGTGACGCGGGCCGGGACCTCGGGAGGGATCTTTCACGTGGCCGGACCGCCGCCGCCGTTCACCTTCGGCGACTTTTTGGATGCGGTGGTCGCGGCTGTCGGGCCATCGGGAACCCGCTTGCGTTGGGTGGACGGACAGCGCCTTATCGACGCGGGGGTCGGCCCTGGTGACCTGCCACTCTGGGAGGGACCGGGCGACGCCCACTCGTTGCTCAGTCTGAACACGCGACGAGCTCGCGAGGCGGGCCTGCACGTGCGCCCTCTCTCCGAGACAATCAGCGCCGTATCTGCGCATGAGCAGCGCTGGCCGACGACACCGCGCTCAAAGGTCGGCCTGAGCGCCGAAGACGAAGCGCGGATCCTCGCCGAGTTGGCCGACGCCTAACGTGGGCGCGGAGGTGGTCGCCATGAACCGACAGATCGTGCTGCGTGAACGTCCGTCGGGAGCCGTCGACGCGGCCACCACCGCCCTGGTGGAGACGCCCGTGCCGACGTGCGGGTCCGGGCAGGCCCTCGTGCGTGTCGGCACGCTGTCGATCGACCCGACGATTCGCACTTGGATGAACGACGCGCCCGGTTATCTGCCGCCGATCGCGATCGGAGAGGTTGTGCGCTCCTCGGGCGCGGGCGTGGTGGTCGAGAGCCAGTCGGATCGCTACCGGGTCGGCGACGTCGTGTTCGGTATGACGGGTTGGCAGGACTGGGTGTTGGCCGACGCGAACAATCACTTCACCGTGCTGCCGCGCGGTCTCGGCCTCGACCTGGCGACGGTCCTGAACGTCCTCGGTGTGACCGGGATCACCGCGTTCTTCGGCCTCGTCGACGTGGGCCGGATCAAGGAGGGCGACGTAGTCGTCGTCTCGGGGGCGGCCGGGGCCACGGGGTCGGCCGTGGGGCAGATCGCCCGCGCGCGCGGAGCGGCCAAGGTGGTGGGCATCGCCGGGGGAGCGCAGAAGTGCGCGGAAGTCGTCGAGATCTACGGCTTCGACCAGTGCCTCGACTACCGGGACGGTCACCTGGCCCGACGACTCCACGAGGCGTGCCCCGCGGGCGTCGACCTCTACTTCGACAACGTTGGCGGCGAGGTTCTCGACGCGGTGCTCGCGAACATCGCGATGCGCGGGCGTGTCGTGCTCTGCGGGGCGATCTCGCAGTACAACGGAGCCGGAACCGGTCTCGTCAACACCTCGATGCTGATTTCGCGGCGCGCATCGATGGAGGGCTTCATCATTCTCGATTACGCGCCACGCTTCGCCGAGGCGCAGGCCGAACTCGCCGGCATGCTCGCGCGCGGCGAGCTCGTCCACCGTGAGCACCTGGTCACGGGACTCGAGAACGCGCCCGACGCGCTGAACCTCCTTTTCAGTGGTGGCAACCACGGCAAGACCCTCGTCGTCGTGGACGACTCCGTTTCTCTCGACTAGGGCGTGGCGACGTCGCCGCGCCGGGCGATCGGCATCCTCTTCGCGATCGCCCTTGCCGCGGGCTTCGCCCAGTTCGGTGCGGTGGCCTCGCTCAATGACGTCGCGCGTCACTTCGGCCACGTCGAACCGACGGGCTCGCTGCGCGCGGTGGTTGGACTGTCGGGCTCGGTGATCGGTATCGGCCTGGCCGTCGTACGCCTGGCGTCGTTGGCCGCGCTGCCCGTGACCGCGCTCGCCGACCACCGTGGACGCATTCGGGTGGTTCGCGTCGCCCTGTTCGCCGGTCTGCTCGCCACGAGCGCCGCGGCGCTGAGCCCCAATTACTGGTTCTTCGTCGCGTGTTTTGCACTGGCGCGGCCTCTTCTCACGGCGGTCTCGACCGTCGTGCAGGTTCTCACGGTCGAACTCTCATCAACCTCGCAACGGATTCATCGACTGGTGATCATGGCCGCGGGCGCCGGCGTGGGCTCCGGTCTGTCGGCGATCCTGCACGGTCTCATTCGTGGTCCCGGCTCCTTTCGCTGGCTCTTTGCCTTAACCCTCGTGCCCGTCGTTCTCATCACGCCGCTCGTCGGACGGATACCCGAGTCGCGCCGCCACGGTGACGACCTCGTGCGACTCGGGGCGGTGCCGCGTGAAGAGCGCGGGCGCCTCGTCTCGGTCGCCCTCGTCGCGTTCGCCGCCGGAATGGTGACCGGTCCGGCCAACGGATTTGCCTTCGTCTACGCCGAGGGGATTCTCAAGCTGGCCCCCCACGTGGTGGCGGGGATTGTCGTGGCGAGCGCCGCCACGGGTCTGGCGGGTCTGATTGCCTCGCGCACTCTCTCTCGCACCATTGGCCGACGCGCGACCGTGACGATCGGGTTGCTCGCTCTGGCGGTGACGTCGACTGTCGCCTACAGCGGCGGGCGGGTGAGCTTCGTGCTGGGTTACATGATCGGGGTTGGCGCAGCGGGACTTTTCGCGCCGGCCGCGAGCGCGCTCTCGACGGAAATCTTCTCGCGGCGTGTGCGCTCGACCGCTGCGGGCTGGGTGGCGCTCGCCGGAATCCTCGGGGCGACCGCGGGGCTGGCGCTCTTTGGCGTGATAGGCGACAGCGTGCACGCGGCCGCGGTGTCGTCGCTGCGACTGCCCGCCGTGGTGACCTTCCTGCCGCTACTGCCGACACTCGCTTTGCTCGCGCGGGTCCCCGAGAGCCGCGGCGTCGACATCGATTAGTCGCCGAGGTCGACGTCCGCGTAGAGGAGGCGATGGTCGCTGCCGGCGTCGATCGCCCCGCCGCCTCGCGCGCGCCAGGGGCCGCGGCCGAGCAGGTGGTCGATCTGTGAGTGTGGATGGCGCGCCGGCCAGGTGCGCGCACGCACGAGCGAGCTCCATCCGGGTAGGAACACGCGCAAGAGGGGCCGCCACGAATTGAAGTCACCCCCGAGGATGATCGGCACGTGTGCGTCGAGGCCGGCGACGAGCTCGCGCACGCGCCGGTACTGGCGGAACGAGCCGTGGCTGATGTGCGCGCCGTGGATCGCTACGACATTGACGCGTCGCCCCTCGAGCGAGAGGGTGGCGACGATGAGCGCCCGTCGGACCTTCTCGCGCGGCAGACGCCCCAGGGATTCCACGCGCAGTGACTCCACCGGCAGGCGCGTCAGGAAGGACAGCCCCCACTCGCCGCTCTCGAGGTCGGCGCGCTCGCGCCGCGTTCGTTGGCTGACGGTGAGGGCGCGGTGCTCGCTGAAGTAGAGGCCGTGCTCGCCGGTGAGATGCGCGCGCCAGGGTTGCCACGAGGTTCCCAGGTGGCGGCCGTGGGCCCGCTCCGCCATCGCCAGTGGCACGAAGGTTCCAGTCATCGAGAGTCGTTGCGACAGTTCCTCAAACAGATCGCCGCGAGGTCCGCGCCACGTCTCGGGGCAGATCAGGATATCCGGCGCGAGGGCAACCGCAGCGTCGAGTGCACCGGTGGGACGACCCCATCCGTCGACGCCGGCGTGCAGATTGAACGTCGCGACACGCACCCTTCGAGGCTACGCGAGCGCGGCGTGCGCCTGTGGCAGTGTCTAGGAGTGGATTCGGTCAAGGTGACGTTTGGACATCGACTTTGGTGGGTGGACGCCTTCATCGGTGAGGGGGCCCGTGGCAATCCGGCTGTCGTAGTCCTGCTCGAGCGCCCCATGGCCGATGAGGACCTCCAACAGATCGCGTTCGAACTGGGCGTTTCGGAGACCGCGTTCTTGCGCCGAGTGGGTGACGGCTGGTCGCTGCGCTGGTTCACCCCCACGGTCGAGGTGGACCTGTGCGGGCACGCAACCCTGGCCACGTTGCACGTGCTGCTGAGCGAGCTGGGCGTTCCGGGGGGCGAGTTCTACTTCCAGACCCGCTCGGGTGTCTTGTCGGGGCGTCGCTTGCGCGACGGGATGCTCGGCATCGACCTGCCGCGCGCCTACATCGAGCCGCTCGACGTGAGCGTGCTCAACGGCACCCTTGGCGCGGTGCGCGACGTCTACCAGGCCGGGCCGTCGAGTGTGCTGGCGATCGTCGAGGACTACGACGCGCTGTGCTCGCTCGCCATCGACCCGGTGAGCCTGTTCCTGGTTCCGAGCTCGCTGGTGATCGCGGCGTGCGCCGACGGGCCCGACACGGACGTGTCGATTCGTGTCTTCGCCCCCCGGCTGGGTCTCGCCGAGGACCACGTAACGGGATCGGCGATGTGCGCGGTGGCTCCGTGGTGGATGGAGACAGCCGGTTCTCCCACGGTCCAGGTGCGCCAGGCGTCGGCGCGCGGGGGAGTCATGTTCGCGCGTCTCTTCGAGCGCAACGTCGAGGTCGCCGGAGTGGCGCGCACCTTCTTCGGTGGTGACCTGCGCGCGTGAGTGAGCTTCTCGGTCCGGGACCACACACCCGGGTGCGCCGTCTCCCCGAAAAGGCCCGTTACGACGAGGCCACGATCTTCTCCATTCTGGACGAGGCCCGGATGTGTCACGTCGCTGCCTTCGTCGAGGGACGCGCGGTGGCGCTGCCGACGCTGCACGCGCGAATCGGGCGCACGATCTATCTTCACGGGAGCCGGTCCAACGCGGTGATGGCCGCTGTCATCGACGAAGGTCGCGCCTGGGTCACGGCGACCATCTACGACGGGCTGCGCCTCGCGCGCAGTGGTTTCGAGTCCTCGATCGCCTATCGGTCGGTGGCCCTCGAGGGTCCCGCGCACGAGGTCGTCGACGACGAGGACAAGCGCCGGGTCCTCGACTACTTCGTGGACGCGGTGCTACCGGGCCGCGCGGGCGAGGTTCGCCCCATCAACGAGCGCGAGCTGCGCTTGACGAGCGTCATCGCGGTGGAAATCGAGGAGGCGTCGGCAAAGGTTTCCCAAGGGCCCACCGACGACGACGTCGACGACCAGGGCCTGGCGATCTGGTCGGGGGTGGTTCCGGCTCGCCTGGTTTTCGGGGAGCCGATTCCTTCGAGCGACGGGGCGATGGCGAGCGGCACCGTCGAGTTACCAGCGTCGCTGCGGCGCCTACTGGGATGATGACGTCTGATCTGGTTGACGAGCTCGAGGCCCTCGAGCCGGTAGACGCTCGCGAGGCGAATTCGATCGCGGCCACCCTCGAGCGGCTGACCTGGGCGGTGGATCCCTTCGACGAGTTCGCCGACGTGCACCACGTCACAGCGTCCGCCTTCGTCGTTTCGGCGCGCGGTGTGATCTTGCACCGTCACCGGCGTCTCGGTATCTGGGTGCAGCCGGGCGGTCACGTCGATGCCCGCGAGAGCCCGCCCGCCGCCGCCCTGCGCGAGTGCCGTGAGGAGGTCGGACTCGACGTCTCACTCCTCGACGAGCGCGTCTTTCACGTCGACGTCCACCCGGGTCCGCGCGGTCACACTCACTACGACCTGCGCTTCGTGCTCGAGGCCCCGCCGCTGGAGCCCCGTCCGGGCCCGGGCGAGAGTCCGGACGTCTTTTGGTTCGACTTCGCCGCCGCCCGTGAGCGGGCCGAACCGACGCTCGTGGCGGCCCTCGGCAAACTCGAAGACTACGTGGCGCGCGTGCGAGACTGGTCCGGTGACTGACCTCGAGGCCCTGCGCGCACTGATGGAGGCCGACCGCTGGATCGAGCGCGTGGCCGGCCAGCGCCGCCACCTGCCCGAGTCCGAGGAGCTGACGCGCATCGAGGGCGAGCTTCGCACCCTGGCCGGCGACCTACGAGCCGCCCAGGACGCCCAGGCCCCGGTGCGAGTGGCACACGCGAATGCCCGCGACGAGGGCGCCCGTCTCGGCGCGCGCGCTAGTGACCTTGCGGCAAAGCTCAGCGCGAGCGGAACACCGGCCGGAACCCTTGCGGCCCTGCAGAAGGAGCTCGAGCACGTGCGCGAGCTCCTATCGGCGACCGAGGACCGTGAGCTCGAGTTGATGATGGAGCTCGAGCCGCTCGACGAGGCGGTCGAGACGGTCAAGGCGGCCGCCGCACCCTTGGTTTCGCGCCGGGCCGAGCTCGTCACCTTGGTGAGCGAGTTGCAATCGAGCCTGGACGAGGAGCTCACCGCGCTGCGACGCGCTCGTGAGGAGACGGCGCGCACGGTGCCGGCGGCGCTGTTGACGCGCTACGACGCGGCGCTCTCACGCAGCGGCATCTCCGGCGCCGCGCAACTTGTCTCCGGACGTTGCGACGGGTGTCGAATAGCTCTGGCACCGCTCGACATTGACCGGGTTAAGGCGCTCGCCGAGGGCGAGTTCGCTCCTTGCCCCGAGTGTGGCCGACTCCTCCTGCCGTGATCATTCTCATCCGCCACGGACAGACAGTCACCAACGCCCAGCGCCTGCTGGTGGGACGCAGCGATCCCGAGTTGACCGAACTCGGTCGGCGTCAGGCGGTCGCCCTGCGTCCGCTGCTCGACGGCGTGGCCGCGGTGTGGGTGTCGCCTCTGCATCGCGCCCGCGACACCGCGGCGCTCGCCCTGCCGCACCTGGACGCCGAGATCGTCGAGGACTTCATCGAGGTCGACTACGGCGACCTCGACGGCCAGCCTCTCAGCGTGGTCAGTGCGGACCAGTGGCGAGTCTTCGAGTCCGACCACCAGCTGGCCCTCGGAGGGGGCGAGTCACTGGCGTCGGTGGACCGGCGCGTCCACGCCCGCCTCAACCAGCTGCTCCAAGACTCGGAGAGCCTGCTGCACTCGCACCACCGTCACCTGGCGATCGTGAGTCATGTCTCGCCGATCAAGTCTGCGGCGACCTGGGCGCTCGGAGTTGACGGCGCGGCCGCTTGGCGCACACGGCTCGACAACGGGTCTCTCACCGTCATCGGAATGCGCGATACGTCGCCGTCGCTGATTCGATTCAACGTTGTGCCACTGCTCGAGCAGGCCCAGTAACAACGAAGAGCCTGCCCGTTTCGCGAACGAAACAGGCAGGCTCTCGAAGTTGGCCCCCCCAGCCAATGGTTAGAAATTAGTTCGACGTCCAACCGCTAAGGTGCTCGCGGAAGCCCACAATTTACGTGTTGTGAGCAAATTCACATGGAGGACGCGATGCAACGACGCCGTTTGGGACAGGGCCTGGAGGTCTCCGCGCAGGGGCTCGGCTGCATGGGCATGAGCGAGTTCTACGGCGTTGGCGACGACGCGGAGTCCATCGCGACGATCCACGAGGCCCTCGAACTCGGGGTGAACTTTCTCGACACCGCGGACATGTACGGACCTTTCACTAATGAGCGCCTGGTGGGACGAGCCATCGCCGAGCGTCGCGACGAGGTCGTGTTGGCGACCAAGTTCGGAAACCAGCGTGGTGAGGACGGCTCGTACCTGGGCGTCAACGGCCGGCCCGAGTACGTGATCGCGGCCTGCGACGCGTCGTTGGCCCGTCTCGGAGTCGAGCACATTGATCTCTACTACCAGCACCGAGTGGATCGCACCGTGCCGATCGAGGAGACGTGGGGGGCCATGGCCTCGCTGGTGGCCGCGGGCAAGGTTCGTCACCTGGGCATCTCCGAGGCCTCACCGACCACCCTCGAGCGCGCCCACGCGGTGCACCCGGTGACGGCGATCCAGAGCGAGTACTCGCTGTGGACGCGCGACCCCGAAGACGGCGTGCTCGACACCTGTCGCCGCCTGGGCATCGGCTTCGTCGCCTACAGTCCTCTCGGGCGGGGATTCCTCACCGACGAGTCGGCCAACCGCGACGCCGCCGATGAGCGTGACTTTCGCAAGAATCACCCGCGCTTTGTCGGCGAGAACCGCGACGCCAACCTGGCCCTGGTCGCGCGCCTCGAATCGATCGCGGCGGGCAAGGGTGTCACTGTTGCCCAGCTCGCCCTGGCCTGGGTGCTCTCGCGCGGCGAGGACGTCGTGCCGATTCCCGGCACCAAGCGGCGCAAGTGGCTGCGCGAGAACGTGGCCGCGAGCGAGATCATCCTTGGTGCTGAGGAGATCTCGGCCCTCGAAGCCGCGGTCCCACGTGACGCGGTCGCCGGCGAGCGCTACCACGAGCGCGGCATGAGCACTCTTAACGGCTGACGAGGACTCCGTTGGCGAGTTCGATGACGTCGTCGCACCACGCGACGACGTGAGCGTCGTGAGTCGCCACCAGCACCGACGTCTCGGTGCGCTCGAGCAGCGCGAGAAGCGCCGTGGTCTCCTCGGCCCCGAGGCCGCTGGTGGGCTCGTCGAGAACCACGAGCTCAGGTGACGTCGCGAGGGCGCGTACGACTGCGATCCGTTGACGCTCGCCGCGTGAGAGCTCGCCCCAGCGAGTGTCCGCGGTGACGGAAAGGCCCAAACTCGCCAGATCGGCGACGTAGTCGCGCGACGTCGCGCGGCCCACAGCGATGACGTCGCGTACGAAGCCCGCGGTGAGGCCGACGTCGGCGCCGACGTAGGCCAGATGGCGACGCAGATCCGCCTCGTCGATGTCGGCGATCTCTACGCCCCCGACGGCGACGGATCCGTCGGCGTACTCGTCCAGGCCGGCGATCGCACGAAGCAGAGCCGACTTGCCCGAACCTGAGACTCCGACGAGGGCGACCCGTCGGCCCCGGGTGATCTCGAAGCTGGCGTGGCGCACGATCGCCGAGGCGTCCTCGCCGGTGCCCTCGACGACGCGCACTGCGCGTACCTCCAGAGTGGCCCCGTCAGGCCATGACCCACGGCTCCGGGGGCGTTCGTCGGCGAGTTCGTCGAGGCGCTCTGCCGCACCGCTCACCGCTACCGCGCTCTCGAGTGCGCCGCGCCAGGTGACGGCGTGCTCGAAGGTTGAGAGGGCTACGAGGGCACTCACGACGAGCCACAGTGGCGCCGACGTGGGGTGGGCGATGGCCACACCGGTGAGGGCCAGGGTAGTGGCGAGGGGGGCGGCCAGGCGCACGAGGCGTGCGGTGCGATCGCGGGCGAGTTCGGCGCGCTCGAGTTCGGCGTCCCCGTCGTGGGCGAGGCGCGCGGCGTAGTCGGCGCGCCCGAGCGCGGCGAGCTCGGGCGTCGCTCCGGCGAGCTCGACGAGAACCGCACGGTAGCGTCCGCGCTGGGCGCGCACGAGCTTGTCCGCGTTGACCAGCGCGGGATATCCGCCAAGCACCATTCCCACGGCGACGAGTTGGGCGACGGCGAGTAATCCGGCGACCGGCCACCACGTACCGTGCGCTGGCAGGAACCCGATGATCAAGTCGGTCAGAATCGATGCCGCGAGTGAGCTGATCGCCGGTACGACGCCGCGCAGCCAGAGGTCTTGGAGCTCGTCGGTGTCACGCAGCGAGCGCTCTAGCAGGTCGCCTGCGGCTTGGGTGCGCCAGCGTCGGTACGACCACCGCCCAATGGTCTCGACGAGCCAACGTCGCCAGCGCGTCACGGCCGACAGACCCAGGCGATGGGCGCTCATGCGCTCGTAGAAGCGGATCGGCGACCGCAAGAAGGCGAGTAGCTCGATCACGATGAGTACTCCTGCCACGGCAGCGAGGCCCGGACGGCGCGCGCTCTCCACCAGCAGGGCGAGTGCGCCGACGCTGAGAGCGACGCCACTGAGAGTTGCGATGAGTCCGGCGATGAGGGCGCTTGCGAGCGCGCGTCGCGGTGGTCGGGCTCGCTCCAGCCAGGTCAGGAGGCGTCGCAGGTCGCTCACGTCATCACGACCTGATGTGCGTCGAGCAGCGGCGCGTCCACGGTGGCTTCGATGATCGCCACATCGGCGTGTTCGTTCAAGAGGCGTGAGACCAGTTCGCGATTCGCGACGTCAAGAACCCCGGCCACGTCGTCGAGCAGGATCAGCGCGGGTCGAGCCAGCAGGGTGCGGGCGAGTACCAGACGTACTCTCTCCCCGCTCGAGAGCCCGCGACCGTCGGCGTCGAGGCGAAGGTCGAGGTCAGCGAAGCGATCAGTGTCCAGGCCCAGGCGAACGAGAAGTGCTCGTACGTCGTCTCGCTCGTGTGCCTCGCCCAGGGTGAGGTTGTCCCACAGCGACTGAGACAGAAGCGGGCTTTCGGCGCTGACGTAGGCGATGGGCGCGGCGCCGCGGCGCACCACGCCCTCGCGAGGGGCGGTCCAGCCGATCAATGTGTGCAAGAGGGTCGTCTTGCCACTACCCGAGGGGCCAGTCACGAGCACTCGGTCACCGCGCTCGACACGAAGGTCGACGCGCGCGTCGCTCGCGTGCGTGGTCAGCGCCTCGACGTCGAGCAGCGTTCCGGCGCTGGTGATCTCGAAGGTGTCGCACGCGTCGAGTACGGCTCGCGCGGTGGTGACGTCCTCGCGCCGATGGAAGGCGACGCCGTAGCGGCGCACGTGACCGAACAGCTCGGCGGTGACGAGGACCGCGATCAATGCGCGCAACAATGTGATGCGCCCGTCGAGCAGTCCGAATCCGACCACCATCGCAACCAGCCCCACGCTCACCCCGGCCAGGAACTCGGTCACGAGTGACGAGGACAACGACACGCGAACGGCGCGCTCGACGATGACGTGTTCGGAGTCGCTGATCGCTGCGATCTCGTTGGCTCCGTAGGCGACCGCGCCAAGGGCGCGCAGGTCGGGTGCGTGGCTGATGAGCTCGAGCTGTCGGGATTCGAGGACGTTGCGACGCGCACGAAAGTCGGCGTCCATGGCGTTGGCGCGCCGTCCGGCGCGAAGATAGAGAGGAACGGCCACTCCGAGCAGGGCCAGCACGATCGCCAGAGGAAGAAGACCAGCCGCCCAGAAGAGGACGACCAGTCCCAGCGACGCTACGCGTGCGCTCGCGCTCAGGACGTCGAGCGCGGGCAGAGACGACACGTCCTCGATGGCGTGGGCGAGATCGCTGCGCCCTCGTTCGCCCTCGCGGCGGGGCCGCACCATGAGAGTCGTGACGACTCGCCGGTAGCGGTGGCGCAGCCGAGCGGCCGCGTACGCCGTCCACGCCTCGCTCATTTCAGCGCCGAGCAGGCGCCCGAGCACGACGACGCCGAGGAGGACGAGGCCCGAAGTGACCCGACCCTCGGCGAGCCAGACCACCGCTCGAGCGCTCAAGAGAGCTAGGGCCAAGCCCCAGAGCGCCAGTGACGCGCCTAGGAGACGCGCGAACGAGCGGCCGGCGTCGGGGTTGGCGTCTGCGGGGGGTGTCACCGTCAAATGCTAACGACCGCCCCGGTTCCTAGACCTCGTCGCGGTGAGCGAGCAGGCGAGCCGGACCGTTCAGCCAGTCGCGCAGCGCCTTGGTGGCGCGACAGTCGTCCTCGTTGTAGTCGAGGATGCGCTGGCGCGAGGCCTCGGCGAGTGGGCCCGCGCCGCGCGCCACCTCGTACCAGGCCATCGAGGCCTCGCCACTCGGCGTGGGGTCTCGCCAGTGGAAGCCCGCTCCCGTGGCGAGCAATTTGAGGCCCAGTGGTCCCTCGGTCTGGATCTGGGCTTTGGCCAAGGCGTGCAGGTCGACCCACTGGCTGGGTCGCGCATCGCGGAACTCGCGCAGATCGTCGATGGTGGGTCCACCGGTCACCGGCACCGCGACGGCGCGATTCATGGCCCCGTCTTCGGCCTGGGCCCAGAAGCAGTAAGCCGCGAGGCTGAGACCCGCGTGGCGACACGTTGCGCGCAGGGCATCGAACCAGGCCCAGAACCGCGCGAAGAGGTTGGCCTCCGCGTCGGCGTCGAGCTCGTCCCAATTTGCGAAGTACCGGTACCCCGGAGTCACGCCGACAGCGCGATCGGCTGCGGAGTCGGCGACGTGGACGACCGCGCCCCACAGGTACGTGGCGTCGCCGTAACTCTCCATGTCGATATCAACTTCGACGTCGGCGTTAGGACATCCCATCTGCTTGAGCCCCGCGATGCGCAGAGGCCCACCGTTGGCGTGGGCCCGTGCGCGGTAGATGAGGTCGTCGAGCTTGTCGATCGAGGCCCCCAGGACTCCCTCGAGTGAGTTGTCGGCGACACGCCGGCGGGCTGAACGGGCGAGCCGCGGGTCGAGGGTCGCGAGCCGCGCACGCGTCGTCACCCCGTGTTCGCGCAGCAGGACCTGCTGGGGGGCCGATGTGAAGCGCGTCAGGGACACGTCGTCGATCTCTTCGAGCTCGCTCTGGCAGTGGCTGGCGTAGGGGCAGTCGAGGCAGTCGCGGTGCCAGTACGCCTTGGTGGGGAAGGGGCCGCCCTCGCGAAGCCAGCGGTCGTGCTCCTCGATGACGGCGAGACGACGTTCGTAGTACTCGTCGTACGCCGCGAGGTTGAACCGCGGGTAGTCACGGCCGGCGAGATCGAACCAGAAGACGCGCCGACGTCGGTCGACGACGCCCGCGTGCGCGGCTGCGCCCACGTAGCCGAGCGCGCCAAGGACCCGCGTCGCGTGCGCCAGGACGATGCCGGTGCGTGTCACGGTGGGTGAGGAGCGCACGCCGAGGCCGTTGGTGAACAACGCTT
This sequence comes from Actinomycetes bacterium, assembly GCA_021790675.1. Classification (GTDB taxonomy): domain Bacteria; phylum Actinomycetota; class Acidimicrobiia; order Acidimicrobiales; family RAAP-2; genus RAAP-2. The sequence continues at coordinate 19,700 of JAJYGN010000005.1, forward strand.
CAGCGGGGGAGAGGCGCTCGATCGTCCCTTCCAGGATCCGCCGGGTGAGAGCGATCTCGACGACCTCGATGTTCTTGATCACCAGCGGCGCGTAGGTGTACTTCGACCCGACACGACCGACTCGCACGAGGGCCTGGACGCGCGCGCGTCGACGACCCACTACGTCATCGGGCAGGTAGGGCGAGACGACGAGACCGGTGCCCTCGTCGAGATGCTTGAGTGTCTCGTTCATATCAGCGGGTCGGGCGGCGTCGGCGTGGGCGTCGAGCATCTCGGCGATCACGTTGTCACGTACGGCCTCGGCGTCGCGCCGACGGCGCTGGATCTCGGTGCTCGCGGGCGCGGGCGTGAAGTCGAAGGGCTCGCCTCTCGACAGGGCGACGCGATGCGGGCAGGCCAGGATCTCGTCGCCGCGCAGGGGTCTTACCACGGCCAAAGCCTACGAGTCACGCGCTCCCTCGTTGCGCCAGCTGCGCCAGAGCGACGCGTACTCGCCGCCGAGGGCCACGAGTTCATCGTGGGTCCCCAGCTCGGCGATACGCCCGTCGACGACGACGCACACCCGATCCGCGTCGTGTGCGGTGTGCAGACGGTGAGCGATTGCGATCACGGTGCGCCCGGCGAGCACCGCGGCGAGCGACCGCTCGAGGTGGCGCGCGGCGCGCGGATCCAGCAGCGCGGTGGCCTCATCGAGTACCAGGGTGTGCGGATCTGCGAGCACCAGGCGGGCTAGGGCCAGCTGCTGGGCCTGGGCCGGGGTGAGGGCGTGCCCCGTGGTGCCTAACTCGGTGTCGAGGCGCTCGGGCAGGGCTTGGACCCATTCCAAGGCGTCGACGGCGTCGAGAGCGCGCAGGAGGTTCTCGTCGGTGGCGTCGGGTTGGGCCAGGGCCAGGTTGTCACGTACCGTGCCGATGAAGATGTGGTGCTCTTGGGTCACCAGGGCGACGTGGCGTCGCAGCGCGGCGAGCGGCATCGACGCCAGCTCGACGTCGCCCACACGCACCGAGCCCACTCGTGGCGCGTCGATGCCGGCGATTAGGCGCCCCAGAGTGGACTTGCCCGCGCCCGAGGGGCCCACGATCGCGAGGCGCTCGCCCGCGCGCACCGAGAGCGACACATCGCGCAGCACGTCGCGGCCTTCGCGATAGGCGTAGGAGACGTGCTCGACCGTGATGGTCTCTGACGTGGGCGTGGGACCGTGCGCGGGACGGTCGTCGCGCACGGTGGCCACGCCGAAGAGCCGCGCCATTGAGGTCTGGCCGATTTGGAGTTCGTCGAGCCAGGAGATGATCCGATCCAGCGGATCGTTGATTTGGACCACGTAGAGAGTCACTGTGGTGGCCGCGCCCACAGAAATCGAGTGGTGAAGGGCGAGCCAGCCGCTCCAGGCGAGCGTCGTGGCCACCGCGAGCGAGAAGGCGGTCTCCACCGTGGGAAACCAGACTAGGCGCATGAGCAAGGTGTACATCTCGGCGTAGAAGTTCTCACGCACGTTGGCGTCGATGCGATCGCGTTGGCGGCGGCCCAGGCGGTGCGCGTCGACGGTGCGCGCGCCCTCGGACGTCTCGGCGACCGTTCCGGACAGAGTGGCGTAGCTGATGCGTTCGCGAACGTAGCCGGGACGGGCGAAGCGTAGGTAGCGGCGGGTCGAGAAGTAGAGCAGGGGGACCGAGACGAGCCCCGCGAGACTTGCGAGGGGGCTGACGAGCAGCATCGCGACGATCGTGATCAGCGCCTGGACGATGGCGACCAGCCACTCGGGAACGGCGAAACGCACGGTGCGCGACAGGGCGTCGATATCGTTGGTCGTGCGACTTAGCAGGTCGCCGGTGCTCGTGCGCTCGACCTCGACGAGGGGCAGGGCCAAGACGCTCGCGAGGAACTCCTCGCGCAGTTGGGCGAAGATCTTCTCGCCCAGGATGTAGCTGCGCCGTCGAGCGAGAAAGGAGAGCCCCGCATAGGCGAGCGATGCCGCGAGGAGTCCTCCCACCTCGCGGGTGATCAGTGCGCTCGTGAGTTGATGGTGTGCGGCGAGATTGGTGATCTGGCCGATGATCCACGCGGGCACGAGCGCCACGGCGGCGGCCAGCGCGTAGAGCGAGAGCATGCGCAGGCCCTCGCCACGATGTTGGCGTGCGAGGATCATCGCGTGCGCGCGCACCTCGCTCGCACCGGCGACGGGTAGCTGGCTCACGAGTCCTCCCTCAAGACGATTTGGCGGTAGAGCGCCGAAGACGCCACGAGGTGATCGTGCGTCCCTTCAGCCACGACTTGACCGCCGGAAACGAGAAACACGGTGTCCATCCTCTCGAGCATCAGGGGACTCGTTGAGGCGACGAGCGTCGCGTGCTCGCGACGCATCTCTCCAAGCCGCGCGGCGATGCGGCCCTCGGTGTGGGTGTCGACGGCCGAGGTGGGCTCGACGAGGATCAGCACGTCGGCCTCGGTGAGAAAGGCGCGGGCCAGTGCGAGGCGCTGGCGCTGGCCACCCGAGAAGCTCCGGCCGCGTTCGTCGACCCTCGTGGCGAGACCGTCGTCGAGCGCGTCGAGCACGTCGAGGGCGCTCACGGCGTTGAGGGCGGCCAGGATTCGTTCGTCGACCGAGGTTCCGTGGGGGACGAGTTCGTAGCGCAGCTCGCCTGAGAACAGGCGCGGCTCGATGTCGTTGACGACGATGTGGCGTCGGGTGTCGGACACTGAGAAGTCCCCGAGGGCGTATCCGTTGACCGTCACGCCTTCGACATTGGGAATGAAGCGCCCGAGGCGGTCGGCCAGGGCCGACGACTCCGCGGGCGTCTCGGTGACGACGGCGTAGACCCGCCCGCGCTCGAGGTGGATGCCGCTGCGCTCGTCAAGGACTCGCTCGACGCGACCGGGCCAGTCGCGTGGTTGGGCGGGATCGCGCACTGTCGCCTCGATGCTCAGCAGTCGCACGACCTTGCCTGCGCCCACGTAGGCCCGCGTGGCCATGATCGTGTATTGAATGACCTCGCGCAGGGGCGTTGTGAGGAACGTCGCGTAGCCGAAGAAGGCCACGAGCTGGCCGGGCTGGAGTGTTCCGCGGGCGACCTCGTGCGCGCCGATGAAGGTGACCACGCTCGTGAGGATCGCCGGCAGCAGCAACTGGCCTGACTCGAGGGCGGCTTGGGGCACGGCGGCGCGCACGCCCGCTCGGCGCACCAGGCCACTCTGGACGCGATAGTTGCGCAAGAAGACCTCTTCGCCGCCGATGCCGCGCAGGATCCTCAGCCCGGCGACCGTGTCGGTGCCGAGCGCCGCGAGGCGTCCGGTCGCTTCGCGCTGGGCGGCCTGGGCCGTGTGCAGGGGGCGCATGAGGGGCGTCGTCAGGACGGCGAGGGCCGGCACTCCAATGAGAACAATCAAGCCCAACAGGTGCGATGAGCTGAGCAAGATTGCCGAGACGATGAGCCACGAGATGATGGCGCCGATGAAGCGAGCCAGGGAGTCGAAGGCCATGCCGATGCGCGGGGCGTCCGCGCCGACGGAGTTCACGATGTCGCCTGACGGTATTTCGTCGGTCAGTGCGGTGCCCGAGGCCGTGACGTGGCGTCCCACGACCTGGACGGTGCGGTAGGCCGCGCGCATCCAGTTGGTGACGGCCAGCTGGTGGCGCAGGGCACCGCTGACCGCCTGGATGACGCCAAGCAGGGCAATGAGGCCGGCCCATTTCCAGAGCTGTGACGGATGTCCTGCGGCGATGCCGTGGTCGACTGCGCCGCCCACCGCCGCCCACAACAGGGCTTGGGAGAGCATCCACGCCGTGGCGCACAGCGTCGCCGCCACAATGGTGCCTCGCTGGAGCCGTGCGAGCCAAAACAAGTAGTGGCGCGCGGAGCGGATATCGGGTGTGCCTGGATCGGCCACCGGGAGTTCTCGGAATGGCAGATGGGGCACAACGTCAACTTTCTGGAACGTGGTCTCAATGTGAAGCGGATGATGAGTCGACCTGTAAGCGGGGTTCTGTCCACCTCCGAAGAGGGTGGGCGGCCATCCATCTCAGCGATCTACCTCGGAACTGTCTCGAAAGACCCGCGGGCCGCGGATATTCCGTGTTTGATCTTGCTCCAGGTGGGGTTTACCAAGCCGCCGCGGTCGCCCGTGGCGCTGGTGCGCTCTTACCGCACCGTTTCACCCTTACCTGTTCCCGGTTGCCCAGGCCATCGGCGGTCTGTTCTCTGTGGCACTGTCCTGCGCGTCACCGCGACTCACGTTTCGCGAGCACCCTGCCCTGTGGAGCCCCGACTTTCCTCGCCACCCGAAGGTGGCGCGGCCGCCCAGTCGACTCACCATCCGCAAACAGTTTTTCACACGGGCAGTGGCGACTCAAATGACAATCTCGTGACACCTCGGGGCTAGCCTCGCATCGTGAGTACTGACGTCGACGCCGCGCAGAGCGTTCTCGAGGTCGGCGAGTTCTACCGACTCGTGACCGAGCACCTCGAATCGGCCTTCGGCCGGCGCCACGCCCGCTGGGTCCGCGGCGAAATCGCCAAGGTCTATGAGAAGAACCACCTCTACGTGGACTTGGCCGACGCCGGTGTGGCGACGTCTGATGCCAAGCGCGCGGTGCTCAACGCCCACTGCTGGGCCAGTCAGTGGGCCCAGGTCAAGCGCACCCTGGCGGAGAGCGGCGTGACGTTGCAGTCAGGGATGATCGTCTCGTTCTACGGCTACGTCGATGTCTACGCGCCCCAGGGCCGCATCGGCTTCACCGTGACCGACGTCGACGTCACCAGTCTTCTCGGCGACGTCGCGCGCCGGCGAGCGGAGTTGATCGCGCGACTGGGAGCCGAGAACCTCCTCGAGGCCAATAAGCGTGTCCCGCTCTCACCTGTTCCGCTGCGCGTCGGCCTGGTGGCCAGCCCCCAGACCGAGGGATTCAACGACTTCACGGGCCAGCTGCTGCGCTCGGGTTACGCGTTCGACGTGCGCCTGGTCACGACCCAGGTCCAGGGCGAGGTCGCACCGGCGCAGATCGTGCGTGCCATCGAGACGCTCGACGCGACCGACGTTGATGTGATCTGCGTCGTGCGTGGTGGCGGTTCGAAGGGAGACCTGGCGTGTTTTGATGACGAGCGCGTAGCGCGCGCGATCGCGATGGCGCGTACACCGGTCTTCACGGGCATCGGGCATACGGGTGACGAGTCGGTCGCCGACCTCGTCGCACACACCCGGGCCATCACGCCCACCAAGCTCGGTGAGGAGATTGTCACCCTCGTCGATGCCTGGCGTGAGCGGATGGTGGTCGCTCCGGCCCGCCGTCTCTCGGCGTCCGCCCAGGCGGTTCTCGACGAGGCCGATAACTATGTCGGCGAGCGCCGGCGCACGATGAACTTTGCGGTGCGCGACCGACTGCGCGCCGAGGCCCGTCATCTCGCATCAACGCGCGAGCGTCTCGACATCTCGGCCCGACGCGTTCTCGAGGCCTCTGCCGCCTCCCTCCAGTCTGTCCGCCAGCTTCTCGGAGCCTACGACCCGGCACGGCGCCTGGCCCAAGGTTGGTCCATCGTCACCAACGCCCACGGCGCGGTTGTGCGAACACTCTCGCAACTTGAGGTGGGCGCGACGATGAGCGTGCGCGTGTCCGACGGAACCTTTATCAGCGTGGTCACGGAGAAGGGAACACCATGAGCAACGTAGGCAGCTGGAACGACGCGGCGGGTGAGCTCAACGCGATCGTGGCGTCCTTCGACGAGGGCGAGGTGTCCGTGGACGACCTCTTCGTCAAGCTTGAGCGGGCGACGGCGATTATCGAAGAACTGGAAGCGCGACTGCGGGCCACCCAGGCCAAGGTCGAAGAGCTCGCGCCGCGACTTACGAGGGTGGTGGATGAGCCGTGAGCCGCGTCTATTTTCGCCAGTTGCTCGCCGGACGTGATTTTGCGGTGGGCGATCCGATGGCCACCGCAATGGTCAATTTCGTCTACGTGATGGGAGACCGCGAGACGGGGGAGGCCGTGATCGTGGACCCGGCCTACCGGCCGAGTGAGTTAGTCGCCGTGCTCGCCGAAGACGACATGACACTGGTGGGGGCGATCGGGACCCACTATCACTTCGACCACGTGGGTGGGGAGTATGGCGGGCACCACGTGGAGGGCGTCGTCGAGCTGCTCGAGATTGTCGACGCACCCATTCACGTTCAGCGGGACGAGGTCGAGTGGGTCTCTCAGCGCACCGGCATCGACCAGGGCTCCCTCGTCGCCCACGAGCCCGGCGACACCCTCGCGGTGGGCGAACTCACTCTCACCATGATCCACACTCCCGGTCACACTCCCGGCAGCCAGTGCCTGCTCTTCGAGGACCGCTTGGTCAGCGGCGACACGCTCTTTCTCGACGGGTGCGGGCGGACGGATTTGCCGGGTTCGGACCCCGAGGAGATGTATCGAACCCTCACCCAGCGACTGGCGTTCGTCAGCGACGAGACGATCCTGTATCCGGGACACTTCTATTCCCCCCAGCCCGACGCACCGATGAGAGACGTGCGCGTGACCAATCGAGTGTTGGCGCCGGCGAGCGCCGACCAGTGGCTCGCGATGTTCTCATGAGCCCGCTGCGCGATTCCGACCACGTCGTCATCGTTGGTGCCGGACTTTCTGGCTGGCGGGTGGCCGAGGCGCTGCGCGGAGAGGGTTATGAGGGGGCAGTGAGCCTGATCGGCGATGAGCTCGACGCCCCCTACGACCGGCCCCCGCTATCCAAGCAGGTGCTCGCGGGTCAGTGGGGGATTGACCAGACCCGACTCGCTACCGACGAGCGCGTGGCGGCCGCCGACGTCACCTTGCACCTTGGGGTGGCCGCCCGCTCGCTCGACGTGGCCACGACGACCGTCCACTTAGAGGACGGCTCGTCGATCGCGGGCACCCACGTGGTCCTGGCCACGGGAGCGCGCGCCCGTCGCCTGCCCTTCAGCGCCGACTCTCACCTTCACGTGCTGAGAACGCGCCGCGACGCGCTGGCGCTGATAGGGGCGGTCGACCGCCTAGAGCCGGGGCGAGTCGTCGCGATCATCGGTGGGGGCTTCGTCGGGGCGGAAGTCGCGACGTCCCTTCACACTCGCGGACTGCGGCCGGTGGTCTTCGAGGTGGCGGCCGCGCCGTTGGTCGGGCCTCTCGGCGCGACGGTGGCCAATTGGCTGAAGAACCTGCCCGCCGAGGCCGGAATCGAGTTGCGATGCGGCGTGCACGTGACTGACGTCACCGAGGTGGCAGGCGAGTTCCTGGTCCACGTCGAGGGCGAGGGGCCCCTCGCGGCCGCGGTCGTGGTGGTCGGAGCGGGTGCGATCCCCAACGTCGAGTGGCTCGCAACGTCGGGTCTCACGATCGACAACGGTGTCGTGGTAGATCGACACTTCCTCGCGACTGAACGAGTCGCCGCGGTGGGCGACGTGGCCCGCTTCTCCTGGGACGGTCCCCTTGGAGAGCAGCTGGTTCGCATGGAGCACTGGGAGGTGGCGGCCGGCCACGCGCTCGCGCTCGCGCGCCACTGGGTCCACGGTGAGTCACCTGGTCCGATGGTGCCGTACTTCTGGTCCGACCAGTATGGGCGCAAGATCCAGATGGTGGGCCACCCCGCGCCGAGCGACGACGTGACGCGCGTCGCCGAGCGCGACGACGGCGCCAAGTGGCTGGCAATCTACAGCCATGACGGCGTGGTCACGGGTGCGGTGGGGCTCAACATGCCACGCCAACTCACGCTGTCGCGTCACTTGCTCGAGTCGACGACGTCACTCGAGGCCGCGCTCTCGAGCGCCCCCTGGGAGACCTAGAAGCGGATTCCGCTGAGGGCCGGGATCGTGCCGGCGGCGCGCTCGACGGCGTTGGCCCAGTCGGCTCGGCGCGCGGCGCGGACGCCGTCACTCGCAGTGGGCTCAATCACGTGGGTTGGGTGCCACATATACTCGACGTCCTCGACGCGCAGGTGGCCCGCGCCGACCAGAGCCATGAGTCCCGCGCCACGCGTAGTCGCCTCACGTTCAGGCGAGACGGCGATGGGAAGCCCGGTCGCGTCGGCGAGCAACGTGAGAAACGTCTGGTTGGCGGTCATGCCGCCATCAACACGCACTTCCTCGAGCTGGCTTTCGGTCTCGACGAGCGCCGCCTCGACGAGGTCGGCGCCGCGCTGGGCGACGCCCTCGAGCACGGCGCGCATCATCTGGGCACGGCCCGAGCCGCGCGTCAGGCCGAAGAAGGCGCCACGCGCGCCGAAGTCCCATCGCGGTGTGCCTAAACCCGAGAGTGCCGGAACGAAGGTCACGCCCTCACTCGAGGATACGCTGGCGGCGAGCGCGTCGCTCGCCGCGGCACTCTCGACGATGCCGAGGTCCTCGACTGCCCAGTCCACCGCCGCACCGGCCGAGAGGACGATGCCTTCGAGGCCCCAGGTCACGGACGTGGCATCCGAGCGCACCACGATCGGAAAGCAGCCCGAGTCGTAGCGCGTCATCGCGGCCGGGCCGCTCGGTCCGCGCGGCATGTTCAGCATCGCGCCGGTGCCAAAGGTGATCTTGGCGCCGTGGGTCACGCAGCACTGGCCAAACAGCGAGGCCGGCTGATCGCCGATGAGGGCGCTGATCGTCGGGGCGCCGGCGAGGGCGTGCGCCGTGGCGACGGGTCCGATCGTCGACACGATTCGCGGCAACACGACGGGATCGATGCCGAGGGCCGTCAGAGTGGGCTCGTGCCAGGTCGTGACGTCGACGTCGACCAGGCCGGTGATCGCGGCGTTCGAGTGGTCCGTGACGTGCTCTTCGCCGCGGGTGAGGAGCCAGGCGATCCAGGTCTCGATCGTGGCGAAGCGCACTTCGCTCGCGGGCCTCTGGGCGCGTTCAATGAGCCAACGAAGTTTGGTTGCGGACTGGTTTGGCGCGAGGCGCAGCCCCCGCTCCTGGAGGGCCAGGCAGTCAAAGACCGTCCGCAGGTCCTGCCATCCCAGCGCGGGCCCGACCGCGCGGCCCGTCGCGGGATCAAACACGACGGTGGTTGCCCGCTGATTGGTGACGCCCACGACGTCGGCCCCCCCGGCCTCGGCGAGAGTCCTTGCGGCGAGATCGAGCACCATGCGGCCGATCTCGTCGGCGTCGAGCTCGACTTCACCCGGCTGGGGCGTCGAGATCGTCAGGCGCTGTTGGAAGAGAGATGAGACGACGCCGGTCTCGTCGACGATCGCGGTCCTCACCGACGAGGTGCCCACGTCAATGGCGAGCGCCCTCACCACGGGTCACCGCCTAGGCCCAGCACCCCGGGATTGAGGATGCCGAGTGGGTCGAGTTCGCCCTTGATGGCTTCGAGGATCGAGTATGACGCGCCCAGCGCCTCGCGCACAAAGCGCGCCCGGTTGCGCCCGACCCCGTGGTGGTGGCTCATCGCCCCGCGGGCCATCGCGAGCGGCATCACTCGGTCCCACGCCGCGCGGTAGTACGCGAGGGGATCGTCGCCGACGCCGGCGAAGGTGAAATACAGGCACGCGCCGTCGCCGTAGGCGTGGGACTGGTGCACCGAGGCCATCACCGTCCCGGTGAGGGCACGAAGGCCACCGAGGATCGTCTCGCACAGCGTCGCCAACTCGCTCCACGGCGCCGCCACTTCGATGGTGTCAACGACCACGCCGCGGCCCCAGAGCTCGGCGAGAGAGCTGACGTCGTTGCGGTGGGCGAGCCAGCGCTCCACCAAGGCGACGTCGAGGAGGTCGAGGGACGACGTCTCCGCACTGACGACGGACATCGTGGCCCGCGTCAGAGTCTCGTCCCCCTCGTCGAGGACGAGCAGGACCGGATGCGTAAGGTCAAAGTGGCGAGCCGCTTCGAGCTCGTCGTAGAGACGCAGCACCGCCGGCGAGGCACCGCGGCGCAGGATCCGCCGACAGACCTCGAGCCCTTCGAGGAAGTTTGACACATGATACGCGCGTCGCTCCTCGTACAACGGGCGTTCGCGTGCGAGCAGCGTCGCGCGCGTGATGATTCCGAGGGTGCCCTCGCTGCCGACGAAGAGCTGTGTGAGATCGGGACCCAGAGACGCGCGCGGACTCCTGGCGCCCACCGACATCGACCGGCCGTTTGCCAGGGTGACGCGAAGCCCCCGTACGAGGTCGGCGGCGGTGCCGTAACGATTCGAGTACTGGCCCGCGCCACGACTGGCGAGCCAGCCGCCGACCGTAGAGAACTTGTAGGACTGAGGAAAGTGTCCGACGGTCAGGCCGAGGGGGGCGAGCGCGGCCTCGAGGTCCGGTCCGAAGACACCCGCGCCCACGTCGACCAGTCCCGAAGTCGAATCGACCGGTCCAATCTCGTCGAGCCCCGTCAGATCGAGTGCGATGGCGCCAGGGCTCGGCTGGGCTCCGCCGACGACACTGGACCGGCCACCTTGGGCGGTCACGGGGATGCAGAAGCGTGCGGCGACCGAGAGCGCCGCCTCAATGTCGGCTTCGTCGCGCGGTATCACGACGGCGCCGGGCCACGCCGGAACGCGGCCCGCCGCGACGTCGAGCAGCGAGACCGGCCACCAGTCACGTCCGTGCTCGGCCCGCGCGGCGGCCGTGACGTCGACGACCAGACCCGCGAAGTCGAGCGCCGCCAGGACGTCATCGCCCAGAGGCGACGGCGCGGCGTCGACGGTGCCACGCGGGTACTCTCGAGCCACGTGCGCACGCCCCACGTGCGAAGACTACAGAACGAGGCCCGCGCTTGTGAGCTCTTCGGTCACGAGGTCGCGATACGCGCCCACTTCCATGCCGCGGCGCTCCTCGTCCCAACCCAGATGCGGCGCGACGGCGAAGGCGATCTGGGGCGCGGCGTCGAGAGTCGCGCGCGCGTCGATGAGATGGGCTCGCGTTCGGCGGGTCAGGAGATCGACGAGCGAGGTCGCCATCTCGGCGCGCGCGCCGTAGACAAACTCGCCCATCACGTAGTCGAGGCCGTCAATGGGGGCGAGAGCGAGCGACGGGTCCTGGGAGATCAACTCGAGCACCACTCTTGCGTCGTCGCCATATCGCTGGTAGAGGTGGGTGTCAAGGGGCGTCGTCGGGCGCCACGATCCGTAGCCGTGCAGGCGCAACTTCTTCGTGCGTGTCGCTCCCACTCGGCCCACGTAGGGTGCGAGGGCGTCGACCGCGTCTTCCGCCATCTGGCGGTATGTCGTCCACTTGCCGCCCGTGACGTGCACGACTCCGTCTCCCAAGTCGCTCACGCGGTGCCGACGTGAGAGGTCGGCGGTGCGCCCGGAGAGGTGCTCTCCCTCGCGGGGGCTGAGGAGAGGTCGCAGTCCGGCCCACACAGCGGTCACGTCACGAGAGGTGAGGTCACAAGTGGTGGCGGCGTTTACCGCTTGGAGGAGATAGTCGAGATCTTCGGGCGTGCAGGTGGGAGTGTCGATCTCGCCGTCATAAGGGGTGTCGGTAGTGCCGATGAAGGTGAACGGGCCATCTTCGAAGGGCACCACGAAGACGCTGCGCCGGTCACCCGGCACGGCTAGCACCGCCGCGATGTCGATGGGCAGCCGCTCGCGCGGAACGCTCGCGTGCACCCCCTTGGCGGGGGTGATCTGGTGGGTGTCGCTACGAGCGGTCAGCTGAATAATCTCGTCGGCCCACACGCCGGTCGCGTTGACGACGCTGCGCGCGGCGATCGAGAAAGTGTCGCCGGTCAACTCGTCGCGCACGACAACCCCCGTGGCTCGTGCGGCGTCGTCGCGTGAGAAGTCAATAGCGCGCACGTAGTTGGCGGCCCAGGCGCCGTGGTCGACCGCCGTTCGCGCGAGGGTGAGGGCGACGCGGGCGTCGTCGCCGCGCGCGTCCATGTAGATGAATCCGGCGAGGAGGTGCTCGGCGCGCAGCGTAGGCAGATGGGCTAGCGCCTCGGTGGGAGTGACCTTGCGGTGGCGCTGACCGATGCGCCAGCCACCGGTCAGGTCGTAGAGGCGCAGGGCCGACGAATACCCGCGCACCAGGGCGCGACCCGTGAGCGAATTGCTCGAGATCAGGGGAATCAGGAAGGGGAGCGGACGCACCAGGAACGGCGCGTTCTCCAGGAGCCGCTGGCGTTCGCGCAGGTTCTCATAGACCAGGCGGAACTCGCGCTGCTGGAGGTAGCGAAGTCCGCCGTGGACGAGCTTGGAGGATTTGGAGCTGGTGCCCGATGCGAAATCTCCGGCGTCGATGAGCGCGACCGACAGTCCCCGCGTGGCGGCGTCGAGGGCGACACCGGCACCCGTCATGCCCGCGCCGATGACGACGACGTCGAAGATGGAGGTGGCCATGGTCGCGAGCGCGCCGGGCCGATCGAACGAGGCCATGCTCCATGTTGGCACGTCCCACCGGAGCCCTCTCGCCCGAGCGATAACTTGCGAGGTATGGACTTTGAATTCAACGACGAATTGCGAGCACTCCAGTCGACGGTACGGCGACTGGCTCAGGACAAGATCAAGCCACGGGCGCGCCAGATCGACGAGACCGGCGAGTATCCGACTGACATCTTCGACGAGTTCCGCCGCGCCGACCTCCTGGGACTGTGCATCCCCGAGGAGTACGGCGGATCCGGAGCGGGCATCACCGGGCTGACCATCGCGATCGAGGAGGTCACCAAGTACTCGAACGTGCTGGGCCTCATGCTGCTGCTCACGCGCCTGCCGACCGGGCCGATCATGATCGCCGGCACCGAAGAGCAGAAGCTGCGCTACTTGCCCGGAATCGCTCACGGCACCCAGCGTGCGTCGTTCTGCCTCTCGGAGCCCGGCGCGGGATCGGACGTGGCCGGAATCCAGACTCGGGCCACGCCCGACCCCGAGGTCGAGGGTGGCTACATCCTCAATGGGACGAAATCCTGGATCTCGGGTGGGATGCAGGCAGATTGGTTCACCGTCTTCGCCAAGACCGGCGAGGCCTCGTCGCGCCTGCACACCGACATCGGCAGCTTCATCGTCGATGCGTCGACGCCGGGCGTTACGCGCCCGCGGGTGGACAAGAAGATGGGCGTCAAGGGCATCGACACCGCGGAGATCCACTTCGAGGACGTGCGTGTCGGACCCGGTCAGGTTATCGGGGGAGGATTCCAGCTGGCGATGCAGTCACTGAACGCGATGCGCCCCATTGTCGCCGCGCGGGCGATCGGTCTCGCTGAGGGGGCGTTGATGTACGCGACAGAGTACGTGAAGAATCGGCCGGCTTTCAACAAGACGATCAGCGAGTTCCAGGGCATCCAGTGGGAGATCGCCAAGTGCGCCACCGAGATCGAAGCCGCACGCTTGCTCACGTATCGTGCGGCGTGGCTCGCCGACCAGGGAAAGTACACCAAGGAGTACGTGCCGATGCTCTCGATGTGCAAGTACTACGCCTCCGAGGTGGCGGTGAAGGCCTCGGGACTCGCGGTCCAGCTCCTCGGCGCGGCCGGCTACATGGAGGAGCACCCGACCGAGCTCTACTACCGCGACGCGCGCCAACTGACGATCGTGGAGGGCACCTCCCAGGTCCAACTGGGCCTCATCGCGCGCGGCGTGCTCGGTCACGACCTCTGGTGGGACTAGACGCGTGGCGGGTCCGCTCGACGGAGTGAGGGTTCTCGAGCTCGCCGGCTTGGGGGCGGCACCATTCGCGGGCATGCTGCTCGCCGACCTCGGCGCCGACGTGTTGCGACTCGAGCGCGGTGATCCCGACGCGTCGCCCGAGACGACCTGGGACCTGTTGAACCGCTCTCGGCCCTCCGTGGCGGTGGACCTCAAGAACGCGGCGGGCCGCGACCTCGCCTTGGAACTGGCGGTGTTGGCGGACGTACTCATCGAGGGGTTTCGCCCGGGGGTGGCCGAACGGCTCGGCCTTGGTCCCGCCGAGGTGCACGCGCGCAACCCGCGCCTCGTGTACGGGCGTATGACCGGCTGGGGTCAGGAGGGCCCGCTCGCTCAGCGCGCGGGGCATGACATCAACTACATCGCCGTGTCGGGCGCCTTGTGGCCAGTGGGCCGCGCCGGCGAGCGCCCGACGCCGCCGCTCAACTACGTCGGCGACTTCGGTGGAGGCGCCCTCTACCTCGCCCTCGGCGTGGTCGCGGCGCTCGTGCATGCTCGCGCCACGGGTGAGGGTCAGGTCGTCGACGCCGCGATGGTCGACGGGTCGGCGTCGATGACGGCCATGACGCACTCGTTGATGGCGGCCGGCTTCTGGCGCGAGGAGCGCGGTGCCAACATCCTCGACTCGGGGGCACCCTTCTACGACGTCTACGAGACCAGCGACGGGCGCTTCGTGGCAGTGGGCGCGATCGAGGCGAGTTTCTACGAGAACCTGCTCGCGGGCCTCGGCCTGAATCCCGCGGAGTTGCCCGCTCAGATGGACCGTGACGCGTGGCCCGCGATGAAGGAACGCTTCGCGGCGATCTTCGCCACCCGAACGCGCGACGAGTGGGTGGCCGCCTTCGAGGACGTCGACGCCTGCGTCTCACCGGTGCTGAGCCCATCAGAGGCTCCGACGCACCCCTACAACACGGCGCGCCAGGTCTTCTCGACGGGGGGCGTCACTCAGCCGCGCCCCGCGCCGCGCTTCTCGTCGACGCCGACGGCTCTCTCGCGTCCACCCCAGCGGGCGGGATCAGGGACGCGCGAGGGCCTGGCGTCGTGGGGTATCGATCTGGAGCGCCAGGCGCAATTGCGCGCGGCGGGAGCCTTCGGTGCGCTCTAGATATTGACGACCGGGCACGTCAGGGTGCGCGTGATGCCGGGCACCTTCTGAATCGCCCCGACGATGAACTTTCCCAGGTCGTCCACGCTCTCGGCGCTGCAGCGCACGATGACGTCGTAGGGTCCGGTGACTTCGAAGGACTCGAGCACGCCGGGTACCGCGCGGGTCGCGGTGACCACGCTCTCGCTCGAGCCGATCTCGGACTGGATCAAGATGTAGGCCTGGACCGTCATGGAGAACCTTTCATTGGGCTTCACCTATTGTGCCCGGTTTTGGCCGAGGCCGCTACTCGTCGCGGAAGCGCTTGCCGATGTGCCACTGGTGGCAGTAGTCGCAGCGGTAGGTGTCGAGCTCGGCGCGGTGCAGAGTCCAGGCGAGCTGGGCCGCACCGGCCGCCTCCGCTTGCGTGCGATAGGGCGTCTTGGGGCGTCCCTCTCGCGTGAAATGGGGTGCGACCGCTCGTCGAGGATGCGAGGGAGAGGGGCGTCGTCGTCGCGTCATGGACTACCCAGCGTACCGACGCCGGTAGGGTTGGGTGATGGCCGCGAACGCCGAACACGACCTTCTGATCGAGTCAGTCGCCACCACCGAAGACGGCGACCACGAGCGTTTTACTCATATCGTCCTTGAGGGTTTCACACCCAAGGACGGCGACTTCGTCGCCCTGGGCAACTCGGTCGTGGAGGGAATGATCAACGCCACGCCGGTCACTGCGCTGTGCGGCAAGGTCTGGGTACCGGGCCGCGACCCGCAGAAGTACCCGCTGTGCCCGACGTGCCGCGAGGTCGCCGTCTCGCTCGGTTGGTCGCTACCGGGTTAAGCGGAGAGAATCGTCATGTCCCGCGTCCTGTGCGTGCGCCACCACGTCGAAGACAGCCCGGGCCTCATCGGTGAGGCGTTCGCCGAGCGCGGCCACGACGTGGACGTGGTGATGCTCGACGCCCTCTCGCCGACGCCACGGGTCACCGGATACGACTTCCTCGTGATCCTCGGTTCGAAGCACGCGGTCTACGACGAGGCGATTGAGGCGGCGTGGTTCGGTCGCGAACTCGACCTGCTCGACGAGGCCGACGCCACGGGAGTGGCGGTGCTGGGAATCTGTTTCGGCGCCCAGGCCCTGTGCCGACACCACGGCGGCGTGGTCACCCGCGCCGACGAACCGGAGATCGGCTGGTACGAGGTGGACGTGGTGGCCGGAGTCGATCTGCCGAGCGGGCCCTGGTTCGAGTACCACTACGACCACTGCACGTTGCCGGCTCGCGCCCAGGTGTGGGCGAGTACACCGCGTGCGGTGCAGGCCTTCGCGGTCGGAGCCGACGTCGGAGTGCAGTTCCACCCGGAGATTGAGGAAGTGCAGCTCGCACGATGGTTCGAGGCGGGTGACGACGAGCCACGCGACTTCGACCTCGACCCGGCGGCCCTGCTCGCCGAGACGGCCCGCGAGACTCCCGCCGCGCGCCTGAGGGCGGCCCAGCTGGTCGACCTCTTCCTCGCGCACGTGGCCTCGATTCGGGCGTCGAACGCGCAATCCTGAGCCTCGTTACACTTGGCCGGTGAACGAGCCAAGTGAGACACCCGACGTCGTGCGAATCGAGCGACCGGCGACCGGCGGTGGGGTGGGGCGCCTGGGTGACGGGCGCGTCGTCTTCGTACGCCACTCACTGGTCGGCGAATTGGTCGAGGTGAACATCACTGAACGCGCGACGTCCTTCGCCCGCGCAGACGCCGTGCGGGTCCTCGAGGCGAGCGGTGAGCGAGTGAGCGCTCCTTGTCCCTACGCGCACCCCCGGGGCTGTGGCGGTTGCGATCTCCAGCACGCCAGCGCCGCGGCGCAGTCTTCGTGGAAGGCGTCCCTCGTCAGCGAGCAGTTGCGTCGGGTCGCTGGTGTCGAGTGGGACGTCGACGTGGTTCCGGCGCCCAGCGAGCCGAAGGGCTCGCGCACGCGACTTCGCTGCGCGGTCACCAACGACGGACGGCTGGCTCTGCGCGCCAGCCGGTCCCACGACCTGGTCGCATTGGACGCGTGCTGGATCGCCGACGAGCGCTTCGCGCCGGCATTCTCGGCGAATTGGACCGGGGCGATCGAGGTCGAGTTGCGTGCCATCGGAGAGGGCCCGGCGTTCGCCGTTGTGCGCCGCGCCCACGGAAGCGACGAGATCCTCGAAGTGCGCTCCCTCGAGGGTCGCGCGCTGGATCCGGGCACCGATTCGCGCGTTGCCGTGGGCGGACACACGTTCTCCGTGTCGCCGCGCTCGTTCTGGCAGGCGCACCGTGACGCGGCGTCCATCCTCACTGACCAGGTTATGAAGTGGGCCGCGGTCGGCCCCGGTGACCACGTGGTCGACCTCTTCAGTGGTGTGGGCCTCTTTGCGGTTCCGCTGGCCAAGCGGGTGGGATCAGCCGGTCGCGTCACCGCGGTCGAGTCCTCTCCCTACGCCGTGCGTGACGCCCGGCGCAACGTCGACGGACTGCCCCACGTGAAGGTGCGCGAATGGATGGTGACGCCACGGTCCGTCAACGACACGGTTGCGAGGGGTGACGTGGTCGTGCTTGACCCGCCGCGCGCCGGGCTCGCCAAGGGAGTGGCGGCGGCCCTCACGCGGCGCCAACCGAGGCGGATCGTCTACGTGTCGTGCGATGCCTCAACTTTCGCTCGTGACCTGAAGGCCTTCTCAGGCGGGTTTCACTTGAGTGACCTGATGGTGTTCGATTTCTTCCCGATGACCGAGCACGTTGAGCTCGTCGGACTACTTGACTTCGTCCCCGACAGGGTGGACAGTGAGAAGTGAGGGCGGGACACCTCGCTCTCAGTGAGGGGATGAGGATGCCGACCAAGCTGGACCACCACCACCGACTGACGTTGCTCAAGATTTTTGGCCACCCGCTCAACCACAACATTCAGTGGCGTGACGTGATCTCGTTGCTGGCTCGCTTCGGCGAGGTCCACGAGACGCATCGGGGCAATTGGGCCGTCACCGTCGACGGCGAGACCATCTCCTTCGGATCCACGCGAGCGCGTGACCTGACCGAGGATCAGGTGGTCAAGGTTCGCGGCTTTCTCCGCTCCAGCGGTATCAACCCTCGTGAACTGAGCGCCGCCTAGCGACCGCTACCCTGAGGGGCCGTGCCATCGCCCCTCGTCCTGTTGCCGCCATCGGAAGGCAAGCTCCCCGGCGGGTCGCGTCGCGCGCGCCGCGGCGCGTTCGACGACGAACTCGCAACGGTGCGCCTCGAAGTGGTGCGGCGACTGGGCGAGGCGCTACAGAGTTCGTCACCTCGCGACCTCGAGGCGACGCTGGGCGTGCGCGGGGCTCTCCTCGAGCGCGCTCGCGAGAGCGTTCTCGCCCTGCTCGTCGGTGACGCCCCATTACGCCCGGTCTGGCAGCGCTACAGCGGCGTCGTGTGGTCCCACCTCGAAGCCGAGACGTTGAGCGCCGCACAGCGTCGGCGCCTCATCGTGCCGTCTGGTCTCTACGGACTCAACGCCGGTGACGACCTCGTAGCCGACTACCGGCTCAAGATGTCCGCGCGTCTGGGCGGATCGTCCGTGGCGTCCCTGTGGCGGCCGGTGCTCGCGTCGAGTCTGGCGAGCCACGCCATGGGTCGTGTCGTCTACGACCTCCTGCCCGTCGAGCATCGATCGGCGTTCCACGTGGGGGATCTTGGCGCGACGCGTGTGGTCGCGGTCACGTTTCGCCACGCACGCGACGGGCGGCTCGCGGGCCACGACGCGAAGGCGGCCAAGGGCGTCTTCGCACGTCATCTCATTGAGTCCTCCAAAGTCACCTCGTTCTCCTGGCGGGGCTGGTCGACTCGCTGCGCCGAAGAGCGCATTGACGTGCTCTACGACGCCTGACCATTTGGCGTCACGGGCTCGTTGCGCCTACAGTTCGGCTATGAGCGCCAACCCCATCGTGATTGAAGAGCGTCTGGCCACGAAGGAGCTGACGGGCCTACTCGCCCTCGGAGCCCTGGGAGTACTCGTGCGTCGGCGCCACCAGCGTCACGGCCGTCTGGGTCAGCTGCTCGACCGGTGCCAGCGAGTGTCACGGATGGTGGCTCTACCAACGATTGCGGTCGTCGCCTGGCTGTCGAGTTGCGTCGTCGTGCGCGTCGTCGACACTCCTGACGGCCGCAACCTCGACGTTCTCTACGGTCCGAACGGGATCGTCGTCCAGACCTTCGAGGCGCGCGAGATCCTCGCTACGTCGGTCGTCCAGGCCCCGATGTGGCGTATGGGCGGCCTCGGATATCGCGGCAGCCTGACGTTGTTCAAACGTGCTGCGCTCATCACGCGTCGCGGCGACGCGCTGGCACTCGACTTGACCCGCGGCCGACGCTTCATCGTGACCGTCGACGAGCCCCAGTCCTTCGTCGACGCCCTCGCCGTCTGAGACACCACGAGGTGGGTGCTAGCGTGCCGCCATGTCGCTACGCCTTCGACCCCTTCGAAGAGACGACGAGAGCGAGGTCCTCGCCGCGCACCGAGAACTCGCCGCTGACGGTTTCTCGTTCCTGCTCGGCTATGAGGGCGCGACCACCTGGAGTGAGCACGTCGCCGCGTGGGAGGCGCGTGGTCGGGGAGAGATCATCGCTCCCCTGAGGGTGCGAGGCAACTTCCTCGTGGCGGTCGTTGACGGTGTGATCGTGGGACGGACGTCGGTGCGCTATGGGCTGAACGAGTTCCTCTATCACGAGGGTGGCCACGTCGGCTACTGCGTGCGGCCCGCCTTTCGCCGGCGGGGATACGCGAGTGAAATCCTCTCCCAGGCCCTGGTTCACGTACGGGCCGCGGGGGTGCAAGACGTGCTGATGACGTGTGACGACAACAACATCGGTTCGGCCGCGGTGATCGAGCGAGCCGGGGGAAAGCTGCAGAACATCGTGACCAGCGAGGCGGGCCACGCCGTGCGCCGCTACTGGATACGCTGAGGCGTCAGCGGGCCATCAGCGCGCTCGAAGTGACCGTGAAACGCCGGTGGTACGGTCACAGTGGCGACGAAAGTTCGTCGTGGCGCGGCGAGGAGTTCCGTTGGACCCAGCTGACAGACCCGCGAGCAGCCCGGTCAGCGGTCGTACGCGAGGCCCGTGGTGGATCCTCTTCTCCCTGGCTGAGGTGGCTCTCGTGATCGTCGCGGCGTTCCTCGTGTTCGGCGGTTCGCCGGAGGTCTTCAACAAGGTGCCGACGTACCCGTCACTGCGCTCACATCCCGACGCGAGCATCTCGGGGACCGTGGCCCTCACCTCGTTGGGCGACGTGACACCGACGGGCAAACAGAGTTGCGTCGAGGCGGTCGCCGCGGGCGGTGGCACCCCGGTACGGCTCTTCTGCGTCGAGTGGGGAGGGGCCAAGACGATGCCACCCGCCTTGCGATGGAGGTCGGATGGTCGTCTTGACGTGACGAGCGTGGACTCGAACCACTGGCGCAAGTTGGCCGACGTCGCCACGGGCGCCGTGACCGACGTCGCGTGGGCGCCTCCCACGACCACGACGACCGCTGTGGGTCCCCAGGGCCAAGTGGTGGAGTGGCACGTGTCGTCGGGCACGCTGCGTCTGACGATGACCACGGGTGGCGCGAAGCGAACGCTGCTCTCCCTCGCCGTGCCACAGGAGTATTCGCTCTCGGGCCCCGCGTGGGGCCCGAGTGGCGCGTGGTTCAGCGTCGTCGACAGCGCGTCACGCATTCTCGTCGTGACGACCAGTTCGAGGTCGCGTGTGCGCTTCCTCGCCGACGGCGAGAGCCCCGCCGTCACCGGCCGAACCTTCGCGCGACTCGCGCTCTCCTCGTGATGTCCGACCATTCCCGACCCTCTGACGTCGACGGCGCCACGTCGGGTGGTTCTAGCGAGCAGGTGCAGGTCAAGCCGGCCATGCGCGGTTGGCTGCACGCGGTCGGCGCCGTGGTCCTGTTGGGACTCGCGCCGATCCTGATCGTGCGGGCCCACAACTGGGCCCAGGTCGGTTGGGCGCTCTTCTACGTGGTGGGCGTCGACGTCATGATGCTCACTAGCGCCATCTTCCATCGCGTGAATTGGTCGCCCGCTCGACGTCGGGCGTGGCGCCGGGCGGACCATTCGGCGATCTTCCTCGCGATCGCGGGGACGTATTTCGCGGTGGCCGGACTCACGATGCACGGAACGATCCGCACCGTGTTCCTGATCGTGATCGGATCGGGCACGGTCGTGGGTATCGCCATACGACAGTTGGCTCTCGACGCCCCCAAGTGGGCGAACACGTTGCCCTACCTCGTCGTGGGCTGGGCGGCGGTTGCGGTCCTACCCCAGATCTACCGGGGCGGGGGAGCGACGTGCTTCGCACTCGTGGTGGCCGGAGGGATCGCGTATTCCGTGGGTGCCGTGGCGTATGGAACGAAGCGACCGCGACTCTGGCCGAAGGTGTTTGGCTACCACGAACTGTTCCACGCGTTGACGTTGGTGGGTGCCGGGCTCCACTTCGCGGCCGTCGCCGTGGCGATCCGCTGACGACGCAAGGTCGGTGGATGATCGCACGGCTACGCTTGCGCGCCAATGGGCCGTCTTCGCGACAGCCGATGAGTGGAGATGCAGATACCCCAGGCGAAACCGTGGTTGGTGCGCCTGGCCCCGTTCCAGATCGAGCTACGCACATTGCGCCAACCCGGAACGGCACGCGAGCGAGTACTAGCGGCCCTCGATGTGATGG
>JAJYGN010000010.1 GCA_021790675.1 Actinomycetes bacterium
TCCGCGCGCGTGATTACCAGACCGGATCAGCCGAGCGTCGCGCGATGGACGCCGTCAACCCCACCTACACCTCGCTGCTCGCCCAGCTGGACGACCTGGTGAACGGCCACGCCGACGCGGCCTGCTTCCCGCGCACCCTGACTCTGATGGCGTCGCTCGCGAGCCGGGTGCGGGCCATGGCGAACGGCACCGCCGTCCCCGGTCGCGCGCTCGGACCAAGCTTCGAGTACCAGCCGGTGCGCCCGCGCGGCTAAACCGCCAGGGACACACCTGCCCGAACCAGTCCGGGACGGACCGCGCGTCTCAGCGACCGTCGTCGACCTGATGGAGATCGAACCAGATGGCCTCCACCGGCACGTCGCCCACGTTGAGGAGCCGGTGGGGCACCTCGGAGTTGAAGGAGATGGAGTCGCCCGCCGCCATGCGGTAGACCTCGAAACCCAGCGTCACCTCGAGCACGCCGGACATCACGTACCCGTACTCCGTGCCGGCGTGACGGATCAGCCGCTCGTCGGACGTCGAGCTGCCGCCGACGTCGTAGCGCACGAACATGAAGTCCGACCGGGGGTGATTGGTCGCGGTCAGGCGCTGCCAGGTGACCCCGGAGTCCAACACCAGCGAGCGGCGTCCCTCGGGTGAGACCAGTGGCGACGTCGGCCGGTCCTCGCCCGCCTCCGCCCACGAGCGCAGCAGCACGTCGCGCAGACCTCCGACCGGCGCATCCGGCGCCCGCGCGGGGGTCGCCCCGTCGCCCGTCGTCGTGGCGAACAGCTCGTCGATCGACATGTCGAGCGCCGCGCAGATCGAGTAGAGGGTCGCCACCGAGGGCCGCGCCTTGCCGGTCTCGAGCTGGGAGATGAAGGATGCCGACACGTCGAGCTGGCGGGCGAACTGGCGTAGCGACACGCCGCGATCCTCGCGGCGCGCGCGCAGGCGCGCGCCCACCGCGTCGCTCGCTACCCGTTGCTCGGGCGAGCGCGAACTCGCTACCTCGCTGGTCGACATTCCGCCACCTTCCCGCCGACCGCGCCCGTTGCCGTGCGCGCGGACCCTACCTGCTCACGATCCTACCGGGGAGCTCGCCGAAGCCCCGTGACGAGGTCACTCGCCGCGGCCCCACGAGGTGTTGAGATGGGACTGGGACTCGCGCAGGTCCGAGAGGGCGGCACCGGCGGCGAAGTAGCGCTGACCCGCCACCAGCAACTCCTCGGCGGGGAACTTGGTGATCACCTCGCAACCCGTCGCGGTGACCACGACCTCCTCCTCGATGCGCGCCGCGGACCAGCCGTCCTTGGCCGGCCAGTAGGTCTCCAGGGCGAACACCATCCCCTCCTCCAACACCTCGGGGTGCTCGAAGGAGATCATGCGGCTGAAGATCGGGCGCTCCCAGATCGACAACCCCACGCCGTGCCCGTACTGCAGCCCGAAGGCCGCCTCCTCGGAGGGGAAGCCGAACTCCTCGGCCCGCGGCCAGACCGCGACCACGTCGGCCGTGGTCACGCCGGGCTTGACCATGGCGATCGCGGTGTCGATCAGCTCGCGGCACCGGGTGTAGGCGTCGCGCTGGGCGACCGAGGCGCTCCCGACGGCGAAGGTGCGGTAGTAGCACGTGCGGTAGCCGTTGAAGCTGTGCAGGATGTCGAAGAAGGCCGGATCACCGGGACGGATCAGCCGATCGGAGTACACGTGGGGGTGCGGGCTGCACCGCTCGCCGGAGATGGCGTTCACGCCCTCCACGTGCTCGCTGCCCAGGTCGTACAAGGTCTTGTTCACCAGCGCCACGCACTCGTTCTCGCGCACGCCGGCGTGCAGGAACGAGTAGAGCTCCTCGTAGGCGGCGTCCACCATCGACGCCGCCTGGGTGAGCAGCGCGATCTCGTCGTTGGTCTTGAGTCGGCGCGCCTCCAGGAACACCTGCTGTCCGTCGACCAGGGACATCCCCTCCTTCGCGAAGGCGCTGAGCACCGGCATCTCGATGATGTCGACGCCGATGGGCTCGTTGACGAGCCCGTACTGGGCGAGGACCTCCTTCACCTTCTCGGCCACTGAGCCGGCCCGGTCGGCCCCGGGGGGGATCGCGCCGCGCAGCGTCGAGATGCCCGCGCGCGCGCCCTCGTAGGGCACCTGTGAGCCGTCCGGCAGCACCTGCACGCCGCTCAGCCAGGGGTTGTAGATCTGGTGGTGGCGGGCCGCCGAGCCGAAGTCCCACACGACCGGCTTGCCGCCGCGCGGCAACAGCGCGAAGCGGATCAGCTTGTCCATCGCCCACGTGCCGATGTGGGTCCCGGTCATGTAGCGGATGTTGTGGAAGTCGAAGGTCAGCAGCGCGCCCAGATCCGAGCGCTCGAGCTCGGCCTGCAGCCGCGCTAGACGCTCCTCGCGCAGCCGCGGCATGTCGACGCGCGCCTCCCAGTCCACCGCGTTGGTGCCGTACGTCTGAACTCCCATGATTCCTCCTCGCTGCGACGCCCGCGACGCCGTCAGTCCTCTAGCGCCGTACCCGACGCGTCCACATGTCGAGACCCACCGCGACGAGCAGGATGAGTCCCAGCACGATCTGTTGCCAGTTCGGGTCCACCCCGAGCAGGTCGAAGCCATTGCCGATGAGCGCGATGAAGAGCACGCCGATCGCGGTGCGCCAGCCCGAGCCCTCACCACCGGCGATGGACGTGCCGCCCACCACGATGCCGGCGAGGACCGTGAAGGAGAGGGCGGCGCCGCCGCTCGAGGCGATGACACTGCCCAGGCGCGAGGCGTCGATGACCCCGCCGAGCGCGGCGGCGAGCCCACTCAGCACGAAGGTCGTGATCTTGATGCCCCCCACTCGCACGCCGGCTAGGCGCGCCGCCTCCGCGTTGCCACCCGCGGCCACCACGTAGCGCCCGAAGTTCGTGCGCGAGAGCAGCAGCGCCAGGATCACGACGAAGACCGCCGTGATCCACACGGCGCTGGGCACCGCGAGGAACTGCGCCGTGGCGAAGGTGGTGAAGCCGGGGATCGTGCCGGTGAGGATCAGGTTGCCGCTCGAGACCTTGAGAGCGATGCCCTGGATCACGTAGGACATGGCCAGGGTGGTGATCAGCGGGCTGATCTTGAACACCGAGACGATCACCCCGTTGGCCAGTCCCACGACCAGTCCGACCGCCAGGGCCGCGCCGATGGCCAGGACCAGGGAGTGGTGCTGGCCCACCATGCCCGCGGTCACCCCGGCGAAGGCGTAGGTGGAGCCGACCGAGAGGTCGATGCCGCCGGCGACCAGAACCAGCGTGCCCGCCCCCGCGATGCACAGCGTGGAGGCCTGTTGATCGAGGATGTTGATCAGGTTGGTGGTGTGCAGGAACGCCGAGCTCGAGATCGACAGCACGGCGAAGAGGATCAGGAACGGGATGAGGATGCCCGCCGTACGCCACGACTGACCCAGGTGCACCCGCGCGGCGAGCGACGGGGTGCTGGGTGGGACGGGCGGGGTCGCGAGCTCGCTCGAGTCGGTGGTGGTCTTGCTCATCTCGTCTCCTCAGCTGACGCCGCTATCGGCGAACGCGGCCGCCAGGACCGCGTCTTCTCTCACGTTTGCGCCCGAGAGCTCGGCGGTGATGCGCCCGTGGCGCATCACCAGCACCCGGTGCGCGAGGCCCAGCACCTCCTCGAGTTCCGAGGAGATCACGATGACCCCCAGTCCCTCGTCGGCCATCGTGGTCAGCAGGTCGTAGATGGCCCGCTTCGATCCGATGTCCACGCCGCGCGTCGGCTCATCGGCGATCAGCACCGACGGTGCGCACATGAGGGTGCGCGCGAAGAGCAGCTTCTGCTGGTTGCCCCCGGAGAGCATCGTGGCCGGCAGCGCCATGCTGGCCGCCTTCACGGTCGTGGCGTCCATGAACTGCGTGACCAGGCGCCGCTCGCGCGCGCGGCTCACCCAGCCGAATCGGCTCACGAGGTCCAGGCGCGACAGCGAGACGTTCTCGCGCACCGAGCGTCCCATCAGCAGGCCTAGATCCTTGCGTGACTCGGGAATCAGGACGAGGCCCCGACGGATCGCGGCGCGCGGGCCACGCCCCGTCAGCTCCTCGCCGTTGAGGCGCACCGTCCCCGACGACGGCCGCGTGTCGCGGATGATCGCGCGCGCGAGCTCCGAGCGGCCCGCGCCCACCAGGCCGGCGATGCCCAGGATCTCGCCACGGCGCAGAACGAAGGAGCAGTCGTCGACCCGCGGTGCGCGCAGATGGCTCACCTCGAGCACCACCGGCGCGTCCGTGGCGCAGGGGTGCTTGGTGGGGAACGCCGTCGACAGGGATCGACCGAGCATTCCCTCGATGAGGGACTCCTCGGTGGCGCCGGTGGCCGCGATCGTGCGCACGAGGCGGCCGTCGCGCAGCGTGGTGATGGTGTCGGCGAGGGCGAGAACCTCGGACAGGAAGTGCGAGATGAGCACCACGGCCGTGCCGGCACGAGCCAGCGAGCGGATGATCTCGTGCAGGGCGTCGGTCTCGTGGCTCGACAGCGCCGCCGACGGCTCGTCCATGACGACGAAAGAGGCGTTGCGCGACAGGGCGCGCAAGATCTCGACCTTCTGCTGATCCGCGGTGGAGAGGGTGCGCGCGACGGCGTCGGGCCGCAGGTCGAAGCCCACCCGCTCGACGAGCTCGCGAAAGCGCCGGCGCGACTCGCGCCGGCGCACGAATCCGCCGGCGGAGGCCTCGGCGCCGAGGTAGACGTTCTCGGCCACGGTCAGGCTCGGCACGATAGCCAGCTCCTGGGCGATGGTGACGATGCCGTGAGCGAGGGCCTCGCGCGGCGAGCGCATGTGCAGGGCCCGGCCCCCGAGGGTGATCGTCCCCTCGTCGGGGCCGATCACCCCGGCGATGATCTTGGCCAGCGTCGACTTGCCCGCGCCGTTCTCTCCGATCAGGGCGTGGATCGTCCCCGCGCGGATCGTCACCGAGACGTCGCTCAGGGCCGGGACCCCACCGAAGCGCTTCGACACCCCGGTGACGACGAGGTCGTCACCGGGGGTCGTCGCGCCTCGCGGCGTCGAGCCCGTCGAGTGCTCTCCTGGCATGGTGCGTGGACGTCGCGTCGTCGATCAGGCCATCACGACCGGGCGGCTCAGCCCGGCCACTCGGGCGTGAAGGTCTTGAGGTTGGCCTTGGTGATCACGCCACCGTTGGGCAGTCCCGCCACGGGGTTCTTGGATCCCTGGGGCCTTCCGGTGCGCATGGCGCGCACGAGCATCTCCATGCCCAGCTGTCCCTCAGTGGCGGGCATCTGGGCGACGTCCGCGTACCACAGGCCGCTCTTCAGCCCGCCCACGCTGGCCGCGCTCGCGCCGTAGCAGATGAGCTTGGTCGTGGGGTTCGCGCCGAGGGCGATCTGAGCCCCCTCACAGTTCTGGTCCGAGCCGACGATGAAGTTCAGTCCCGGGTTCGCCTGGAGCATGTCCTGCACCTGCGTGGTCGACGCGCCGACCTGGTACAGACCGTCGACCTGGTCCACGATCTGGATGTTGGGGTGGTGCGCCAGGTGAGCCGTGAGGGCCGCGCTGATCGCCACGTCGGGCTCGTAGCCCTTGAAGTTGTGCACGAGGCCGATCTTGCACGGGTTGGTCGAGCCGCACGCCTTGATCACCAGGGTGGCGAGCTGCGTACCGATCTTGGACGGGAAGAAGACGACGTTGCCCGCGAGTCCCTTGACCTGGATCTGGTCGGTCGTGTACTTCGTGCCCAGGATCTGGTCGATGTTGACCACCTTGATCCTGTGCGCGATCACCTGCTTCACGTACTTGATCTCGGCCGGACCGTAGATCGGCTGGAGCAGCACGCCCTGGTAGCCGCCCGCGCTGATGATGTCCTGCAACTGGGTGACCTGCGTCGCCGGGCTGTTGTTGGCGTCAAAGACCGTCACCTTCACGCCGTCCGCCGACGCGACCGCCTGGGCCGCCGCCAGCATCGGCGCGTCGTAACTGTTGGCCACCGCGTAGGACAGGTACGCGACGTGGAACACCTTCTTCTTGGCCTTGGTCGCCGCCTGCGCCGACGCGCTCACCCCGACGAGCGCGGTCGACAGACATAACAGACCGATGGCCGCCGTGGACAGCCAACGCATCCTGGATCTCACCATGAGCATTCCCCCCTCAATCGGGTCGACCGCGTGTCGCGACCGACCCGTGCCGCCCGCCACCCCCCGATGAGGTCGTCTTACGGTCGACGCGGTGACACTAGCGATGTTCACTAAACGTGTCAAGTGATAGTGAACACATTTCAGGTCCAACCACGCACGAGGGGCCGGCCGCAACGCGACCGGCCCCTCGCCCCTCGTCGACACGCATCGCGCGCAACGGGCTACTTCTTCGTGTACTGGTACGGGTTCTCGCGCTTCTGGCGCTCGGGAACCTCCGGGCACATGCCACTCTCCCACGCCTCGGCCCCCAGCGAGTCCGCCAGGTACGACACCGTCTCCTCGGCCGCCGCGCGAGCGCGGGCCAGGTCGACCCCCACCAGGCGCCCCTCGTGCTTGACGACGTCGCCGTCGACCAGCACGGTGTGCACCTCGTTACGCTGAGCCTGCATCACGACGTGGCCGTAGGGGTTGATGATCGGGAACATCACGGGCGAGTCGTCATTCTTCAACAGCACCACGTCGGCCCGCTTGCCCTTCTCCAGACTCCCGACCCGGTCCTCGACACCGAGGGCGGCCGCCCCGCCGCGCGTGGCCCAGTGCACCACCTCCTCGCAGCGCAGGTCCAGGTTGGTCACCGTCTCCTGGTGCGCGTGCGCCTCGAGGTGCTGACGCGCCCGGTCCGCGCCGATCGTCGTGCGCATCGCGGTGAACAGGTCGGCGCTCCACCACACGGTCGTGTCGTGGCTGAGCGAGATCGGGATGTCGAACTGGCGCAGCTTCCAGGTCGACGGGTAGCCCTGACCGGCGCTCTGCTCGCTCTCGGTGGACACCGACGCGTGGCCGCCACACGCGGCGATGCGGTGGTAGGAGTCGTCCGAGAGCGACGAGGCGTGCACGAAGATCGTGTCGGGCCCCATGCAGTCGTTCTCGTGCATCAGGCGGATGCTGTCGTCTCCGGTCGCGCCCCACACGCCGGCGTGCGTCGTGACACGTACCCCGAGATCGCGCGCCACCTCGAAGGCGGCCTTCTCCGGAAACGCGGGGTCACCGGTGACGTCGAAGGCGATCTGGAAGCCCAGCCGGTCACCCTTCCCGTCGAAGCGTCGGCGGTAGAAGTCAGTGAAACCCGGCTCGGCCGTCCACTCCCACGGCCCGCGCTGGATGTTGCCGTAGGCCAGCACGAAGCGGCCGTTCACCGCCTCGAGGGCGTCGACGGCAGCGTCGGCGTGCTCGATGGTCTGCAGACCGTGCGACCAGTCCACCGACGTCGTCACGCCCGCGTCGATCGCCTCGAGCCCCGACAGCAGGTTCCCGACGTAGATGTCCTGGGGCCGGAAGTTCTTGCCGTGCTGCAGGTAGTACCACACGAAGTACTGCGACAGCGTCCAGTCGGCGCCGTAGCCGCGCATCGCGGTCTGCCACATGTGTCGGTGCGTGTCGATCATGCCCGGCATCACGATGCCGCCGGTGGCGTCGATCTCCAGCGCCGACTCCGGCGCGGCGAGCGCCGGGCCGACGTCGACGATCACGCCGTCGACCACGAGCACGTCCGCGTCACGCAGGACGCGGTGTGCCGCGTCCATGGTGATCACGAGGCCGTGGCGAATCACCACCGGTCGACCCCGCTCGAGTGACTCCCCCGTCGAACTCTTCAGTCCAGTCCCACTCATTACGTCTTCCTTCCCCCTCTGATTGGCGCTGAGCGTAGCACCGTGGTAAACGCTGTACAGAGTGACTGTACAGAGGACGCGGCAGCCGTGCTGGCGCTCCCGCCCAGCACTCGCCATCCAGAGGCGAGAATCTCGCGAGACGACCCTAAATTACGGCTGACTCCGTCGCCATAGTTGTCCGGGGAGGCCCGCTCACGCGCCACTGGCTCCGACCCCCACGATCCGCTATGTTCGACGGTACTGAACATCATGGAGGGGGAAACATGGCGGGGGATCGTGAGGGGCGCACGGCGGTCGTACTCGGTGGCACGCAGGGCATCGGCCGCGAGGTCGTGACGTCGCTGGCGTCGCGAGGCGCGACCGTCTACCTGTCGGGTCGGACCATGGAGAGTGCCACGAGGGCCGCCGACGAGATCGGTCAGGGCACGAGACCGCTCGCGGTGGACCTCGCGCGGCCCGAGACGATCGCCGACTCGCTGGCCGACGTGGGGGATGTCGACGATCTGGTCATCACCGCGATCGAGCGCGACGCCAACCGCATCGCCGACTACAGCGTGGAGCGAGCGATCCGCCTCGTGACCCTCAAGTTGGTCGGCTACACCGAGGTGATCCACACCTTGCTGAACCGTCTGCGTCCGAGCGCGTCGATCGTCCTGTTCGGCGGCCTCGCTCTCGAGCGCCCCTACCCGGGCTCCACCACGGTCTCCACCGTCAACGGCGGCGTGGTCGGTCTGGTCCACTCACTCGCCACCGAGATCGCCCCGGTGCGCATCAACGCGGTGCACCCCGGCATCATCGGCGACAGCCCCTACTGGGAAGACAAGGACAACGGGCCGATCATCGCCCGCACCCCGCTCGGCCGACTGGTGACCATGGCCGAGATCGTGCACTCGGTCGAGTTCCTGCTCGACAACTCGGGCGTCAACGGCGTGAACCTCGCCGTCGACGGTGGCTGGCTCCTCAAGTAGCGACGGGAGACGACTCGTGTACTACCTCACCGCGATCGACGACGCGGCGGCGACCACGCCCGCCGCCTACGCCGCCTCGTCCACCGGCTACACCCGCCAGACCCTGCTCGACCGCGCGACGGGATCGCCGCACATGGGCCTCTACGTGGGGCACCTGGCCCCGGGCGGCACCATCGACGCCGTCGTGCACTCCTTCGAGTCGAGCCTCTACGTGCGCGAGGGGGCAGTGAGCGTCACCATGCAGGGGGCCACCACCTGGCTCGGCCCCGATCACTGCCTGGTGATTCCGGTGGGCGTCACCTACTCGCTGCGCGCCCTCGACGACGGCGCGACGTTCATGGAGGTCCACGCGCCGGGCGACCTCGATGACGGGCGCCGTCGTGACACCTTCTTCACGGGCGAGGTGCTAGCCGACGCCGAACCCATCGTGCCGGACATGCGCGACCCTCGCAACCGCCACGCGGTGCGCTTCGACTCGTCCTCCATGGACCTGCACCAGCTCGCGCGCGGCGCCGCCGTGAACGATCCCACGGCGTCGCCCTCGATGGCCACCGCCCTGCTCGCCTACAGCGGCATCGGCGTACGCATGCTGATCGACCAGCGCGTGGGCGCACAGCTGCACACCGTCTTCATCGTCGACTACCAGCCCACGGCGATCGCCCACCCCCACGACCACCCCTTCGAGGAGGCCTACGTCTTCGTCGAGGGCGAGACGCACGCGCTCGTCGACGGTGACGAGCTCGTCCTGCACCCGGGTGACGTGCTCTGGGCGGGCGTCGGCGCCGACCACGGCTTCGAGAATCGCGGTGACGGCCACGTGCGCTGGATCGAGT
>JAJYGN010000028.1 GCA_021790675.1 Actinomycetes bacterium
AGAACCGCGACCGCGCGCTCGGCTCGCTCGAGAGTTAGTAGCGGCGTGAAAGGGCCGCGCAGCACGAGCGGCGCGTGAATCTCGTCGGAGATGACGCGCAGCCCGTAGCGTTCGGCAAGTTCGAGCACGCCCACGAGTTCGTCGCTCCGGTGCAGGGTGCCGCTGGGATTGTGTGGGTTGCACAGGAGATAGGCCGGATTCTGCGAGCGGGACCGGGCGCGCGCAAACGCCGCCTCGAGAGAGACGAAGTCGAGTCGGCCTCTCGCGTCGAGGGGCGCCTCGTCGACGACGCGCCCGCTGTTCTCCACGTACGAGTAGAAGGGTGGATAGACCGGACAATTCACGACAACGCTGTCGCCCGGCTCGGTGAGAACCGCCACCGCGGCCGCCACGCCGCTCATCACGTTGGCGACGGGTCGCGAGTGCGAGGGGGCGACCTCCCAGTTCCAGTGACGAGCGGCGAAGCCCGCCAGCGCCTCGACGTAGGAGTCGGCGATCGGATAGCCCAGGTCGCCGGACTGGGCCGCGTCAACCAGAGCACGCTCAACGGGTGCGGCGAGTGACACGTCCATCTCGGCTACCCAGAGCGGCAGGACGTCCTCGGGGTAGTGTCGCCACTTCTCGCTCGTGCGCCGTCGCAGGATGTCCATGTCCACTCGCGACAGAGGACCCGCCTCGTTCTCGGTCATCATTCGACCATAGCGAGTCGCCTCGGCGCAGACCTTACGGCGATGTGGACGACGGATGCGACGTCTGCGCAGATGTCGCTTAGGAGGCGGTCCCGCTTACCAGGTCGAGGATCTGGGCCGTCGTTCCCGTCTCGGCGATGCGCGGGAAGATCCGTTCGACACTGTTCTCGTGCAGCTCGGGGCTGCGGTCGGTCACCGCGTCGGTCGCGATTGTGACGTGATAGCCGAGTTCGTGGGCCTGGCGCGCGGTGGACTCGACCCCCGCGCTCGTGGCCACACCCGCTACCACCACCTGAGTCACCCCGCGCTCGCGAAGCATCTCGTCAAGACCGGTTCTCGTGAAGGCGCCCCACGTGTACTTCGTGACGAAGATGTCATCGGCGCATGGGTCCAGCTCGTCGATCAGTTCATCCCAGCCCTCCGGACGGGCGAATCCGGCTCCCATGGTTTGCTCGGTGCGTCCCGGCGCTCCGCCACTGACGTTCACCAGCACCACCGGCCAGCGGCGTGCGCGAAAAGCGTCAGCGAGTCGTCTCGCGTTGTCGATGACGCCCTCTACCGGATGAACCGTCGGAAAGGCCACGATGCCGCGCTGTAAGTCGATCACGATCAGCGCGGTCGTGGGGTCGAGTTGTGTCACAGGCATTGAGTCCTCCTCAGTCGCGGTCACGGTGGACGCGACGACGACACCGACGTCACGTCACGTCACATCACCTCACGGCGACGTCAATCCTGTCACGACTCCTACGAGAGCCCCGACACGTGCCGCGACAGCGGTTACGGAGTCGAGAACCCAATCGACGATGAGGCAGGAGAGTAGTTGGGCGCCGTCACGCCGGCACTTGCACACCAATTGCCCTGCGACTTCGTCGAGAACGCGAACGTCACGTTGCCACTTGACGATGTCGTCCCCGTACCTGTCGCGACGGGCGCCCCGCTGCACACCGTTCCCGAGTAGACATCGAGTGAGACGCTCGCTCCAACAACTGGACTGCCCGTAGAACTGTCTGCCGCAGACACCGTCAGAGGAACCTTGTAGTTCGGTCCTTTCTGCGACTTGGTTCCAACCGACATCGACACCGACATCGACCCGGACGAGGGCAAGGTGCTCGACGAGGTCGTCGAAGAGGTGGATGAGGTCGACGAGGTCGACGACGTCGTCGTGCTCGCTGAAGTTGAGAAGATCCAACTTCCCCGACCCGAGCAGAGGTCGTATCCGATGAGGCACGGCGCACCGTTGTTGCCCGACGTGATGTCGCGGAAAGTGAGTGTCGAGCCGTAGACGGTTGCTGCGTTCATTACGACGCCGGCGTCAGCCGAGGCGGCCGCCCACATCGGCGTCGACGCGCTAGTACCGCCGACGGTGAACCAACCCGACTGCCCGTTATAGGGGGTGCTGTCATAGACCGAGACCCCGGAGTTGGGGTCGGCGTCGAGGGACACGTCGGGCGTCGCACGCATGCCCGCGCAGTTGACTGCGCTGTACTGCGAGAAGGCCGCCTGCGCCGACGATGGCGACTCGTACGCGCTACATCCCCCGCCGCCGCTCGACCAGCCGGTCTCGCTGATGAGCTGATTGTTGGCATCCAGGGTCAGCGTCGTGCCCCCCACCGAAATCACGTTGGGCGAACTCGACGGATACTGCGCGGGTAGGCCCGAGTCGCCGGCCGCCACGAAGTAGCTCACGCCGGGTTGCGCGAAGGAGGAGTCGTAGGAGGTCTCGCCGGAGAACTCCGACCCGCCCCAGCTGTTGGACACGTAGTTAGCGTGGCTAGCGGCGTAGCGCTCCGCCGTCAACAGATTGGTGAAACTCGCCGTCGACGCCTCCACAAGGAGGATGTGCGCGTACGGCGCCACGGCGTGGGCCCATTCGATGTCGAGGCTGATCTCGAGCGACCAGCCGGAGTCGGTCTTGGGCAGATTCGACCCGCCGGACTGGTTCACCACCGTGAAGCAACCCGTGGTGCACGGAGGAAGATTGAACGTGCTCGAGAACGTGGCGAGGTCGCTCGCCGCGTTGGGGTCGTTGTAGGCGTCGACGATCGCGATCGTCTGACCCTTACCGCCGTTGGTCGGGAACCCGTAGACCGAGTCGATGATGCTTGGCGTCAGGCCCGAGGGCGCCGTCGAGGAAAGTGGCCGGCCTTGCGCGTCGGTGACGACGAGTGCGCGACAGCTCGCATATCCCGCCGGCGGAGCAGGGCAGACGGCGCGCGAGTTCGCGTGCACGTTCGACGCCTGGACCGGTGACTGCATGAGGCTGAGCGCTGCGAGGGGCGCGATCAACGCGCCGACTGCGACGAGACGAGTGAGTACGTGGCCACGCGGCATAGTTGCCCCCTTCACTGCTGCGAGTGACCACAATTCTACCGATCGCGGCCTCTGTCTCCAGAAAAGTTTTCGATTCGTCGCCAGCGTTCTCTCCCGTCTTCGACGGCACAATTCCCTAGACTCATCAGGTGTTCAGCGCCGCCATCGACACGCCCTGGCGCGTCGTCATCTTGTTCGTGGCTGGCCTGGCCGCGGGCGTCTCTAACGGCGTCGCCGGCGGCGGCACCTTCATCACCTTTCCTACCTTGCTCGCCCTTGGCATCGCCCCCCTGCAGGCCAACGTCTCGTCGACCGTCGGACTGGTCCCGAGTGTTCTCGCCGGGGTGCAGGTCTTTCGCCGAGAGCTCTCCGCGCACCGAGCGACCCTCACGCGTCTCGTGCCGACCTGCGTCGCCGGCTCGGCCGTGGGCACGTTCCTGCTGCTCACTGAGTCACCGGCCACCTTCGCCGCGGTCGTGCCCTGGCTGATCGGCATCGCGACAGCGCTCTTCGCGGCCGCTCCCTTGATCACCCGCGCGCTCGCTCGGCGCCACCCGCCCGGCGCGCAAGGACATCCCCGGCCGCGCTTCCTGGCCCTTGGCGTCTTCGTCGCCTCGATCTACGGCGGCTACTTCGGGGCGGGACTGGGCATCGTGCTGCTCGCGGTGCTCGCGCTCTCCCTGCCCGAGGACATCCTCACCCTCCAAGGGATCCGCATCGCGCTGGGACTACTCACCAACGTGGTGGCGGCCGCGGTGTTCGTGGTGCGCGGGCACCTCGCCCTCGTCGCCGTGGCCGTCCTTCTCGTCAGCACCTTCATCGGCGGCTGGCTGGGGGCCAAGTTCATGCGGCGCCTGCCGCCGGCGGTCGTGCGCGCGCTGGTGATCGCAATCGGCCTCGTCACCACGGTCCGACTGGCGCTGGGCTAACTCGCTCGACGGTGGAAGGACCGGTAGGCGCCGCCAACCACGATCACGAGCGCGAGGATGGGCACCAAAGGCGCCGCACGCGGCACGTAGATCGCGGCGCTCGCTCCGGCCGCGGCCCCGCCGATCAGGGCGAGCAAGATAAACGCGCTGCGCACTTGTAGCGGCGCGCCGCGCTTGGTCAGTCCGGCGATGAACTGGGTCAGCGTCCCGGTCAGGTACGTGGTCGAGAGCCCGCTGATGCCAAAGCGCAGCACCGCCGAGCTCTGGATGCCCAGGGCGATCGCGTTCAGTGCGAGCAACGCGTACTCGACCGCCGTCGAGGGGGCGGCCCCAACGAGTTCCCACCACAGGCCGAAGGCGAGCAGGACGGCAAGCTCGAAGGCCAGGGCGTGCACCACCGGGCGCGGCCAGAGGTGCTCGTTCTCCTCGGCGTGTCCGGCGACGCGCGCGCCGACGAAGCTGCCCAGCACGTAGGCGAGGAAGGCCACCCCGGTGTGAATCGCGATCGAAGCGTCGTGCTTGCCGATCGCCACGCCGAGCAGGACCATGTTGCCGGTCATAACGCTGGTAAAGACGCCGCCCAGGCGCAGCAGGCCGATCGCGTCAATCGATCCCGTGGCGACGGTCAGGGTCACGACGAGACCATCGCGGCGACGCAGCGGCGTCCAGAAGGTCGCGGCGCGCGTGGCCGTCATCTCGTCGACCATGAGCTAGTGGCGCGCAGCCCCGCCGAGGAATGACTCGACGAAGACGGGGTCTCGTTCGAGGTCCTTGGGCGCGCCCTCAAGCACGACGCGCCCGCCGCCGAGCACGCACGTCCAGTCCGAGATCCGCAGCGCCGCCTTGGCCCGCTGCTCGACGAGCAGCACGGTCGAGCCGTGGTCGGCAAATCCGCGGATGTACTCCTCGAGGAGCTGCGTCGCCACCATCGGCGCCAGGTTCGCGGTGGGCTCGTCGAGCACCAGGACCGAGGGTGCGAGCATCAGCACGCGGCCCATGGCGAGCATCTTGCGCTCGCCGCCGGAGAGCTTGCCGGCCTTTCTCGTCAGCATCTCCTTGAGCCTCGGAAAGAACTCGAGGACCGCCTCGATGCGACCGGCCACGTCGTGGCGCGGCAGGAGAAAACCGCCGATCTCCAGGTTCTCCTTCACGGTGAGGGGAGGAAAGACGTCGTCGATCTGGGGCACGTAGCCCACGCCGAGGGTCGCCACCTTTTCGGGCGCGAAGTTGGTGATGTCGCGAGATCCGATCGCCACGGTCCCCGCGAGCACTGGCACCACGCCCACGAGGGATTTAAGGAGCGTCGACTTGCCCGAGCCGTTGGGCCCGACGATCGAGACGACTTTGCCGGGGGTGGCCTCGACGTTGACGCCCTGGACGATGGCGCGCCCGTCGTAGCCGGCGGAGAGGTTGGTCGCGGTGAGGACCTGGCCCGCCTGAGAGAGTTCAACCGACAAGGTACGCCTCCACCACTTCCTCCTTGGCCCGCAGCTCGGCCATCGTGCCCTCGGCGAGGACGCGGCCCTCGGCGAGGACGATGACGGGATCGCAGAACGCGTCCATGATGGAGAGCTCGTGCTCAACCATCAGGATCGTCATGCCGCCCTGTGCGAGTCGGGTGAGCTGATCGCCGATCTTGTGCGCGAGGTTGGGGTGCACCCCGGCCATCGGCTCATCCAGCAGCAGGACCTTGGGCTCGGCGAGGAGGGCGCGCATGATCTCGACCAGGCGGCGCTGGCCGCCCGAGAGGGATCCCGCGTAGGTGTCGGCGTAGTGGCTCAGTCCGAACCCCCCGAGGATCTCCTTGGCGCGCTCGATGTTCTCGTGGTCCTCGCGACCCCAGAAGCGCTTGCCGCGCACTGCGCCCCAGAAGGAGTCACCCGACTGGTGCGGGATGGCCGAGACCAGGTTCTCGAGCACGGTGAGCTTCTTGAACTCGCTCGCCAGCTGGAACGTGCGCACGAGTCCCATCTGGGCGCGCTCGTGCGAGGGCACGTTGGTGATGTCGCGCCCCTCGTAGAAGATCTTGCCCCCCGAGGACGCCAGGGTGCCGGCGAGCATCGCGAGCGTCGTCGACTTGCCCGCGCCGTTGGGGCCAATCAGTCCGGTCACGCGACCCTGCTGGATCGAGATGGAGACGTCGCTCACCACGTTCACGCCGTGGAAGGCTTTGGAGAGGCCCTGCGTGGAGAGGATCACGTGGTGGTCGTTAACGACGTCCTTGAGTCGCAGCAACTGGCGAAAGTCGAGCTCGTCGATGTTGCCGAGCTTGATCAGAGCGTCGGAGTCTGCGCCTGCAGGCGCGACGCTCGCCTCGGCGACGCTCGCGTTCTCACCACTCAGGATGCGCCGGCGCTCGGGCAAGATGCCGTCCGGACGGAACCACAGGAAGAGGATGATGAGCAGACCGATCGCCACCCACTCGAGCGCCGGCACCAGCATGGGATTCGACAGTGGCGGCAGGAACCGGGTGATCTCCTCGAAGCCGAGCGGCACCAGGATGGCCCCGAGAATCGCGCCCTTGTGATTTCCCGCGCCGCCGAGGATGATGGCGGCGAACAGCACGATCGTCTCGGCGTATCCCCACGCGCCCGGGGCCCACAGGCTGATGAATCCAACCAGGATCGCGCCGGACAGGCCGGCCACCATGCCGCCCAGCACCAGCATCGAGGTGCGCTGGCGACGCAGGCTCTTGCCCAGGGAGTCAGCGACGATGTCGTTGTCGCGCATCGCGCGCAAACTGCGCCCGTAAGGGGACTCGGTGACGCGCTTTAAGAGGAAGTAGACGAGCACGGTAAGAACCACCGCGACGGCGCCGTAGGCGAACTGATAGCCCAGCCCCTGCGGGTTCCAGATGCTCTGGAAGGGCGCGGGCACCAGCGAGATGCCGGCGTCACCGTTAAAGAGCGGCACGTAGTTCTTCACCAGCACGTTAAGCAGCACCGCCGAGACCAGCAGGCCAACGGCCGCGAAGTCCCCGCGCAGGCGTTTGCCCACGAGGAACACGAAGGGCAGCGCGAGCAGCCCGCCGGCGATGGCCGCGCCGATCCAGGGCAACGGCCAGGGCAGGTTCCAGCCCAGGATGTACTCCTGGAAGCCGCCGTTAGAGGACGCCGCCGCCGGCATCGAGAGCACGGCCGCGACGTAGGCGCCCACCGACTGGAAGATGATGAAGCCGAAGTTCGAGATTCCCGAGAACCCGAACTCGACGTTGAGGGCCAAGCAGGCCATGGCGTCGACTGCGCCGTAGACGATGATGGTCGCGAGATAGAAGGCGTAGGCGGACATCAGTTGGTCTTCTCGCTTCCGAAGATTCCGTAGGGTCGAAACGTCAGCATGCCCAGCAGCACCACGAAGGCCACGACCTCCTTGTACTGCGGGCTGATGTAGGCGGCGCTGATCTCAGTGGCCAGGCCGATGGTGAGAGCGCCAAACATCGCGCCGTAGGGCTCGCCCGGCCCGCCGAGGAACATGGCCGCAAGCAGCATGACGATGTAGAGCTGGGCGCTGGTGGCTTCGAAGACGCCGGTGTTCAGCGCGAAGATCGTCCCGGCGAGTCCGCAGAGGGCCCCCGAGATCAGCCACGTCGTCGAGATCACGCGCTGGGTCTTCACGCCGCTGTTGCGCGCGAGGTTGGCGTTGGCCGACGTCGCGCGCATCGCTTTGCCCAGACGCGTGTACTTGAGCAGCCAGTGCACGAGGATCAGCACCACCGCGCAGATGGCGAGGATGATCAGCTGCATGCCCGAGAGGAACATGCCAAGGATGTGGAACTCGCGACCCGGCGAGACACTGAAGGAGACGTAGCC
Organism: Actinomycetes bacterium; assembly: GCA_021790675.1. Lineage (GTDB taxonomy): Bacteria > Actinomycetota > Acidimicrobiia > Acidimicrobiales > RAAP-2 > RAAP-2. The sequence continues at coordinate 7,738 of JAJYGN010000028.1, forward strand.
GCCGCCCACGATCGCCTGCAGGCCGAAGGTGCCGATGAGATCGACCCCTAGGGCCACGATCACGACGGTGATGGGCGCAAGGTTGCGCCGCTGGAACGGGGTGAAGACGAATTTGTTGATCGCCCACGAGACGACCGACCCGAGGATGACCCCGAAGATCAGGGTGATCCAGGCGTTCATGCCGTGCTTGTTGAAGTAGTACGCGACGAACGCGCTGTTGATCATCACCGACCCGTAGGCCAGGTTCAACACGTTGGTCACGGCAAACTGCATCGTGAAGCCCACGGTCGCGATCGCCAGAACTGCTGCCGTCATGAGGCCGAACCCGAAGGACGACATAAAGACACTCACGGCTGGACTTCCCCTCCCGATATTCCTGTGTGGTCACGCGCGCGGCGTGGAGATGCGATTGCCCTCGGTCACGGCCGCGGGTTGAGGACCGCGGCCGTGACCGAGCGACGTTGTTACAACTTGGCCTTGCAGAGGGTCAGGTTGCAGAAGCCGAGCGACTTGCCCACGGCGACGGTCGTGCCGTCGGCCTTGTACTGGTCGTCCTCGAAGGGCCCGAAGGCCGTCTGGTAGGCGTCGAACTGGTAGTGACCACCGACCCCCTGGTAGACGATCTTCTTGCCAGCCTTGAGAGCCCGCACGCCCTGGGCGTAGGAGGATACCCGGACCGCGCCGGGCACGCCCTCGGCGATCTTCAAGATGTCGGCCTTGTACTTGGCGCCCACCGTCGAGTGCGACATCACCATGGCCAGAGCCGCCAGGTTGATCCCGTCGTAGAGGTGCACGGTGCCGTTGGCCGTCAGCAGACCCTGGAAGTTGCCCACTCCCTTGACCTTGCCCGACTGGGCGAGGACCAGCTTCTTGTAGAGCGGGTACGCCGGTCCGCCGACCGCAACCGTCTGGTTGTCCGCGTCGAAGTTCGAGATGAAGTTCTGCACGCCGATCGGACCCGAGGTGACGCCCGTAAAGAACGTCGGGTCGATCATCCCCGACGTGCCGATCACCGGAATCATCTTGTTGCCGTTGAGCTGGTAGATCTCCGACAGGAGAGCCACGCCCGCGGCGCCGAGCGCCTCCATCAAGATCACGTCCGGGTGCGCCGAGACGATCGCCTGGGCCTCGGTCTCGAACGTCGTCGCGGTCATGTCGAGGGTCTGGTTGGAGACCACGTTCATGTGCGCGCGCTTGATCGCGGCCTCAGCGGGCGCGACGAAGGTCTGAGAACCCGCGTCGTTGCCGAAGGCGAGGGCGATGTTCTTGTAGCCCTTGTTCTTCGCGATCTGGACCATGGCCACGGAGTCCGCGGCGTCCGGCGGGACCAGACGGAAGAAGAACGGGAAGTGGATGTGGTCGAACTCGGACTCACCGGTCATGCAGAACGCCACGGTCTTGTGCGCGTTGAACACCGGCACCACCGTCGACGCCTCGTCCGAGGTGCAACCGATCACCAGCGCCAGGTTCGACGTCGTCGCGTACATCTGGCGAACCGCGGGGACCGCGTCCGCGGGGTCACCGCGCGTGTCAACCGTCTTGCAGTTGACCTTCTCGCCCATCACGCCGCCGGCGGCGTTGATGGCCTGAGTGGCCGCGTAGCAGGCCGCCTCGTACTTCGGTCCGAGCGCCGCGTCCGCGCCGGTGAACGGCGCCACTGCGGCGATCGTGATCGACTTGGTCGACGCCCCCGCGCGCGA
>JAJYGN010000035.1 GCA_021790675.1 Actinomycetes bacterium
GCTCGCTCGGGATGCCGCCGAAGGGCAGACCGTTGGCCGTCGAGGTGTGACTGCCGAACACGCCGCCGCCGTGGCCGAATCCGCCGCCCCAGGCCATCAGTCCTCCGTCGCCTGGGCGAGGATCTCACCGTAGAGGGGAGTAGTTTCGAGCAGCTCGTCGTGGGCGCCGCTGGCCACGACGCGTCCGCCGTCGAGCAGTAGCACCCGGCTGGCCAGGGCGATCGTCGAGAGCCGGTGCGCGATGACGATCGTCGTGCGCTGAGCGAGGAGAGCCCGTAGCGCCGAAAAGATCTCGGCCTCGACGTGCACGTCGATGGCGCTGGTGGCGTCGTCGAGCACCAGGATCGGGGGATTGACGAGCAGGGTGCGCGCGATCGCGATGCGCTGGCGCTGGCCGCCCGAGAGGGTGTAGCCGCGCTCGCCCACCACGGTGTGGTATCCCTCCGGGAGTCGTTCGATGAACTCGTGCGCGTGGGCGGCCCGCGCGGCCGCCACGACCTCGTTGAGACTCGCCTCGGGCCGGCCGTAGGCGATGTTCTCGAAGATTGAGATCGAAAAGAGGAAGGGTTCGTCGAGGACGACGCCGACGGCCTCTCGCAGCGAGGTGAGAGTGACGTCAGAGATGTCGGTGCCGTCGATGCGAATCGACCCTTCGGTCACGTCATAGAAGCGCGTCAGCAGGCGCGCGACGCTCGACTTGCCCGAACCGGTGCGTCCGACGATGGCGACCGTCTCGCCGGCCCCGATGTGGGCGTCGAAGTCTGACAGGACCCGTGTGCCGTTGGCGTAGGTGAAGCCCACGTGGTCAAAGTCGATGGCGCCGTCACGAACCTCGAGGTCGAAGGCGCCGGGGCGCTCGACCACGTCGGGGTTCTCGTCGAGGATCTCGAAGATGCGCTCGGCGCTCGCCTTGGCACGCTGGCCCATCATGACGAGCTGGCCCAGCATCATGAAAGGGGCCTGGAGCATCATGAGATACGCGTTGAAGGCGAGGATCGCGCCGATTCCGAGGTGCCCGCCGATGACCATCTGGCCGCCGAAGAACAAGACGAGGGTCAGGCCGAGTTGGGGCAGGTTCTGGACCCAGGGCGACCAGACGGCGCGCAGGTGGGCGTCCTTGATGTAGGCCCAGGCGACGCGCTCGGCGGCGTCGGCCAGGCGATTGATCTCGGCCTCCTCCTGGGCGAAGGACTTCACCACGCGCACGCCGTTAACGTTCTCGTCGACGATGGTGGCCACGTCGGCCAGGCGCGCCTGCGTGATCCACGAGATCGGGAACATGACCTTGCGCATGCGCAGGCCCACGACGTAAAGGATCGGCATTACCACCAGGGCGATCAGGGCGAGGGGCACGCTGATCGAGAGCATGAAGGCGAAGGCCACCACCCCGATGAAGGCCTGAACGATGATCAGGGGGGCGAACGTCGAGTACATCTGCACGCTGCGGATGTCACTGTTGGCCCGGCTGATCAACTGGCCCGACTGAACCCGGTCATAGAAGCTAAACGACAGCCACGAGAGGTGCTCATAGATCAGCGAGCGAAGGTCGGCCTCGACGTTGTAGGCGGTGCGGTAGACGAAGTGGCGCGAGATGATCCCCGTCACCCCGGCGAACACGCCGACGGCGACGATTCTCAGCACGTCGCGCGTCAGGCTTCCGTGGCCGGCCACCAGGTCGTGGTCGATGGCGCCGTTGAGCATGTTCGGCACGAGGGTCTGAAAGACGAGGCTGACGAAGGACAGCCCGATCGCGGCCGCGAACGTCGCACGGTGCGAGCCGATGACCGGCAGGACCCGACGCCACCAGGGGAGTCGCGCGTCGCGCGAGATGCGAGCCCGGGGCCCCGGGTAACGGGAGCGGACACCTCCAAGCGGAGAGGCTGGCGCGACCTCGTGCGGGGGTGCCGGATTCGTCGACGACGGGGCGGGCACCCCTGAATCGTAATGGGTTCGCACCGGCCCTCCTCCGCCGCGACGACGTAAGGTTCGATCGTGCCAACTCCGCTTATCGTCTCTCACCCCCTCGTCGCCGACAAGATCCGCCAGCTGCGCGATGAGTCCACGTCCAACGCGGACTTCCTGCGGCTCGCGAGTGAGATCTCTCGCTTCGTCGCCTACGAGGCGTTTCGCGACGCGCCCACGACCGCGACGACCGTCGACACTCCGGTCGCCCACGGTGCCCCGGCGACGCGCATCGACACCGAGTACGTGATCGTGCCGATCCTGCGCGCCGGCCTCGGCATGAGCCCGGCCGTCCAGGAGGTGCTGCCCCACACGCGACTATGCCTGGTGGGGCTGCGACGCAACGAGACCACGCTTCAGCCCGACGTCTACCTCGACGGCCTACCCGAGTCGCTCGCGGGCGCGCACGTGGTGATCTGTGACCCGATGCTCGCCACCGGGGGCTCGCTGATCAAGGTCCTCGACATGCTGACGGCCCGCGGCGCGGGCGAGGTGACCGTGCTCTGCCTGATCGCGGCGCGACCGGGGGTCGAGGCGGTGACGGCCCGTCACGGCGGGGTGCGCATCGTGGCGGCGGCCCTGGACGAGACGCTCAACGAGGTGGGCTACATCGTGCCCGGCCTCGGAGACGCCGGCGATCGCCTCTTCGGACTGCCGGTTCGCTAACTACAGACCAATGTCCTCGAACCAGAGGTCGTGGTGCTCTGCGATGAACGTGGCGAGCAGCTCGGTGCAGGCCGGATCGTCGATGACGATCACCTCGACGCCCAGCTCGCGCAGCCAGTCGTGCCCGCCGTGGAAGTTCGTCGCCTCGCCGATTACCACGGCGCCGATGTTGAACTGGCGCACCAGTCCCGAGCAGTACCAGCAGGGTGAAAGTGTGGTGACCATCACGCAGTCGGCGTAGTCGCGCCGGCGTCCCGCGCGGCGAAAGGCGTCGGTCTCGGCGTGGGTCGAGGCGTCGTCGTTTTGGACGCGCCGGTTATGACCCGATCCCAGCAGCTCGCCGTCACGGGTGAAGAGTGCGGCCCCGATGGGGATCCCGCCCTCGGCCAGGCCCGCGATGGCCTCGTCGTAGGCGCAAGCGAGCATGGTGCGCGCGAGGTCGAGGTCAAGAGTCCGAGACGTGTCCATTGGAAAAGTATGCTCCAGCACCGTGGGTTCACGCGCGTACACGGTTGATATCGGCTCGCAACGGGTGGACCTTCCGGTGGTTCCGCTGTCGAGTGATCTGTCGCTCGCCCTCTTGATCACGGTGGACATGGGCGTGGGATTCATGGAGCGCGCCGGTCAGGAACTAGCCGCGCTGCTCGCCCCCCACGACGTCGACGTGGTCGCAACGGTGGCCACGATGGGCATCCCCGTCGCGCACGAGGTCACCCGCCACCTCGGTCTTGACCAGTACGTGGTGTTGCACAAGACTCCCAAGATTCACCTGGCCGACGCGGTGAAGGAGTCGGTTCGCTCCATCACGACCGACGCCGACCAGCGGCTGCTCTTCGATCGGGCGCGGGTCAAGGACGTCGCGGGCAAGCGAGTGGCCATCGTCGACGACGTGATCTCCACCGGAGCCTCCACCGGCGCCGCGTTGCGCCTGCTGCGCCGTGTCGACGCGCAGATCGTGGCCATTGGCACACTGGTGACCGAGGCGTCACTGTGGCGTGAGTCCTTGGGCGCCGACGCCGCGATGGTGCACGCCCTGGGATCGATACCTATCTTCCACCCCACTGACGGCGGGGAACTCGTCGAAGACTGGATCGGCTAGCACCGGACGTCGACGAAGTCTTATCTCGATCTGATAGTCACCACAGGACTCTCCCAGATTGTGTCGCGAGGATGGTTTTGACGCCTTACGAACCCAGGAGTGTCTATGCGTACACGAATCATGAAGCGAATTGGCCTGTCGGCGGCAGCGGTGCTGAGCGCCGGCGTCGTCACACTGACCCTCGTCGCCCCCGCACTCAACATCGCCGGAAACTAGGAGAGAGACATGAATCGCACCACTCGAACCCGAGTACTCACCCGCGCCAGCCTCTCGGTCGGCGCCGCTCTCACCGCGAGCATGCTGGCCTTCACCCTCGTGGCGGCCGGCGTGAACGTCGCGGGTGCCGCGCCGCGTGCGCTGGATCATCCGCGCACGCACCACTCCCACGACGCCCAGGGCCTGCGCGGACGCGTTAGTGCGGTGAGCGCCACTTCGCTGACCATCACCAACGACGGACGGTCCTCGAGCTTCACCCTCGACGCCAACACGGCCTTCGTGAAGAACGGCCTGGCGATCCCCGCCAGTGACATCACGGTCGGCGCCAAGGTGCGCGTGACCCTGTCGACCACGGCGTCCACGACGCCGCCCACGGCCAGTTCGGTGGCGCTGCTCGAGAGCCCCGAAGTGAAGATGGGCCACGGCGTGGAGGGCACCGTTTACTCGGTCACACCGTCATCGATCGTGATCACCCACGAGGGTCAGCAGATGCCCTTCGCGATTGACGCGAACACCGTCTTCGTCATGAACGGCATGCCGGCGTCCATCGCCAACGTCAGCCAGAACGCGAAGGTGCGCGTCGTGGTGTCGAGCACGTCGACGACGCCGACCGCCAGCGCGATCATGATCTTCGCCAACGAGTCGGACCACGCCAACGCGGTCACCGGCACGGTGACCGCCTACGTCCCGGGCGTCTCGATCACCGTGATGGGCCCCAACGGCCCGACGACCTTCGGGATCACCGCGACGACCATCATCACCAAGGACCACGTTCTGCTGCTCGCCAGTGACGTCACGATCGGCTCAGTGGTTCGCGTCGTGCCGACCACGACGACCTCCCTGACTGCGGGCATCATCGCACTCGAAGACTGACGACGTTCGTCCCCCGGGGATGGTCCCGGGGGACGAATGCTCATGACAGGTCGCCCCGTCACCTCGCACCTGCGTGCAAGTCTCCTGCGAGCTGGTCTCACCAGACGGCATGATGCGCCACAGAACGAACACTCCCCTCGGGCCAAGCCCGAGGGGAGTGTTCGTTCTAGTGCTGACTAGCGAGCGGTCTCGAGCTCGCTCTGACGCTTCATTTGTGAAGCCACGTAACCGGTCGCCTTCTCGAGGAGGAAGTAGACGAGCCCCGAAAGGATCACTCCGCTGAAGACTGAGAAGTCCGCCCCCCCGTACCAGCCGGCGGTGCACACGCCCTTGACGGGGTTAGCGGCGCACGCCGCGCCGAAGTGGTTGGAGATCGGCGTCATCCAGTGGAACGGGAAGTTCACCGGCGGTGGCGCCTTCGAGTAGGAGATCGTGGCGGTCACCACGCCGACGACGAAGGCGATGATGGCGTTCCAGTTCACGCCGGTGGGGCCGCCGAAGTAGAGGCCGCCGCGGTCCGTGCGCTGGAGTTCAGCCGCGTGGTAGCGGTACTTGCGCAGTATCCAGTCAGTGATGTAGATGCCGAACCACGGGGCAATCCACAGGATCAGAACGCCGACGAACTCTTTCATGTAGAGCGAGAAGGTGTCTTGGAACATCGCCCAGATCGTCAGGAGACACGCGATGATGCTGTCCATCACGACGGCCTGGTAGCGCTTGAGGCGGATGCCCATCGCCTGGACCGACACGCCCGACGAGTACAGGTCCATGGAATTGATGCCGAAGAGCTGGACGATCGCGAAAATCAGAAACAGCGCCACGAACCACGAGGGGATGAAGTGCTGGCCGTAGAGGGCGGCGAAGGGGTTCGCCCCGTTCCACGCGGCGACCTGGGCGCTCGAGGACAGGAACGTGAAGGTGAGGGCCCCGAGGATCATCAGTACGATCTCGGGCACCGCCGTGCCGAGGAAGACCCAGCCGACGATGGCGCTCTTCTTGGCGTCGCGTGGGATGTAGCGCGTGTAGTCGTTGCCGCACTCCGTCCAGCCCAGACCCGACAGGGCGAAGGTGAAGGCGAGGCCCGCGGTGTAGAGCTCCCAGTTCGCGTAGGGCGAGCCCTTGAAGCTCGCTGTTCCGTGCTTCAAGTCAAAGATCGCGAGCACCACGAAGATCGCCCCGAAGGGGATGATCAGCGCGCGCAGGACCTTGACCATGGTGGCGTGTCCGAGGAATGGCAAGACGGCTTGGATGGCGGCCGCCACGATGATGTAGGTGACCTTTAGCGGGCTAGACACGTGGATGCCCGCCATCTGGGAGAGCACGAGCGCCGCGCCGACGATGAGAATCAGGCCCTCGGTCTCAAAGCCCAACTGGGTGATCCAGTTGAAGAAGCTCACCAGGCGCGATCCTCGCAGGCCGAACGCGGCTCGGCTGATTGTAAAGGCAGTCGTTCCGGCCTCGGGGCCCTGCAGCGACGCCACGCCCAGTAAGAGGAACGAGATGTTGCCGATGATGATGATGCTCAGCGCGGTGGTGAAGCTGAATCCAAATCCCATGAGCAGTGCGCCGTACACGAAGTACTCGACGTTGATCGACGTTCCCGCCCATAACGCCCCGATGTTGCGCGGGGTGGCCCAGCGCTCCGAATCGGGGATGAGGTCGATCCCGTGCTGTTCGATGTGGAATGGTTGATCCTCGGCTGACCCGTCGTGTGAGTCAATGGTTGTTGCCACTGGTGTGGTCCTCCCTAATAGATGTGGACATCCGATACGACCCCGTGAGGGGCTGGTCGTACGCGGATAGTCTGCCCGATCGCTCTGGCGCGGCGCGCCATTGGCGGCCCGAAACGTTTCCACTCTGTTAATTCCGAGTTTCACTGCCTTCTGACGGGCACCACAGACTCCTCTCAGGCTGGCTGGCGAGGATGGTTTCGTCCGCTACTGAAAGGTTGTCAACATGTATCGCTCCAAGAGGAATACGGTCATCAAGCGCCTGAGCGCGTCGGCTGCCGTGACCCTGGCGGTGGCCGCGGCGGGGATCGGCGTTGCCGCCGCGTCAACCCACACGTCCTCCGCCCCGTCGGCGTCGACGACGATGCTGGGCACCGTTCTGACCAGCAACGACCAGAGCACCGGCACTATCGAGGGCGTCATCAGCGCGATGAGCCCGACCACGATCTCCGTGACGAGTTCGTCGGGCACGACGACCTTCACGGTCAACACCACGACAAGCATCACCGACAACGGTGTTGCGGGCGGGATCAGCAATCTCGCCCTTGGTGACGAGGTGACAGTCACTCCTTCGTCGAGTGACGCGACCGTCGCGGCCAGCGTGGCAATCACTTCGTCATCGTCTGGTGCCCCGTCAACGTCGACGCCGGTGAACGCCGAGGGCGTCATCTCGGCGCTGTCGGCAACCTCGTTTACCGTCACGACCGGAGGCGGGTCCACGGTGACCTATGCGATTGACGCATCCACCACCGTTCGCGCGGGCGACACCACGGTGCCGCCGAGCTTCCTCGCGATTGGTGAGTCGGTGTCGGTGGAGTCCTCCAGCACCGCGGGGACAGCCGGTTCGATCGACATCGAGCTCAGTCACGTCACCGGTCAGGTCACCGGCGTCTCGAACGGCGTGATCACGATCACGACGACCTCGGGAGCGACCGTGGACATCCAGACCAGTTCGCTCACCAACTTCTACCTGCAGGGATCGAGCGCCAGCGTCGCGGATGTGCAGGTGGGCTCCTACGTCGGGGCTCTGGGCGTGGAGCTGACGTCGGGTACGTTCAACGCTCTCTCGGTCGGCCTGAGCCCGAGCGCCACGACATCGGGCGATGAGAACGGTCAGGGCGACGACAACAACCAGGGTGTCGGACTGGCGCTGGGCGAAGAGGCCCACGGAGACGTCCACGGTGACAGCCACGGCCACGGCCTCGGCCTCGGACTTGGTCTCGGAGTTGGCCTCGGAGTTGGCCACGACCACGGCCACGGCCACGGCCAGTCCCAGGGTGACGGTCAGTCCCAGGGTGACGGTCAGTCCCAGTTCGGTGTCGGTGCGGGCGTCGCGGCGAGCGTGACCTCGGGACTTGGCGACTAGATCATTTCGCAGTATCCCCCAACGGCAACGAACCCGGGTGGCGACACCCGGGTTCGTTGTGTGGCTTGCTGAGATCATTCTCCGAATCCGTGACCGTGCGCGAATAGAGGTTCTTGCTAAGTTGCGCAGGAGAACCGGGGGGGACTGGTTCTCGGTGAAAGTGGGGGAATATGTCCGCAACTGTGGATCGTCGCAGGTTCTTGACGCACTCGGCGGCGACCATCGGTGGGGTGGCGATGGCCGGAACCGTTGTCGACGGGCTCGTCGCGGACTTCGCGAGCGCCGCGACGGGTATCAATTCCGGTAGGCCGAAGATGGGCGGCACGCTCAAGGTCGGACTGATCTCCGACGTGCCGAACTACCACAATTTCAACGGGGCTCAGGGCAAGATGGACGCGTCGGGCTTTTGTGTCGCGAATGCACTCTATGACGCACTGTTCGTCGCGTCGGCGAACGGCAAGACGTGGGTGCCGATGCTGGCCCTGTCGGCGACGCCGAACTCCTCCTACACGGTGTGGACGGTGAAATTACGCCAGGGTGTCACTTTCAGCAACGGCGATCCCTTTAATGCGGACATCGTTGTGGCCAACTTCAACGCTGCGGCCGCCGACCCGACGGTCGGCACAGCGATCCGTCCGATCATCGCCAAGGTGACAGCTACGGACACCTACACGGTGGTCTTCAACCTGGTCATACCGTTCTCGACGTTCCCGATCAGCGCGCTGAGCGAGCAGCAGACCGCCTACATGGCCCACCCGAGCTCGTTGGTGAAGGGCTATACCGGCAATCCGCTTGGGACCGGCCCCTTCGTCGTCACCTCGTGGCAGGTGGGCTACCAGTCGAACTTCAAGAAGAACAAGAACTACTGGCGCGCCGACGCGCACAACCGCCAGTTGCCCTACCTCGACGGGATCAGCTTTCACACGATCCCCGACGACCCGACGCGCAACCAGGCCCTGCAGTCGGGCCAGGTTGACATGATCCTCACCCAGGACGGCGCGAGCGTGGCGGCACTGAAGCACATGAAGGGCATCACGTACCGCACGGACGTGAACGACCCGCTCGACCCGTCGGTCAACTGCCTGATCGTCAACACCACGGGCACGATGAACCAGTACTTCGCCTGGGCCGGTGAGTTCGCCGGCGCCGGCGTGCCGGGCGCGCTGTCGTACCTGATGCAGGGCCAACCCGTGCCCCAACAGGTGCAGATGGCCGACTGGATGGGAACCCTGGGGGCCGTGGACCCCTCGACGCTGTCGTGGAACACGAAGCTCAAGCCGGTGCTGAACGACGTGTCGATCCGTCACGCGTGCGCGATGGCGATCAATCGCACCGCGTACCAGAAGGTGATCGCCGGGGGTGTCGGCGCGGTCGCCGACGGCGTTTATCGCAAGAGTTCGCAGTACTACCGCAACCCCAAGTACCCGGCGTTCAACCCGAAGAAGGCCAAGTCCTTGGTCGAGGCTTACAAGGCCAAGAACGGCGTCTCCAAGGTGGGATTTGTCATCGACATCGTCTCGGGCAGCTCCTCGGAGCAGAAGCTCTTCGCGTTCATCCAGCAGCAGCTGGGCGCGATCGGCATCACGGTGACCCCGCGGCCCTCGACGCAGTCCCAGCTCATCCAGAACGTGATCCTGGGCGAGTACGACTGCTCCTCGTGGAACCAGTTCGGCGGGGTGGACCCCTCGATCAACTACGTGTGGTGGAACTCTCAGCCGGCGACCACCCCGCTTACCCAGGGTGGGATGGGGCTGTCGGCGCTGCCCGCGGGTACTTTCATCGCGGGAGCGGTGAACTTCGCGCACCAGGGCGACCCGGTCATCGAGGGTTCGATGCTCAAGGCCCTCGCGTCCAAGCCCAACAGCGCCGCCTACAAGGGGGCCTGGGCCACGGTGAACGCGCGCTTCGCCAAGGACATTCCGTACCTGTTCCTCAACACCCTCGTCACCGCGTGGGCCGCGCGCACGAACGTCCAGAACTGGGCGTTCGCCACGGCCGGCGACGGAGTCACGCGCTGCCTGAACCCCGACGGCGGATCGACCCGCTGGGACCAGATCTGGAAGAAGTAGTCCGCTAGACCGAGACCCGACCGTGGACGCTCCTCCACCACCACAGGGTGGTGGAGGCCAGCGTGGCCGACGTGATGGCGACCAGCGTGAAGGGCAGCGCCGGGTCCTTGGTAAAGAGCACGCCCGAGAATGCGGCGGCCAGGGCGAGCGACGCCGTGCTCGCGGTCGAAGACAGCCCCTGGCGGCGACTGAGCTCGCGGTCGTGGGCGCCCTGGGTGAGCAGCGAGGACACTGAGGGCATCGACAGTGACGTGGCGACGGCCTCGAGGGAGCCCAAGCTCACGAGGGCCACGTTGGAGTGGATGTGCGGGTAGAGCGCGAGGAAGAACGCGCCGTTGAAGAGGCCGATCAGGGCGATCGCGCGGCGATTGGCGTGGTCGGCGAGCCAGCCGCCGACGCGACTCAGGGCCACCCAGGGGACGGCGAACATCGTCCAGCTGAGGCGGATCTGCAGCGTCGAGGCGTGGTGCGCGTGCATCAGGAGGGTCCAGCACGCCTCGTAGACGCCCACCGTCATGCCGCTGGCGCTCGCGGCGACGAGGGCGCCGACGAGCTGTCGGTTCCAGCGCAGGCGAATGAGCGGACCCGACGTGAAGTCCGACTCGCCGAGGTCGAGGTGGGTTGAGCGCAGCGCCGCGCCGAGGCTGATGAGGCCGGTGACGAAGAAGGCCCAACCGAGGGCGTTCACGTTCACCGCTACGCCGATCAGCGGACCGATCGCGACGCCGAAGAGCTGGGCGGCGAGGATGCGCGAGATAGCGCGGCCGCGGCGCGCCTCGGGAAAGAGCGCCGAGACCGCCGAGAGCGCCGCGACCTCGAAGGCGCTCGCCGACGCGCCCTGGAAGACACGCGTCAAGGCGAACCAGGGCGCGTGCAACGGCAGGAGATAGGTCATCGACGCGAAGCCGTAGACCACGAGGCTGGTGATGAGGATGCGCCGGCGACCGAAGCGGTCGGCGACGTGACCCATCAGGTATTGCGTGGCCACGCCGGCGATGAAGAACGACGCCTGGATCACGCCGATCACACTCGGCGTGCCTCCTCGGTGCTCGAGGAAGAGCGGCAGCAAAGGGAGCCCCAATGTGGCCCCGGTCCACTGCAGGGCCACGATGAGCGTGAGCCGACGCAGGGTCTGCTCTGGGGACGCGGGCATTACGTAGAGGCTAGTGGTCGCCCCTGGTTACAGGGTGTGGCACTCGAAGAGGATCAACACGCCGAGCGCGCCGTAGACGATCGGCACGAGACGCGACGAGTGGCGCGCACCCCATGCGACGACGCTCGCTCGCGCGGCGAGGGCTTGGGCCGACGTCACGAAGGCGAACTCGAGGACGGCGAAGGTGGCGAGCATCGCGAGGGCGCCGATGACGCCGGTGGCGCGCAGCAGTGGAGTCCACACCGCGACGTTGTCGCCACCCAGGGCGAGCGTCGCGAGGAACGTCGTCGCCGCCCCGCGCCGGTGTTGCTCGCGTGAGGGTTCGTCGCGCCGACGCCACGCGTGCACGGCCAGCGCAAAGGGCGCGATGGCGAGTACGCCCACCAGGCGCAGGGGGACGGCAGAGAGCGCCGAACCCACCGCGGCCGCGATTCCCACGAGAGCGCCCACGCCGAGCACCTGGGCCCAGGCCACGCGACGGTGCCGTGCGGCGGGTGTCACTGCGAGTTGGGCGGCGAAGGCGAAGTAGTCGTCGACCATCGTGCCGACGTACGCGAGTGCCGCAACGAGAACATCACCAGAGAGCGCGTGCACGCGTCGACATTACCGGCGGGTTGGAATGGCACCCAGGTGGCCAGGGCTAATGTCGGACGAGAGGAAACATGATTCGATCTGTTCAACCACCCACGTCCGACCATCTCGAGGCTGCGCGCCGAGTCGTCGCCCAGTACCTCACGCCCACGCCGAGCGTCGCCATCAACATTCGCGGCCGACGGGTCTACGCCAAGCTCGAGGGCCTGCAGGTGACGGGCTCGTTCAAGATCCGCGGTGCGCTGGCCGCGATCAGCGCCGCGCACCGCGAGGACCCCGCCGGAGCGGTGATCACGTCCTCGGCGGGCAATCACGGACTCGGTATCGCGCACGCTTCGTCGCTGCTCGGCGTGCGCGCGACCGTCGTGGTCCCGGCGAATGCGTCGGCGGCCAAGGTCAAGAAGCTGAGCCGTTACGACATCGAACTCATTCAGCACGGTTCCTCCTACGACGAGGCCCAGGCCCACGCGATGGAACTCTCCGCGCAGCGCTCGCTGCACTACATCTCGCCCTTCAACGACCCACACGTGATCGCCGGTCAGGCGACGGTCTTTGACGAGCTGATTCTGCAGGCACCAGACATCGAGCACCTGGTGGTGCCGGTCGGCGGGGGCGGGCTCATCTCGGGCGTGCTGATCTCGCGCGACGAGCACGGACGCGGCGACGTCGTCGTCACCGGCGTGCAGCCCGAAGAGAGCGCGGCGATGTACCACGTGCTGCGCGGGACGCCGATGTCCGAGGTGGTGCACCACGCGACGATCGCCGACGGACTGGCGGGCGGGGGCGACGAAGGCGCCGTGACCAACGACATCATCGCCACCCACGGGGTGCGCCTGGTGCTGGTGCCCGAGATCGAGATCCGCGCGGCCGTGCGCGAAGGCGCCGAGACGAACGGCCTCGTCCTCGAAGGATCGGCGAGCACCCCCTACGCCGCGATCGCGACCAACCTGGTCGGCGACGCCGCGTCGCGCATCGGCTTCATCGCGAGCGGACGCAACATCGCCCATGAGCTTCTCAGCCGGCTCTTGGACGAGCCGCGTCGCTTTTGATCCAGGATTGGGCCCCGGCCTGACCGGTAGGGTGGGGCAATGGCCGTGTCATCTCGTGCAGCGTCAATCCTTCTCGCCGTGGTGGCCGTCGCCCTCACCGTTACCGGCGTCGTGATCGCTGCCACGGACTCCACGCCCGGCAGCCCGACCAGGGATCCCCTGGCCCTGAACGGATATCCGCCGCACTCGGCCCAGTTGGCACTCACGATCTCCGCGGGTCAGCAATACGACGTGACCGGGATGCTCAACGTGAACTTCGCGACCAACGCCGTGGACGCCCAGCTCAACGTGCCGATGGCTTTTTCCACCGTGGGAGTCGATCTGCGATTGGTGAAGAAGCACCTCTACGTGGGCCTCGCCAATCTGTCGACGATCGCCGGCGCGCCCTGGCTCGCGATGAAGACGTCGCCGCCCTCCCTCTACGGGCTGTCCCTGGAGATGACCAAGCCCGACGTCGCTCTCATCAGCGGCTTCACCTCGAAGTCAGTGACCACTTCGGGCTACCTGACCACGTATCGCTTCCACCGCAACGCGGTGGACATCTCGATGCCGAGCTCGTTGCCCCTGTCACTGCCGCGCAAGGCCGACGTGACCTTCACGATCACGACCGGCAGCCAGGGCGAGCTCGTCTCGTCCAGCTTCGCGGTGTCCTCGCCGCACAGCCGCGCGTCGATCTCGGCGACGGTCCTCTCCTACAACCAGCCCGCCCACATCACGGCGCCGCCCGCGTCGCAGGTCAAGACGCTCGATCCCGCACTGTTGTCGCGCGTCTTCGGGCCGTCGCCGCTCGGGGCCTTCTTACGCCCGGGGGCGATCGCCTCGCTGGGCCGGGTCCAGATCAACTAGCCCGTGAACGACGAGGTCCACCCCGAACCGCGGTGGCCGGCGTCGCTCGCGTTGGTCGTCTGCGCGGCCCTCTACGTGGTCTTGCCCCATCGACTGGTGGTGGGACCGCGCTGGCTGCTGCCGATCCTGATCGTCTTGCCGCTCATTCCGCTCTCGATGCGTCGCCACCGTCAGCCCAGTGAGGCCCCGTCGGTTCGGCGATTGACCCTGTTTCTCATCGCCGTCATCACACTCGCCAACGTCGTGTCGATGGCTCTGCTGGTGCACGAGTTGCTCAACACGAACGTCTCACAGGGCCGCAACCTGATCTACTCCGCGATCGCGGTGTGGCTGACGAACGTGATCGTCTACGGGCTCTGGTTCTGGGAGATCGACCGCGGGGGTCCGCACCTGCGCGCGGGGTCTTCAGCGGGTTGGCCCGACATCCAGTTCCCCCAGATGGAGAATCCCTCGCTGGCGCCACCCACCTGGCGGCCGCGATTCATCGACTACCTCTACACGTCCTTTGCCAACGGTTCGAGCTTCGCCCCGGCCGACGCCATGCCCCTGAGTGCGCGCGCGAAGGTCCTCTTCGCGGGTGAGGCGCTGGTCTCTCTCGTCACCGTGGCGGTCGTCGCGGCGCGCGCGGTGAACATCCTCAAGTAGTCAATGCAAGAGGCGCGCCACCAGCGCGCTCGCGCGACTCACGTGACCTTCGCGGTTCTCGCTGCGATCGGCCACCGTGGCGGCGGCGAGCCCCAGGTTGATGCCCAGCCAGCGAAGAGGCTCGACCTCCCAGTTGCGGTTCACGTGGTTCACGAAGGGCAGACGCGTGTGGGCCGTGTCGGCGTCGGGATCCACGATGAGGTCGGCGAGCGCCGTCGCGCACACGTGGCTCAGCACGACGCCGTCGCCGGTGTAGCCGCCGGCCGCGGCGAGTCCGCGGTGGTGGTCGATCTCGACGTAGGGGGAGTGGTCACGTGGCATGGCGAGCGGCCCGCCCCAGCGGTGCGTCACCTCGGCGTCGAGGCCGGGAAAGAGTTCCTGGAGGGTCGACTCGAGCAGGCCGAAGACGCGGTCGTTCATGTCAAAGCGCGCCTCGACGGTCGAACCAAAGTGGTACGGGGCGCCGCGGCCACCGAAGGCGATCCGGTCGTCGCTGGTGCGCTGGCCGTAGATCACGACGTGTCGCGCGTCGGCGAAGGTCTCGTAGTGGGCGAGCCCCACCGATTCCCAGAAGTCAGTTGATTGGGGTGCGGTGGCGATCATCAACGAGTAGAGGGGTACCACGCGCCGACGCTGCCGGGCGACGGTGGGCGTGTAGCCCTCGGTCGCGCGCACGACGTAGCGCGCGTGCAGCGACCCGTGGGCGGTCGCGACGACCGCGTCGCCGTGGCGGTCGGCGGGCTCGATTCGCGTGACCGGTGAGCGCTCGTAGATGGTTGCCCCGAGGCGCTCGACGGCCGTGGCGAGACCGCGCACGAGACGTGCCGGGTTGAGGCGCGCGCAGTGGGGCGAGAACGTGCCGCCGCGCGCGCCCGTGATGGTGAGGCGCTCGGCGAACTCCTCGCGATCGAGCCAGGCCAGGTCGGCCTCGCTCACGCCGATCTGACGGGCGTGGTCGACCTCGGCGCGCAGACGCTCGACCTGGGCGTGGGTGCGGGCGGCGTAGAGGGTGCCGCCGTGGACGAAGTCGGCGTCGATGTCGTCCTCGGCGGCGGCACGGCCCAGCTCGCCGACGGCGTGCTGGAGAACGTGGCGCAGGTGGTCGTAGGCGTCGCGACCGTGGTCGGCGATCACGGTCGCGGCCGCCTGGGGATAGAGCGCCGACGCCCAGCCCCCGTTTCGTCCCGAGGCGCCAAATCCGCACACGTGGGCCTCGACGACGGCGACGTGCAGTGACGGGTCGCGCCGCAGCAGCTCTCGGGCCGTCCACAGACCGGTGAAGCCGCCGCCGACGATCGCGACGTCCACGTCGCGGTGCCCGGCTAGCGGGCTCCGCGACGCGACGTCAGGGATCGTTGACCACCACAGCGAGCGCGGTGGTTGCACGTCAGACGAGTTTCGTGGCTCCGGTGAAGACGTCGCGCAACGTGTTCACCATGAAGTCGATGTCCTCACGAGTCGAGATGAGCGGCGGTGCCAGCTGCACGACCGGGTCGCCACGGTCGTCGGAGCGGCAGATCAGCCCTCGGCGGAACATTTCGGGCGAGACGTAGCCGCGCAGCAGCCGCTCGGCGTCCTCGCCCTGCCAGGTCTCCTTGGTCGACTGGTCCTTGACGAGCTCGATGCCCCAGAAGTAGCCGGTGCCGCGCACGTCGCCCACGATGGGGATCTCGCGCAGGCCGTTCAGGCTGTCGCGGAAGTAGTCCTCGTTGGCTCGTACGTTCTCGATCACGCCCTCGGTCTCGAGGATCTCGATGGTCTTGAGGGCGATCGCGCACGAGACGGGGTGTCCCGCCCAGGTGAAGCCGTGCATGAACGCGTCCTCGTCCATGAAGGGCTCGTAGAGGCGGTCCGAGACGATCATCGCGCCGAGGGGCGCGTAACCAGCGGTGATTCCTTTGGCCACCGTGATGATGTCGGGCACGTAGTCGTACTTGATCGAGCCGAACCACTCGCCGAGTCGCCCGAAGCCGCAGATGACCTCGTCCGAGACGAGGACGACGCCGTAGCGGTCGCAGATCTCTCGCACCTTCTGCCAGTAGCCCGGCGGCGGCACGAAGCAGCCTCCGGCGTTCTGAACCGGCTCGAGGAAGACGGCGGCGACGGTCTCGGGACCCTCGCGCAGGATTGCCTCTTCGATCTGGTTGGCCGACCACAGGCCGAACGCCTCGTAGTCGTCGGCGTGCTCGGGCGCGTGGTAGAAGTTCGTCGTCGGCACCTTGACCGCACCAGGAACGAGCGGTTCGAACTGCTTGCGGTACGCGTCGAGCGACGTGATGGTGAGTGCACCCATCGTCGTGCCGTGGTAGGCCACGTCACGACTGATCACCTTGTAGCGATCGGTGTCGCCGCGCAGTCGGTGGTACTGGCGGGCCAGCTTCCAGGCGCTCTCGACCGCTTCGCCGCCACCAGTGGTGAAGAAGACTCGATTGAGGTCGCCGGGAGTCAGACTGGCGATCTTCTCGGCCAGCTCGATGGCCCGCGGGTGGGCGTAGGTCCACAGCGGGAAGAATCCCAGCTCGCCGATCTGCTTCGCGGCGGCCTGACCGATGTCAGTGCGTCCGTGGCCGAGCGAGTTGGTGAAGAGTCCCGACAGGCCGTCGAAGTAGCGGGTGCCGTTGGCGTCGTAGACGTACGTTCCCTCTCCGCGGACCATGATCGGAATCTCGTTGGTCTCGGAGTACGAACCCATGCGCGACATCTGCAGCCAGAGGTTGCGTCGAGCCCTCTCCGAGAACGTATGGCTCTCGTGTTCGGGATTCGTGACGGTGATGCCGTCCGTAATCATTTCGTGGATTGTCATTTGGTCCCCCATGCATAGGTCTGCTTTGAAAGTTTCAAATACAGAAAGGTTTCAACTTCGGTCACGCCCGGGATTGAGCGGATCGAGTCATTGAGAAGGTGAACGAGCGCGTTGTCGTCGACGGCGATCAGCTCGGCGATCAGATCAAAGCTCCCCGCGGTCATGACCACGTAGTTCGCTTCGTCGATCGCCGCGATCTTGTCGGCGACGAGGCGCACGTCGCCGTGACAGCGAATGCCAACGAGCGCCTCTCGACCGAAGCCCAACTGCAGTGGGTCGGTGATGGCGACGATCTGCATCACGCCGGCGTCCTTGAGGCGCTGTACGCGCCGACGCACCGCCGCCTCGGAGAGACCCACGTCCTCTGCGATCGCCCCGTAGGGGCGGCGACCGTCTCGCTGGAGGTGACTGATGATCTGTCGATCGATCGCGTCAAGACCACCCGGCGCCGTGGTGACGTCGAGGTTGCGCTCGCCCGTCTTGGTTTGGCGTGGTGACGAAGGTCCTGGCATTGGTTTCTCCCCGCTCGGTAGCCGTTGGCCCCGTGGCTGCGGATAGGGACAGTATAGGGCCTCCAGACGACGGAATGCGTCGTCAATCGCCCTGTCAAGTACTTTTTCCATCTTTGAGGGTTTGCGCGGGCCCGCGCAGACCTGTAAGAGTGGCTGTTGTCACACCGGTGGAGCCGGTCACAAGGAGGGAATCATGCGTCGCCTAGAGAACTTCATCGGAGGACAGTCCGTTGCGCCGAAGTCCGGCAAGTACGTCGAACTGATCAATCCGGCGACCGGCGAGGCATTCGCCGAGACCCCGGTGTCGGACGCGAGTGACGTCGACGCCGCCCTCGCCGCCGCCGCTTCGGCCTTTAGGTCGTGGCGGCGTACGACGCCTTCTCAGCGCAGCCTGATGCTTCTCAAGATCGCTGACGCCATCGAGGCCCACGCCGAGGAGATCGTGGCCATCGAAGCCGAGAACACGGGCAAGATCATCGCGGTTACCATGGCCGAGGAGATCCCCCCGATGGTCGACCAGATCCGGTTCTTCGCTGGCGCCGCGCGCCTGCTCGAGGGACGCGGGGCCACTGAGTACATGGCCGGGATGACGAGCTACGTGCGCCGCGAGCCCGTGGGGGTCTGCGCGGCGGTGACGCCGTGGAACTATCCGATGATGATGGCGGTCTGGAAGTGGGCCCCGGCGCTGGCCGCCGGCAACACGATGGTTCTCAAGCCCTCGGACACCACGCCGGCGTCGATCCTCTACATGGCGCAGTTGATGGCCGAGCATCTGCCGGCCGGTGTGTTTAACGTCGTCTGCGGGGACCGCGACACGGGCCGCGCGCTCGTCGAGCACACGATCCCGGCGATGGCCTCGATCACCGGATCGGTGCGCGCGGGCATGGAGGTAGCGCGCTCGGCGTCGCAGACCTTGAAGCGCGTGCACCTCGAGCTCGGCGGCAAGGCGCCGGTTGTGGTCTTTGACGACGCCGACATCGCCGCGGCCACCGAGGCCATCACGATCGCCGGCTACTTCAACGCCGGCCAGGACTGCACCGCGGCCACGCGCGTGCTGGTTGCAGACCACGCCTACGCAGACTTCGTCGACGCCCTCGCCGAGCAGGCGAAGAACACCACCATCGGCAATCCCGACAACCAGGACGCCCTCTTCGGACCGGTGAACAACGTCAACCAGTTCGAGCGGGTCACGGGGTTCCTCGAGCGGCGCCCCGCCCACGCGCGCGTGGTGGCCGGCGGCGAGCGCGTCGGCGACGCGGGCTACTTCATCGCCCCCACGGTCGTCGCCGACTTGCACCAGGACGACGAGATGATCCAGAGCGAGATCTTCGGGCCCGTGATAACGGTCCAGAAGTTCTCCGACGAGGCTCAGGCGCTCGAATTCGCCAACGGCGTGGACTACGGGCTGGCCTCCTCGGTGTGGACCGCGGACCACGGCCGGGCCATGCGCATGACCCGCGACCTTGACTTTGGCTGCGTGTGGGTCAACACCCACATCCCCCTGGTCGCCGAGATGCCCCACGGGGGCTTCAAGAGCTCGGGCTACGGCAAGGACCTCTCGGTCTACGGCTTCGAGGACTACACCCGCATCAAGCACGTGATGCACAACATCGAGGCGTAGAGCCTCCCAAGCGCAGTGAGCAGAAAGAGCGATCAACGATGATCATCGGAGTACCCAAAGAAATCAAGACCGACGAGCACCGTGTGGCGCTGACCCCGGCCGGTGTGCGCGAGCTCGTCGTCGCGGGACATCGCGTCCTGGTCGAGCGCGGCGCCGGCGTGGGCTCGTCCATCGCCGACGACGACTACGTGGCGACGGGCGCGACGATCGTCGACAGCGCCGACGACGTCTGGGCGCAGGCCGAGTTGCTTCTCAAGGTGAAAGAGCCGATCGCTCCCGAGTACGAGCGGCTCAAGGCCCACCCCAACCAGATCCTCTTCACGTACCTGCACCTGGCCGCCTCGCGCGAGTGCACCGACGCGCTGATGGCGGCGTCAAACGTGTCGATCGCCTACGAGACGGTGCGCCTCGCGAACAACTCGCTGCCGCTGCTCGCTCCCATGAGCGAGGTGGCCGGTCGCATGGCGCCGCTGGTGGGCTCGTATCACCTGATGCGTCCGGGCGGTGGACGCGGCGCTCTCATCAGCGGCGTGCCGGGCGTGGCGCCGACCAACGTCGTCGTGATCGGCGCGGGCGTGTCGGGCCTGTCCGCGGCCACGCTCGCCGTCGGACTGCACGCCAACGTGAAGATCCTCGACCGCAATCTCGAACGCCTGCGCGCGCTGGATCACCACTTCGACGGGCGCGTCCAGACGATCGCGTCGTCGACGCACGCCATCGAGGAGGCTTGCGTCGACGCCGACCTCGTCATCGGCGCAGTGCTTGTCGTGGGCGCCAAGGCCCCCAAGCTCGTCAGTAACGACCTCGTCGCCCAGATGAAGCCGGGCTCGGTCCTCGTTGACATCGCCGTCGACCAGGGCGGGTGCTTCGAGGCGACGCGCCCCACCACGCACTCGGACCCGGTCTTTGAAGTCAACGGTTCCATCTTCTACTGCGTAGCCAACATGCCCGGTGCCGTGCCCAACACGTCGACGTACGCGCTGGCCAACGCCACGCTGCCCTACACGCTCGAGCTGGCCAACAAGGGATGGCGCGACGCAGTGGCGGCGGACGCCGCTCTCGCCGAGGGCGTGAACGTTGTCAACGGTGCGATCACCTACGGTCCCGTCGCTGAGGCGCACGGCCTGACCCACACAGCACTCGAGGCGTACCTCTAACCCGTTCAAGTTGTCAGATGTCGCTAAGTACCCGAAAGGGTGCAGCGCACCGGCAATACTGGCGGAGGGGGTTCGTTCATGTCCATACTCATTGAGAAGGCCACGCCTGGTGACGCGGCCGATCCGCGGCGCTGGTACGCGCTGTTCGTGATCGCCATCGCCCAGCTGATGGTCGTGCTCGACGCCTCAATCGTCAACATCGCCCTGCCGCACGCGGCGCTGCCCGTCTCGATGGGCGGACTGAACATCGCGCCCAAGGACTATCAATGGGCGGTCACCGCCTACACCTTGACCTTCGGCGGATTCCTCCTGCTCGGCGGGCGCATCGGTGACTACATGGGCCGAAAGAAGGCCTTCATGATTGGGCTCGCGGGGTTCGCCGGCGCGTCGTTGCTGGGGGGCTTCGCCCTGAACCAGGCGATGCTCTATTCGGCGCGAGCGCTTCAGGGCGTCTTCGGCGCGCTGCTCGCGCCGGCGGCACTCTCATTGATCTCAGTGACCTTCACCGACTCGCGCGAACGAGCCCGCGCCTTCGGTGTCTACGGCGCCCTCTCAGGTGTCGGCGCGGCGATCGGTTTGATCGCCGGCGGGCTCTTGACCCAGTACTTCTCGTGGCGCTGGTGCCTCTTCGTCAACACGCCGATGGCGATCCTCGCCCTGATCCTCGCCGCACCAAACATCCACGAGTCCAAGGTCGAGGGACATCCCCACTACGACGTGCCCGGGGCCCTCAGCGCCACCGCCGGCATGGTGAGCGTCGTCTACGGCGTGTTCAAGGCCTCCACCGACGGGTGGGGATCCAGCGGGGCCTGGCCCTTCATCGCGGCCGGTGCCGTGCTCTTGGGGGTGTTCTTCGTGATCGAGGCGCGCCGGCGTGAGCCGCTCTTGCCGCTGCGACTGCTGACTGACCGGGTGCGCGGCGGGTCGTTCCTCGCTCAGATCCTCGTGGCGATGGCCCTCATGGGCATGTTCCTCTTCATGACCTTCTACTTCCAGGACGTCCACCACTACTCGGCGGTCAAGACCGGGCTCGTCTTCATGCCCTTCTCGGTGGGGATCATCATCTCGGCCGTGACCGCGAGCCAGCTGCTGCCGCGAGTGGGCCCGCGGCCCCTCGCCACAGTGGGGGCCCTGATGGCGGCGGGCGGACTGTGGTTCCTCTCCTACGTCACTCCGACCAGCGGCTACGCGGTCCACGTGATGCCGGCCATGGTGGTGGCCAGCCTCGGCCTCGGGCTGGTCTTCGTGAGTCTCTCGTCGATGGCGCTGTTCAACGTGGCCCCGCGCGACACCGGCGCGGCCTCGGCCGTCCTGTCGACGGCCCAGCAGCTGGGCGGCTCCTTTGGCACCGCGATCCAGAACACGATCGCGGTCTCGAGCGCCACCGCCTACGGGACGTACCTGGTGCGCTCGTCACCGGCGAGCAGCGCGCGTCTGGACCACGTGCTGGCCCAGGTGCACGGCTTCGACGTGGCCTTTCGCTTCGGCGCCCTGGTCCTGGGTGTTTCCGCCGTTGTGATCTTCGTCATGGTGAACGTCGACCGGCACCACCTCGGTCAGTTCGACGAGGCGCTGGCGATCGCCTAGGCCTCGACGTAGGGGCAGTGACGACAGCCCTGCGTACAGCACGATCCCCGTTCGAGGTGGGCGAGCACAGTGAGAACGTACAGGCCCGTCGCGGGATCGCGGTAGAGCAGCTCGCCGGCGTGCACCGCGGCCTCGTGGGCGTTGATGATCGCCGCGTAGTTCGTGTCACTCGGCGACAGCCGTGACGGGTGGGGGAGGGGGACGTCCATCTAGGCGAGGTCGGTCGTGAGGACGATCTTGCCGAACTTGCCGCGCTGGGCGAAGGCCGCGTAGGCGCTCGGCCCGTCGGCCAGGTCGAATCGATGGGCAATGGGCATCGTGACCTCGCCGCGACGCCAGCGCTCGGCCAGCCAATCCGTGCCCGCCGCGACCACGCGGGCCTTCTCGTCGTGGCTGCGCGCACGAAGCGTCGAACCGGTGAGGATCAGGCGCCGACCCATGACGAGGCGCAGATCGATCGTGGCCTTGGATCCCGCTCCCACGCCGATCACGACCACGCGCGCGTGCGCGGCTGTGACGGCGAGGACTCGCTCGAGGTGGGCCGCTCCCACCAGTTCGAGCACCGCGTCGATGGGGGCGAGTCGAGCCACGTCCTCGACGGTGACAGTCTCGTCGGCCCCGAGAGCTAGGAGCTGCTCGTGATGGCTCACGTCGCGCGTGACCGCGATGACGTGCGCGCCGAGCGAGTGGGCGATCTGCACCGCTGCCACCCCCACGCCGCCCGCGGCGCCGGAGATGACGACGCGTTCGGCGCGCTCGAGGTGGGCCTGGCCGACCAGCGCGTCGTGGGCGGTGAGTACCGCCTCGGCCATGGCGCCGGCCTCGGTCCACTCGACGGTGTCCGGCACGGCGATGAGGTGGGCGGCGGGCACGACGCAGCGGGTGGCCTGGGCGCCGCCGCCGACGATGGCGCACACGCGTCGTCCCAGAAGCGAGGCGTCGACCCCCTCACCGATCTGTTCGACCACGCCGGCGAGTTCGAGTCCCGGCACGTCGACCGGCCAGCCCGGCGGCGGCGGGTACACGCCCTGGCGTTGGAGTAGGTCGGCCGCGTTGACGCCGGCCGCGGCCACGGCGATGACCACCTCGCCCGCTTCAGCGCGCGGATCGGGTCGGGTCTGCAGGGACAGCTCGCCGTTCTCGAGGACCAGGGCCTTCACGAGCTCAGCCTAGGGCGACGTCGAAATTCTCCCGTTAGGGTCGGCACATGACACTTCACGACATCCCCGTCAACACCCTCGCCGGCGAACCCAGTTCGCTGGCCGAGCACCGCGACCGCAGTGTTCTGGTCGTCAACGTCGCCTCCCAGTGCGGACTGACCCCTCAGTACGAAGGTCTCGTCGCGCTGCACGAGCGCTACCGCGACCGGGGCTTTTCGGTCGTGGGCTTTCCCTGTAACCAGTTCGGTGAACAAGAGCCCGGCAGCGCCGAGGAGATCGCGACGTTCTGCGCGACCAACTACGGCGTCTCGTTTCCGATGTACGAGAAGATCGACGTGAACGGCGAGGGCCGCCACCCGATCTACGCCGAACTCGTCGAGATCGAGGACGCCGACGGCTACAGCGGCGACGTGCGCTGGAACTTCGAGAAGTTCCTCATCGCCCCCGACGGCACGATCCAGCGCTTCGCGCCGACGGTGACCCCCGAGGACCCGATTCTCACCGCCGCGATCGAGGCCGCTCTCAGCTAGAGCATCGCAACCAGGTGCGCGTAGGTGGGGCGAAAGCCCATCGCGCGCCACAGGTGCGACGCCGCCTCGTTGTTGGGTCGCCAGGTGACCTGGGCGTGGGTGAAGCCTTGCGACGCGCCCTCGATGAGGACCGCTTCCACGAGGCCGCGCGCGAGCCCCTGTCGTCGTGCGGCCGGCTCGACCGCCACCGCACTCAGGTGCAGCGTGCGCAGCGGCGTGGCCCGGGTGGGCTCGAGCGCGAAGGCAATGCACTGGGCGAGTGCCATGCCGTCTCGCTCGAAGACGTACTGGGTGGTGTCGGGGTCCTCGAGCAGTTCGTGCAGCGCCTGGCGTCTCGTGCGTCGCGCGCGCCCGCGCGGGGGCGACTCGTCGTTGGCCGCGTCAATGAGTGCATCGAAGTGCAGCGCGAGCGCAACGTCGCTGCGGCGACAGAGTTCGAGACCACCCTCGTCGCTCGCGCCGAGGGCGAGTAGCCCGCGCACGTCCATGACCCGATAGCCCTGCGTTAGCCAGGCAGCGATGGTCGTTGGGTCGTCGCGGACCCACGCGTGGTGCGCACGCACACCGCTCGCGCGCCAGCGTTCGTGCGCCGCTTCGCGCAGGCGCGAGGCCACCTCGCTCGCCCCCGACCAGCCGTCGGGTCCGGTCCAGGCGTTACGGCCGTCGCTACCCGCCAGCACCACGCCGTAGAGGTGGCCCACTATCGCGTCACCCTCCTCGGCGACCAGGCACGACTCGCGCGTCGCGCGCAGCGACGCTGCCAGGGTCGCGGTATCGATCTCGGGCGAGATCAGGGGATTGTGCGCGTGGTCATCTGCGAGGGCGTCGCGCACGCGACGGACCACCGCGTCGACGTCACCGGGTTCGAGGTCTCGCAGGCGCACTCCGTCACGGTAGCGAGCCTGTGAGAAGATGCTCCGGTGACTTTGCGAGCGACCGTCTTCGATATGGACGGTTTGCTGATCGACTCGGAGATCCTCTGGCACCAGGCCGAAGTGGAGATCTTCGGCAGGCTCGGCGTGCCTCTCGCCGACGATGGGGGCCGCTCGACCAAGGGTATGTACGTCGAGGAGGTCGTGCGCTACTGGTACGCGCACTACCCCTGGCAGGGCGCAGGCGTGGCCGAGGTGACGGCGCGGCTGCTCGCGCGCGTGGGCGACCTCGTCGAGGAGGTGGGCCGTCTGCTGCCCGGCGCGGTGCGCGCGATCGACCTGGCGAGCGAGCGCGGACCGGTGGCGCTCGCCAGCTCCACCCCGCAGGCGCTGATCGAGCGCTGCCTGGGCCACTTCGGTCTCACCGAGCGATTCGCGACCATCCACTCGGCCGACGTCGAGCCCTTCGGCAAGCCCCACCCCGGAGTGTTTTTGACTGCGGCCCACGCCCTCGGCGTGGCGGCCCCCTCGTGCCTGGTCTTCGAGGACTCGGCCGCGGGGGTCATCGCGGCCAAGGCTGCTCAGATGAGCGTGGTCGCGGTGCCGGTCGCCGAGGATCGCGACCAGGCCGCCTTCGCCCTGGCCGACCTCGTCCTCGACTCGCTCGAGGACCTGACGAGCGACTGGCTCGACGAGCGTTTCTAGACCACGAGGTGGAAGCGGTGCGAGGTCGGATAGGAGAACGCGCCCTCAGGTAGCGCGTCGACGCGCTGCCAGCCGATCGCCGCGTAGAAGGCGATCGCCTCGGGCTGGAGGAACCCGGTCTCGAGGTAGAGGTCGCGAAAGCCGATGTCGCGCGCAGCGACGACGACCGCTTCCATCAGCGCCGCGCCGACGCCCTGGCGACGAAGGTCCGGGCGCACCCAGAGCCGCTTGACCTCGCCGGTATGGCGATCGGGATCGAGGATGGTGCGCACGCCCACCCCACCCGCGACGTGAGAGTCGTCACGGGCGACGACGAAGACTCCTCGGGGCTCGACCATCTCGTCGAGGTCGAGGTGATCCGCGTCCGCGCCAGGGCCATATCGCCGGGCGAGCTCGTCGAGCGCCGAGTAGATCACCGAGAGGGCGCCGGGTGACGTGACGGGTTCGACGGCGACGGCGACGGCGAGCACGGTCCCAGCGTAGGGCCGGTGAAGCGCCACCGGGCCGTTCAGTACCATTGGTTAACTCACAAGGAGAACTCGTGTTTCGCCCCGTCAGTGCCGACCTGGATTTCGTGGCCATCGAAGAGGCCGAGTTGCGCCGTTGGGATGAGCACAGCGTGTTCGCGCGCTCGATGGCGATGCGCCGCGGTGCCGAGCCCTGGGTCTTCTACGAAGGTCCGCCGACGGCCAACGGAATGCCGGGCCTGCACCACGTGTGGGCGCGGGTCTATAAGGACCTGTTCTGCCGGTTCCAGACGATGCGCGGGCGCTTCGTGGATCGTCGCGCCGGCTGGGACACCCACGGCCTGCCGGTCGAGGTGCAGGTCGAAAAGCAGCTGGGCATCTCGGGCAAGAAGGCGATCGTCGACGAGGTCGGCGTCGCCGAGTTCACGCGCCTGTGCCGCGAGTCGGTGCTGACCTACGTCGGCGAATTCGAGCGGCTCACCACGCGCATCGGCTACTGGACCGACATGGAGCACGCCTACTACACGTTCCACCCCTCCTACGTGGAGTCCGTGTGGTGGCAGCTCCGCCAGCTCTTCGATCGCGGGCTGCTCTACGAGGACTTGAAGGTCGTCCCGTACTGCCCGCGCTGTGGCACCGCGCTCTCGAGCCACGAGTTGGGCCAGCCCGGCGTCTACACCGACGAGACCGACGAGAGCTGCTACGTGAAGCTCGCGATCACCGACGCCGCCGATCGTCCGGCCCTCGGCGGCGCGACGCACCTCGCGGTGTGGACGACCACGCCCTGGACGTTGCTCTCCAACGTGGCCATCGCGGTGAACCCCGAGATCACCTACGCCGTCGTCGACGGCGTGGTCGTGGCGGCCGACCTGGTCGAGGCGGTCTTCGGCGAGGGCGCGCGCGCCGAGGCCACCGTGTCCGGCGCCGACCTGCTCGGCGTGCACTACCAGCGACCCTTCGACGACGTCGCCCTGCCCGAAGGCGTGGACGCCTGCTACGTGGTCGCTGCCGACTACGTCACGACCGAGGACGGTACCGGCTTGGTGCACCAGTCGCCGGCCTTCGGCGAGATCGACCGCGTGATCGCCCGGGCCAACGGCCTGCCGACGCTCAACCCGGTCGGCCCCGATGGTGCCTTCACGAGCGCCGTCGCCTGGCTCGAGGGTCGCAACGTGCGCGAGGCGAACCACGACATCAACGACGAGCTCGAACGTCGCGGCCTTCTGATGCGCCGCATGGACTACGTGCACTCCCTGCCGCACTGCTGGCGCTGCTCGACGGTGCTGATCTACTGGGGCAAGCCCAGTTGGTACATCGCGACGAGCCAGTTCAAGGACAAGCTCCTCTCAGAGAACGCCACCATCGACTGGCACCCTCAGCACATCCGCGACGGGCGCTTCGGCGAGTGGCTCGCCAACAACGTCGACTGGGCGCTCTCGCGCGACCGGTTCTGGGGCACGCCGCTGCCGATCTGGCGCTGCGCAGACAGTCACCTGACCTGCGTGGGCTCGCGCGCCGAGCTCTCGGTCCTCGCGGGCCGTGACCTGTCCGAGCTCGACCCGCACCGTCCCAACATCGACGAGGTCCTCATCACGTGCCCGACCTGTGCGGGCGAGGCCCGACGAGTCGAACCGGTGATTGACGCGTGGTTCGACTCGGGCGCCATGCCGGCGGCCCAGGTGGGATACCCCCACGTCGAGGGTTCGGCCGAGGCGATGCAGTTCCCGGCGCAGTTCATCGCCGAGGCCATCGACCAGACGCGCGGCTGGTTCTACTCGCTGCTCGCGGTCAACACGCTGGTCTTCGGCGCGACGCCCTATCAGCATGTGCTGTGCCTGGGCCACATCGTCGACGAGAACGGGCGCAAGATGTCCAAGTCGGTCGGCAACGTGATCGACCCCTGGGACGTGCTCAACACCCGCGGCGCCGACCCGCTGCGCTGGTGGATGTTCTCCCAGGGCTCTCCCTGGACTTCGACGAGGGCGAGCCTGCGCGCCATCGACCACTCGCTGCGCGAGACCCTGGCGACGCTGTGGAACACGTTCAGCTTCTTTTCGACCTACGCGTCACTCAACGGCTTCGATCCCGAGGACCCCGCGATCCCTCTCGAGGAAGAGCGTCCCGTCATCGACCGGTGGATCCTTTCGCGCTTAGAGGCCGTTACCGAGATCGTCACGACGTCGCTCGAGGGTTACGAACCCCTCTCGGCGACGGGTCCTCTGGCCGCGTTCATCGACGAACTGTCCAACTGGTACGTGCGCCGCAGCCGGCGCCGGTTCTGGCGCACCGACCCCGACGCCCCGGCCGGGGACTCCCTGGCGGCCCAGGCGACGCTGCTCGCGGTCCTCCAGCGCGTCACCCTGCTGCTCGCGCCCTTTTGCCCCTTCACCGCGGACCGGCTCTACCACGACCTCTTCGCAGTCGAAGAGGACGCGTCGGTCCATCTGGCCGACTGGCCCGAGGTCGTCGCGTCGCGTTGCGACGTCGACCTCGAAGTGGAGATGGACGTCGCGCGGCGCCTCACCTCCCTGGGTCGCGCGGCGCGCGCCGAGGCCGGCGTCAAGGTCCGCCAGCCGCTCTCGCGCGCTCTGGTCTTTCTTCCGGCGGGCAGCCCTCGGCCCCCGGCGGGGGTCGTCGAAGACGAGCTCAACGTCGACGTGGTCGAGTTCACCTCCGAGCTCGCCGAGGTGCTGTCCTTTGAGTTAGTGCCCAACTTCCGTTTGGTCGGACCGCGCCTGGGCGAGGCGGTCAAGGAGTTGCGCCCGGCGCTCGCCGCCCTCGACGCGGCCGCGAGCGCGGCGGCCCTCGAGTCGGGGTCCACGGTGCGCGTGGAGCTCTCGAGCGGCGCGTTCGATCTCAGTGCCGAGGAGATCGAGCTGCGCGTCAAGGGCCAGGGCGGGTTCGCCGTCTCGCGCGACGGTGCCGAAGTGGTGGCGCTCGATCTCGCACTCACCGACGACCTGCGCCGACGCGGCCTGCTGCGCGACGTGGTGCGCCAGGTCCAGGAACTGCGCAAGGCGTCGGGCTTTGACGTAGCCGACCGCATCATCTTGCACCTCGAGGGCCTCGACGACCTGGCCGAGGACTACGCGGCGCTCGCCGCCGAGGTGCTCGCCACGCGAGTCGCGGCCACGCGCGGCGTGGGCGAGGGGACGGCGCTCGAGCTCGACGACGAGCGCGCGGCCCGCGTGTGGGTGACGCGGGTTATCTAGGCCGACGCGTTGAGCTTGACGAGCAGTCCGGCTAGCGTCGTGCGTTCCGTCGCGCTGAGGCGTCCGGCGAGGTTCTTGTCGAGGTAGCTCAGGTGGACCCCGAGGGCCTCGTCGAGCTTGGCGTCGCCGGCGTTGGTCATGGCGACGTAGATGGCGCGCCGGTCCGACGGGCACGACTCGCGCACTACCAGACCGGCCTCGACGAGCCGGTCGATCAGGCGCGTCGTGCCGCCCGTGGAGTGCACGATGGCGTCGGCGATCTGGTTCATCTTCAGGCGCGACTCACTGGCGCGGCGCAGCTGCAAGAGCACTTCGAACCAGGCGAGGGGCAGGTCGCACTCGGCCTCGAGCTCCAGGCCCAGCGTGCGCGCCAGACGGGCGTTGGTCTCTAAGAGCAGGCCGAAGAGCTCGACCTTCTCATCGCCCGAGGGGCACGCGCTCGGCTGGATCGTCATGGGCCAAGTATAGCATGTAGTTGCTCTCGAAATTACTGCTTGACAAATAGTTGTAAAGGCAACTATACTGGATGTATCCCCAGAAGTACCAACCCCCAACAGGAGATCAGAATGACCACGCAGTCCATCACCACCACCGTCCTTCCCCCCGCCGGCGTCTACACCGTCGACCCGACCCACTCGAACGTGTCGTTCATCGCGCGCCACCTCGTCGCCGCCAAGGTTCGCGGACACTTCGACGAGTTCGCCGGCGTCGTCACGATCGGTGACTCCATCGAGACCTCGTCCGTCGAGGCCACCGTCCAGGCGGCCAGCATCACGACCAACAACGAGATGCGCGACGGCCACCTCAAGAGCGCCGACTTCCTCGACCTGGAGAACCACCCGACGCTCAACTTGAAGTCGACCAAGATCACCCACAAGAGCGGTGACAACTACGCGATGGAGGCTGACCTGACGATTCGCGGCATCACCAAGTCGGTCACCTTCGACCTCGAGTACCTCGGCTCGGGCCCCGGCATGGGCGAGGGCGTCATCGTCGCGGGCTTCGAGGCGCGCGCCGAGATCGACCGTCGCGACTTCAACGTCAGCTTCGAGGGCCTCATGGAGAACGGTACGCTCGTCGTCGGCAACAAGGTGATCCTCGAGATCACCGTCGAGGTCACTTCGCAGCAGAAGTAGTTCGACGTTTCTGACAACGCGCCGGGGGCTTGGCCCCCGGCGCGTTGTCGTTGGGGCGTACCTCCACCTCTACGATGGGACCGTGGCCGGACAAAAGAGCACGCGAGCGCGACTGAGCATCGTGGGCCTTCTCGCCACCATGGCCTCAGTGTGGTGGTTCGCGCTGCGGCCGCGCCGGCGCCGACGTCCCCGTTAGCGGAGCATGCCCGTCTCCCTCGCGCCGCTCAAACATCGCGACTTCGCGCTCACGCTGGTGGCGAGCTTCGTCTCCTCGGTGGGCAGTTTCATGCAGGCGGTCGCCCTGGGCGTCTATCTCACGGTGACGACGCACAACGCGCTGTGGCTCGGATTGATCACCCTCTCGCTGTGGCTGCCGAGCCTGTTCGCCTCGCCCTTTGGCGGCATCGTCGCGGATCGCTGGAACCGCCGCCGGTTCATCCAGTTCAACAACCTGGTGATGGCCACCAGCGCCGGGGCGCTTGCCGCGGCGGGCCTGACCGGACACCTCTCGCCGCGCCTGGCCTGCGGGCTCGCCGTGATCGAGGGCTTCGCCAGCGCAGCCAGCTGGCCCGCGTACCAGTCGCTGTTGCCCGACCTCGTGGGGCGTGACGAGGTGCTGGCCGCGGTGTCGCTCTCTTCCGCCCAGTTCAACATGGGGCGCGTGATCGGCCCGCTCTTCGCCGGGCTCGCGCTCAGTGTCGGCTCGCCGGCGTGGTGCTTCGTCGTCAACGCCGCCACATTCGTCTTCGTCGCAGTGACCTTCTTTTTCGTGCGCGTGCCGATGCGATCTGCGCCCCCTGGTCGCGTGGAGTGGCGTAGCGAGCTCGTCGCCGGGGCGCGCCGGGCGTGGTCGGTGAGGGGCTGTCGCTATCCCATCCTGACCGTGATGGCGGTCGCCTTCACCATCGGGCCCTTCATCTCCCTGGTGCCCGCGATGGCGATCGACGTGCTGCACGCCGGCCGGCTCGGCACCCCGTGGCTGGTCACCGCCCAAGGGGTCGGCGCGGTGATCGCGGCCCTCACCTTGCCCACCCTCGCGCGGCGCACGTCGCGCGCGTTGGTGCTGCGCCTCGCACTCGCCACGGTGGCGATCGCCGAGGCCGCCTACGGCGCGGCGCCGTCGCTCGCCCTGGCCGTCATCGCGCTGATGTTCCTCGGCGCTGGCTACATCGGCGTGATGACCGGGCTGAACACCAACGTCCAATTGCACGCGCCGCTCGCCGAAAGGTCGCGCATCCTCTCGCTCTACACGATGTCGCTGTCGGTGGCCTATCCCGCGGGGTCGTTCCTGCAGGCCGCGCTGGCGCGCGCGGTGGGCCTGCGCGAGGTGACCGTTGGCGCGGCCACACTGGCCGCGTTGGCCCTGCTCGTGATGGTGCTGCGCGCACCGCGATACTGGGGAGAGTTCGTCACGCCCCAATTGGCCCCCGCGCAATTGCTGGCAGACTGAGTGCATGTCGTTTGTCGCAATCAACCCCGCCACCGAGGTCGTACTCGGTGAATACCCCCCGCACTCTCCCGAGGAGGTCGAGGCCAGACTCGCCGCCAGCGCCCGGGCGTTCTCGGTCTGGCGGAGCACGCCGATCGGCGACCGCGCCCGTCTCATGGTCACCGCGGCCGAGCTCCTCGAGGGCGAGATACCGGTGGTGGCCGAATTGCTCACCAGCGAGATGGGCAAGTCCTTCAACGCCGCGCGCGGTGAGGTCGCCAAATGCGCCCTGACGATGCGCTACTTCGCCGAGCACGCCGAGGAATTCCTTGCGCCCGAGTCGATTCCCACCAACGCGAGCCGTTCGGGCGTGCGCTTCGATCCCATCGGGGCGATCCTCGCGATCATGCCGTGGAACTTCCCACTCTGGCAGGTCATCCGCTTCGCCGCACCCACTTTGATGGCCGGCAACGTCGTGCTGGTCAAGCACGCGCCCAACGTGCCCGGCGCGGCCCAGTTCATCGAGGACCTCTTCGTGCGCGCGGGCTTTCCGGTGGGCGTCGTGACCAACCTGTTTGTGAACGTCGACACGGTGGGCGATCTCATCGGTGACTCTCGCGTCGCCGGGGTCACTCTCACCGGTTCGGAGCGCGCCGGCCGCGCCGTCGCCGAGATCGCCGGGCGGCACCTGAAGAAGTGCGTGCTCGAGCTCGGTGGCTCGGACCCCTTCATCGTGGGCGCGCACGCCGACATGGACCTGACGGTGTCGATGGCGGTATCGGCGCGCGTGCAAAACAACGGCCAGGCCTGCATCGCCGCCAAGCGCTTCATCGTGGTGCGAGGTCGCGCCGAGGAGTTCATCTCGCGCTTCAGTGAGGCGATGGCTGCGGTGCCGACGGGTGACCCCATGGACCCCGAGACGGTGATGGGGCCATTGGTCTCCAAATCCCAGCGCGACCTGCTGGCTGCCCAGGTAGCCGAGTCGGTTGCTGCCGGCGCGAGGGCCGTAGCGGGTGGCGCCGCTCGAGAGGGCACTGGCTACTACTACCCGGCCACCGTGCTGATCGACGTGCCGGCGGGTTCGCGCGCCGCCAGTGAGGAGCTCTTCGGGCCGGTCGCGGTGGTGCACGTTGTTGAGGACCTGGCAGCCGCCATCGCCCTGGCCAACGACACGCCCTGGGGACTCGGCGGGTCGATCTGGTCGAGCGACCCCGCCGAGATCGACGCGGCGATCGAGGGTCTCGACGTGGGCGTGGTCTTCGCCAACGCGATCGTCGTCTCCATGCCCGAGCTGCCCTTTGGCGGGACCAAGGCCTCGGGATACGGCCGCGAGCTTTCGGCCTACGGCGTGCGCGAGTTCACCAACATCAAGTCCTTCTACGTCGCATGACGACCCGGTACTACTTCGACCACGCGGCCTCGGCGCCGCGTCGTGATGAGGTAGCCGAGGCGATGGCCCCGTGGCTCCACGGCGTCGTCGGCAACCCCTCCGGGGCGCACGAGCCGGCCCGTCGGGCCCGGCGCGCGATCGAGGAGGCGCGTGACGAGGTCGCCGCCTTCGTCGGTGCCGATCCGGGCGGCGTGATCTTCACCGCGGGCGGCACCGAGTCGTGCGAACTCGCGATTCTGGGTGCGGCTCTGAATCACCGGCGACACCACGAGCGCACCGAGATCGTCGTCTCGCGCGTCGAGCACCACGCGGTCCTCGACGCCGCGGCGATGGCCGCGCGCGACCTCGAGGGCGTCTGCGTGCGCTACGTCGAGGTCGACGCCGAGGGCGTGATCGACCTTGACAGCCTGCACGAGACCGTGGGTGATGACACCGCCCTGGTCAGCGTGATGACCGCCAACAACGAGACCGGCGTTATCCAGCCCCTGGGGGCGGTCTCTTCGGTCGTCCTCGCCGCCGCACGGCGATCGGTTCCCCTGCACACCGACGCCGTGGCCGCCGCGCCCTGGCTGCACCTACCGGTCGTGACCGCGACGGCTGACATGGTTTCACTGTGTGCGCACAAGCTCGGCGGGCCGGTCAACTCCGGCGCGCTGGTCTTGCGCGGCGACGTCGGACTCGACCCCGTGCAGCCCGGCGGGGGACAGGAGCGGGGACTGCGCGGGGGCACCGTCGACGTGGCCGCCGCGGTGGGCCTCGCCGCCGCCGTGCGCGCGACGGCGCGCGAGCTGACCGCCACCAACGACCACGTGCTCGACCTGCAGGCCACGCTGATCGCCGCGCTGGGATATCTGCCCGGAGCGAGGGTGACGTCGCTGGGTGTGGCGCGCGTGGCCGGCACGGTGCACGTCACCTTCGAGGGGCTCAACAGCGACGAGCTCCTGTTCTTGCTCGACGAGGCCGGAGTGGCCGCCTCGGCCGCGGCGAGCTGTTCGAGCGGGGCCGGCGAGGCATCGCACGTGCTGACGGCGATGAGCGTCGCGCCCGAGCGCGCCCGCGGGAGCCTGCGCCTGTCCATGGGGGCCGAGACCACCATGGCCGAGGTCGACGCGGTGATCGCGATCATCTCCTCGGTGGTGCACCGCCTCGGCGGGGTTTGACACCCGGCTGGCAGACTGGTGCGGTGAGAGTTCTGGTCGCCATGAGTGGCGGGGTCGATTCGTCGGTCGCCGCGGGCCTGCTGGTCGAGGCCGGCCACGAGGTCGTCGGCGCCACCTTGAAGCTCTGGGGCGGCGCGATGGATTCGGGCTGCTGCTCGGTCTCTGACGTCGACGACGCGCGTCGCGTGGCCCAGATCCTCGGGATCGACCACCACGTCTTTAACTACACCGAAGAGTTCGAGCGCCACGTCGTAGCTCCCTTCGTGTCGGCCCACGCGCAGGGTCGCACCCCGAACCCCTGCATCGAGTGCAACCGGCACATCAAGTTCGACCTGCTCTTCGAGCGGGCCCGACGACTGGGATTTGACGCCGTCGCAACGGGGCACCACGCCCGCGTGGCGACCCGCGACGGGCGACGCTACGTGGCGCGCGGCGCGGACGAGAAGAAGGACCAGAGCTACGTGCTGGGCTACCTCGACGCGCCGGCCTTGGCCATGCTCGAGCTGCCCATCGGCGACTTCACCAAGGACGAAGTGCGACACCACGCGAAGCGCCTGGGGCTTCGTACCTGGAACAAGCCCGACAGCCAGGACGTGTGCTTCATCGAGGCCAGCCGCGGTCGCGAGGCGTTCCTGCGCGAGCGCATCAACGTGACACCCGCGCGCATCGTCGACGTGGCCTCGGGCGAGGACCTGGGCGCCGTGGAGGTCGCCGAGCTCGTCACCGTTGGCCAGCGCCGCGGCGTCGCGCCCGGGCGCGACGGCGAGAAGCGCTACGTCACTCGCGTCGACCTCGAGCGGCGCCGCGTCGAGGTCGGGCGCCTCGCCGACGTGCTCGTCGATGAGATCCGCCTGGAGGCCGACTCGATCTCCTTCGCCCACGAGGCGATTCGTGACGGCGAGCGCGTCCTCGCCCAGTGGAGCGCCCACGGCGCCGTCAACGAAGTCGTCTATCACGACGCACCCGCGCGTCTCGAGCTCGAGCGTGGCGTGCGCCCGGTCGCGGCCGGCCAGTCGGCGGTCTTCTTCCGCCTCGACGAACCCTCGCTCGTGGTGGGCGCGGGGGTCGTCGCGCCGTGAGCGAGTACACCCAGCGCGCTAACGAGCTGCGCGAGCAGATCGAGCGCCACAACCGCGAGTACTTCGTCGAGGACGCCCCCGTCATCGCCGACGCCGACTACGACGCGCTGGTGCGCGAGCTGCGCGCCCTCGAGGCCGAGCACCCCGAGGTGCGCGTCGAGGGTTCGGTCAGCGAGGGTGTCGGGGCCCCGGCCGCGCCCACGTTCTCTCCCGTCGTGCACGTCGAGCGCATGCTGAGCCTGGACAACGTCTTTGACGCCGACGAGTTGCGCGCCTGGAGCGATCGAGTCGCCCGGGGCCTCGGGCTCGACGCAGGCAGCGTGGCTTTCGCGGTCGAGCCCAAGATCGACGGGCTGGCGCTCGCGATCACCTACCTCGACGGCGTCTACGTCCAGGCCGCCACGCGCGGCGACGGTCGGGTGGGAGAGGACGTCACGCGCAACGTGCGCACGATTCGTGGGATGCCGATGTCCATCGGCGCGGCCGGCCGCGTTGAGGTGCGCGGGGAGGTCTTTCTCGCCAACGAAGACTTCGAGCGGCTCAACGCGGCCCAGCGCGAGCGCGGCGAGCGCGAGTTCGCCAACCCGCGCAACGCCGCCGCCGGCAGCCTGCGCCAGAAAGATCCCCGGGTCAGCGCGTCGCGGCCGCTGTCGTTCCTCGCCTACCAGCTGGTGGGTGACGAGAGCGCGTACGCGACCTACGACGAGACGATCCGCCAGCTGGCCGACTGGGGCTTTCTCACCGCCGCCCAACTCGTCGTCGTCACCGGCATCGAGGAGATGGTCGCGCGCTCGAGCTGGTTCGAGACGCATCGCCACGACCTGGGCTATCAGATCGACGGCGCGGTCATCAAGGTCAACGATCTCGCCCAGCGACGGGTCCTGGGCACGACCTCGCGCGCGCCGCGTTGGGCGATCGCGCGCAAGTTCGCCCCCGAGGAGCGCTCGACGCGCCTGCTCGCCATCGAGGTCTCCATCGGGCGCACCGGTCGGGCCACCCCCTACG
Source organism: Actinomycetes bacterium (assembly GCA_021790675.1). Classification (GTDB taxonomy): domain Bacteria; phylum Actinomycetota; class Acidimicrobiia; order Acidimicrobiales; family RAAP-2; genus RAAP-2. The sequence continues at coordinate 36,091 of JAJYGN010000035.1, forward strand.
CCGTGCTCGAACCGGTGTCGGTGGCCGGTTCGACCGTGGCGATGGCGACCTTGCACAACGAGGACCAGGTGCGGATCAAGGACGTGCGCCCGGGCGACCTGGTCATCGTGCGCAAGGCCGGCGACGTGATCCCCGAGGTGCTCGCGCGCGTCCCCGAGGAAGGTGTCGCGCGCGGAGCGCAGTGGCACTTTCCCGCCGCGTGTCCCGAGTGCGGGGGGGCGCTGGTGCGTCGCGAGGGAGAGTCCGACACCTACTGCGTGAACCCGGCGTGCCCGGCTCAGCTGATGCAACAGGTCATCCACTTCGCCTCGCGCGCAGCGCTCGACATTGAGGGACTGGGCGAGCAGCGCGTCGCCCAGCTCCTGCGCGTAGGCCTCATCAGCGACGTCGCCGATCTGTTTCGCCTTCGCGTCGAGGACCTCGCGCCCTTGGAGGGCTTTGGCGAGATCTCGGCGGCCGCCCTGGTCGCGGGGATCGACGCGGCGCGCGCCCAACCCCTCAGTCGCGTGCTGGTGGGACTCGGCATCCGTCACGTCGGCCCGGTGGCGGCGCGCGCACTGGCCGGCGCACTGCACACCTATGACGCCCTGGCCGATGCGGACCTCGAGATGCTCGAGGCCATCGAGGGCGTCGGTCCGGTCATTGCGGCCTCCCTCTATCGCTACGTGCGAGAGCCCGAGGTGATCGAGCGCGTCGCTCGCTTGCGCGAGGCGGGCTTCTCCCTGGCCGAGCCCGAGCCCGAGCGCACCGCTGCCGCGGCGCTCGCCGGGCGGGCGGTCGTCGTCACCGGCGCCCTGGAGGGCTACACGCGCGAGGAGGCCGAGGCCGCGGTCGTCGCGGCGGGCGGCACCTCGCCGGGCTCGGTGTCGAAAAAGACCTACTGCGTGGTGGTGGGTGAGTCGCCGGGGGCCTCGAAGCTGGCCCGGGCGCGCGAGCTCGGCGTGCCCCTCGTGGCGGGCGAGGACTTCGAGTACCTGCTGACAATGGGCGTCTGGCGCAACACCGTGGCGTAGCCTCATCGGTAGGGTAAGGAGCGATGATGTCGACCACGTTTGCACCCGACCACGCCCTCGTAGGGCGCTATCGCATCATTGACCTGATCGGCGTCGGTCACACCGCCGAGGTGTATCGCGCCGAGGACCTCTCGCTGCACCGCACCGTGGTGGTGAAGGTTCTCCTTGCCAAGTGGGCGGCCCACGAGGAGGTGCGCCGGGACTTTCGCGACAACATCGTGCGCGCCGCCACCCTGGGACACCCCCACGTCGCGCGCGTCTACGACGGCGGCCAGGAGTCCGGCTCGATCTTCGTAGTGACCGAGTACCTCTCGGGCGGCTCGCTCGAGGACCTGCTGGCCTCGGGACGACACCTGAGTATCGAGGACACCGCGCGCCTGGGCCGCGACGTCGCGAGCGCGCTGGCCTACCTGCACGCCAACGGCGTCGTGCACGGGGGACTGTCGCCCAAGAAGCTGCTCTTTGACGGCGAAGGCCGCGTGCGCGTTGCGGACATCGCCCTGGCGGGCCTGGCCAGCGCCTATCGCGGCGCGCCGAGCCTGGATCAGGCCCGCTACCTGGCGCCCGAGCAGGTCGCCGGCGAGGGCGCGCGCGACACGTCGGACGTCTACGCACTGGCCCTCATCCTCTTCGAAGCGGCCACGGGCACCTCACCCTTCGAGTCGATGAGCGCCGAAGCCATGGCGCGCGGCCGGGCCTCGACACCACTGCCGGTGCGCGCCGAGCTGGGCACCCTTGACCTGCTCCTCGCCCAGGCGACGATCCCCGACCCGCTGCTGCGCATCGACGCCGAGCAGTTCGCCACGCGTCTCAACGCGGTGGCCGACGCGAGCCCTCTCACGGTGGACGCGCCGGCGAGCACGCCGCTGCTCGCCCAGTTCGCCCCGCCTCAGCCGCGCTCGTCGATCGGCTTTCGCCCGCCCTCGCCCGATGAGATCGTCGGCGACCCCGAGGCGCCGCGCCGGTTGCGCCCGAGCGTGGACGTCGCGCGCTCGCCCCAGCGCTCCCTGGCCTTCGCCGAGCCCGCCCCGTCGCGGGGACGGCGCATGTTCTTCCTGGTGGCCGCCATTATCCTCCTCCTCGCCGCCCTCGGCGGCGCGGCGGTGTGGAAGTTGGGACTTCTCAACTCGACTCACACGGTGCCCTCACTGGTCAACGTCGACTACCGCCAGGCGCCCAACCTGTTGAAGGGTGACGGTTTCACCCTGAGTGTCACCGGACACCAGCACTCCGCGCACGTGCCGGCCAACGAGATCATCTCCCAGAGCCCCTCGGCCGGGTCTTCGGCGAAGGCCGGGCTCGTGATCACGGTGGTCGTTTCGGACGGCCCGGTGATGGTCACGATGCCGAACCTGATCGGCGAGGACTGCACGACGGCGACCTCGCAGCTGGCCGCGCTGCACGTGACCGCGCTGTGCCCCTCGAGCGCCGCGGTGGCGAGCACCACCGTGGCCGCCGGGCGGGTGGTTCGCGTGACCTATCACGCGAACGCGAACCCGACGTCGGTGCCCGTGAACTCGACGGTGACCCTCGTGCTCTCGAGCGGTCCCCCTGCGAGCGCGACCACGACGACGGTTGCTGGCGCCACGACGACGACCGTCGCACCGACCACGACCACCACCTCGGCCGCCCAGGGCCCGCGCCCGGTGCCCAACGTCGTCGGTATGGGTCCCACCCAGGTGAACGCGGCGTTTCGCAAGGCGCAGCTCTTCTATACGACGCGCGGCCCTAACGCCGGCACGACGAAGTGGACCAAGGTCGTCTCAGAGATCCCGAGCGCCGGCACGATGGTCAAGTGGCGCTCGACGATCACCTTGAACGTGCAATGACCTGCGACCTCTGCGAGGCGGCCGTGATCACCACGCGCTACTTCGAGAACGAGCACTGCTGGATCGCCGACTGCGAGATCTGCCAGGTGCCGATGGTGGTGTGGCGCCCGCACGATCCCGCCCCGCCGAGCGAGGTGCGAGAGAGGTTGCGCGAGTGGCTGGCCGGGGTCGCCGACGCCGAGCTGGGAGCGGGCGGGTGGTCCTTTGACGATCACATGCGCAACATCCCCGACCACTACCACGCCCACGCCCGACGCTCGCCCGCGTGGCTGAGGCGGGGCTAGGGGCCTCGGTACACTCTCAGTTACCTGCGAGTAGGAGCAACCATGGGTGCACTAGAAGGCCGCGTCGCCATCATTACTGGAGCGGGCAGGGGTATAGGCCGCGAGCACGCCCTGCTCTTCGCCGCCGAGGGCGCCCGGGTCGTCGTGAACGATCTCGGTGGCAACCTGGACGGCTCGACGAGCGAGGCCTCCCCGGCCGAGGAGGTCGTCGCCGAGATCCGCGCGATGGGCGGCGAGGCGATTGCCAACCACGACAACGTCGCCGAGTGGGAAGGCGGCGCGCACCTCGTGGCGAGCGCGCTCGAGGCCTTCGGCG
>JAJYGN010000001.1 GCA_021790675.1 Actinomycetes bacterium
GTCATGGGTTTCACGGGTCTGGGCGTGGCGAGCACGCGCTTTGGCGCGGCCACGATGCTCGACCTGCTCGACGGGCTCGACACCGAGCGCACGCGCCTCACCATGGTGAGGCGTCGCCCGGTGCCCTTCCCGCCCGAGCCCTTCAAGTGGATTTTCATCCGCATCACCCAGGCGGCGATCAAGCGCGCCGACGCCCGTCAGGGGCGCCGCAACCTGTGGCTCAGACTGCTCGACGCCCTCGGCCTGGGATTCGACTCCTAGGCCGAGGGCTCTCGATCACTCCTCGCTCGAGGACGTCGTCATCAGCCCGGCGATCATGTTCACGACCGTCGGGTCGGTGAGCGTCGTGACGTCACCCAGGGAGCGATTCTCGGCCACGTCGCGCAGGAGTCGACGCATGATCTTGCCCGAACGAGTCTTGGGCAGGTCGGGCGTAAGGATGATCTGGCGCGGCTTGGCGATCGGGCTGATCACCTTGGCCACGTGCTGGCGCAGCTCTTCGATGAGAGGCGCCTGGTCCTTGTTGGCGTCCTCCGCGGAGAGTTTGAGCGTGACGAAGGCGACGATCGCCTGTCCCGTCGTCTCGTCCGACGCGCCCACCACGGCCGCCTCGGCGACGGCGGGGTGACCCACCAATGCGTGCTCGACCTCGGTGGTCGAGAGGCGGTGTCCCGAGATGTTCATCACGTCGTCGATGCGCCCGAGCAGCCAGAGGTCGCCGTCCTCGTCTCGCTTGGCGCCGTCACCCGCGAAGTAGACACCGGGGAAGCGCTTCCAGTAGGTCTCCTTGAAGCGCTCGGGGTCGCCGTAGATGCCACGCGTCATCGCTGGCCAGGGCTTGGTCACCACCAGGTAGCCACCCTCGCCGTTGCCCACCGACTTGCCGTCGTTGTCGACGACGTCGACGTAGATCCCCGGCAGGGCGTGCATCGCCGCGCCCGGCTTGGTCGCCGTGATGCCCGGCAGCGGCGAGACCAGGATTGCCCCAGTCTCGGTCTGCCACCAGGTGTCGACAATCGGGCAGCGGTTGCCGCCCACGTGCTGGCGGTACCACATCCAGGCCTCGGGGTTGATCGGCTCGCCCACTGTGCCCAGGAGTCGCAGGCTGCTGAGATCGTGGCTGTCGGGCAGCTCGGGGCCCCACTTCATCAACGTGCGGATCGTGGTCGGCGCGGTGTAGAGGATGGTGACCTTCAACTCCTCGATGATCTTCCACCACCGGTCACGCCCACCCGAGTCGGGCAGGCCCTCGTACATCACCTGGGTGACCCCGTTGACCAGCGGGCCGTAGACGATGTAACTGTGCCCGGTGATCCAGCCGATGTCGGCCGCCGTCCAGCAGATGTCGGTGTCGCGCTTGACATCAAAGACGTAGTGGTGCGTCGAGGCCGCCTGCGTGAGGTATCCCCCCGTCGTGTGGAAGATGCCCTTGGGCTTGGCGGTCGTGCCCGAGGTGTACATAATGACCAGGGTCTGCTCGGCCGGGAACGACTTCGCCTCATGCTGATCGCTCTGGCGGTCGACGACGTCGTGCCACCAGTAGTCACGGCCCTCGACCCAGTGCACATCGCCGCCGGTGCGCTGGACGACCAGGACCGCTTTCACGTTGGGACAACTCTGGAGCGCCTCGTCGACGGCCGACTTGAGCGGACTGGCCGCGCCGCGGCGAAACGCCCCGTCAGCGGTGATCACGTACTGGCAGTCCGAGTCAAGAATCCGGCTTGAAAGAGCGTCGGCACTGAACCCCGCGAAGACCACCGAGTGGGCGGCGCCCAGTCGCGCGACGGCCAGCATCGCGACGACCGCTTCGGGGATCATCGGCATGTAGATGGCGACGCGGTCGCCCTCCTTCACGCCCAATTCGGTGAGTGCATTGGCCGCTTGGCAGACCATGGCGCGAAGCTGCGCGTAGGTGATCGTGCGCATCTCGCCCTCGGCGTCAGCGACCCAGTAGTAGGCGACCTTGTCGCCCCGACCCTCATTGACGTGGCGGTCCACGCAGGTCACGCTCGCGTTGAGCGTTCCGTCACTGAACCACTTGGCAAAGGGCAGATCCCATTCGAGAGTCTTCGTCGGAGGCGTGTCCCAGTGCAAGCGGTTGGCCTCGCTACGCCACCAAGCCTCGAAATCGCGGTCCGCCTCCTCGTAGATCGACGACTGCGCGTTCGCTTGGGCGGCGAACTCGGCGCTCGGCGCGAACGCCCGACGCTCGTCCAGCCAGGCTTCCAACTTTGCTTCGGTCATAACACTCCCCCAGTTTCGACAACTTGCGAACCATTCGGTGCGCCCATGGCGCCACCCTCTTACCTACCACGTCGGCGAGGCGCGCGTCAGACGGGCCCAGAACGCCAACGACGCCCAAGCCGAATGGCTGGGCGTCGTTGGCGGTTGGGTCCGGTGGCAAGCCACCAGTGGCTCGTACCTTAGTCCGCGCCGCCGACGCCGCGTGGGACACTTCGACCCACCCGAAAAAACTTCACTGCGTACTGCATCACACGGCGGCGCTGGGATCAGGCCGCAGCGCCGCCGTGTGATGTGATGCAAATCGTGGGACTAGCTACGCGGACCCACCGGGAACACCGTGCGTCCCCACGTCTCGTTGACCACGCCGGCCATCGAGGCGTACCAGGCGAGGATGGCCGTCAGGATGCCCAGCCAGCCACCGATCTTCACGAGGTTCGCGTGTCCGGCGTTCCAGTTGCCCAATGTGAGGAAGACGAACGTGATCACCAGCACCACGAAGACCGAGAAGATCGCCGTGTTGGTTTTGGCCGCGGCAATCGTCATGTACAGCGTGAAGATCGTCCAGGCCAACAACCACGCACCCACCGCTCCGCCCGCCATTGGCAGGTTGAACTTGAGGATCGCGTAGAAACTCAGCCAGAACGCTCCGTACGACGTGAAGGCCAGTGCGCCGAAGGTGTTCTTGCGAACGAACTCCCACATTCCAGCAGCGAACTGCGCGATGCCACCGTAGAACAGTGCGAGCGCAACGGCGCCAGTCAAGCCGGCGCTCTCCTTGCCGTCAAACTTAAACAATCCTGCATTCGTACAACTGAGCAGGAACGTCGTCATTGCAAAACCCGCCAGACCCAGAGGTCCCGGATCGGCAACTTTGTGTTCAGACATTTAATTCCCCCAAAATTGAATGCACCACAAACCATCGGAGTTGATGGCTCGTATCTGATTTAACACCCTCGACACATTGCGCGACGGGATTCCTCGCCCAATTTTGAGGATCGAGCAGGGTCAATGGTCCCAAATCTCTTGCGGCGCGTCACTTCACCTCGACCGCGTCGCAGCACTCAATCGAGAGCCCGTCGGAAGCTGTTGACCAATTCTTCAGTGTCGGCCGGAGACGCTCCATCCAAAATCGTGCGTACCAGCGCCGATCCCACGATCACTCCGTCGGCCACCTGCGCGGCCTCGCGCGCCTGCTCGGGTGTGGTGATCCCGATGCCCACGTAGGTGGGTAGGTCCGTCGCCCGTCGAACGGCTGCGACGACTCGCGGCGCCGCGCCCAAATCGGACGCGCGACCGGTGACGGCCATGCGGGCCGCGGCGTACACGAATCCCTCGCTCATGGCGGCGATGCGCGTCACACGCTCACTCGGCGTCGAGGGCGCGACGAGAAAGACGGTCGCCACGTCCACGCTGTGACAGGCGTCGCGCCAGGGCTCAGCCTCTTCGGGGGCGAGGTCGGGAACGATCGCACCGTCGAATCCGCTGTCGGCGAGTCGCCGCGCCGACGCCGCGAGGCCGTAGTGGTGAAAGACGTTGTAGTAGCTCATCGCCACGAGCGGCACGTCGAGGGTCAGGCCGGCCACCTCGGCGCAGAGGGAGTCGAGTGTCGTGCCGTTGGCCAAAGAGCGCAGGCCCGCCTCTTGGATCACGACGCCGTCCATCATGGGATCCGAGAAGGGGACGCCAATCTCGACGGCGCTGGCGCCGCCGGCGACCGCTGCCTCGACGTGGCGTACCCAGTCCGTCGTTACGCCCGCCATGAAGTACGGGACCAGGGCTTTTACCCCCGTCTTGCGCAGGGCCCGCAGGTGCCGTTCGAGGCTCTTCACGAGCCGCTTCTCAGGATCGAGAGAACCTGGGCCACGTCCTTGTCGCCGCGTCCGGACATGTTGAGCAGTACCGACGAGCCCAGCGGGATCTCACGGCCGGCCTCGCGGATGAGCCAAGCAACCGCGTGCGCCGACTCGAGAGCGGGAATGATCCCCTCGAGTTCGCTCAGGGTGCGCAGCGCGTCGATGATCACCTCGTCGCCGACCTCGACGTAGCGGGCTCGCCCGCTCGCGGCCAGATGGGCGTGCTCGGGACCGATGCCCGGGTAGTCCAAACCCGCGGAGATCGAGTGGGCCTCCTCGATCTGGCCGAACTCGTCTTGCATGATGAGAGATCGCATGCCGTGCAGGACTCCCGGGCTTCCGTGGCCCACGGCGGCTCCACCAGCGGCCTCGACACCGACGAGCTGGGCGCTCGAATTCGCAAAGCCGGCGAAGACGCCCGCCGCGTTGGATCCGCCACCGACGCAGGCCACCACGTAGTCCGGAGTGCCCACGCGGATGTCGCGCAACTGACGGGCCGCCTCGTGACCAATGATGCTCTGCATCTCGCGCACCATCCATGGGAAAGGGTGCGGGCCCATCACCGATCCGAGGCAGTAGTGGGTGTCCTCGACACAGGTCACCCACTCGCGCATGGCCTCGTTGACTGCGTCCTTCAACGTCCGACTGCCCGAAGTCACCGGCACCACCGTGGCCCCCAGCAACTCCATACGAAAGACGTTGAGCTCTTGGCGCTTGGTGTCGACCTCGCCCATGAAGATGGTGCACGCCAAGCCCAGACGCGCCGCGGCGGTCGCGGTGGCCACACCGTGCTGGCCGGCTCCTGTCTCGGCGATCACGCGTGACTTTCCCATCCTCACGGTGAGAAGTGTCTGGCCCACGACGTTGTTGATCTTGTGCGATCCGGTGTGGGCCAGATCCTCGCGCTTGGCGTAGATCGAGATTCCCAGGCGTTCCGAGAGTCGCGCGAGCGGCGTGATCGGCGTGGGCCGACCGGCGAAGTCCGCCAGCACGCTCTGATACTCGGCGAGGAACTCGCGATCAGACCAGGCGTCGAGGAAGGCGTCTTCGAGCTCGAGGCAGGCGGGCATCAGGGCCTCGGGCACGAAGCGACCGCCGAACTCGCCGAAACGTCCGAACTCGTCGGGCGTCGACATGTAGACCGTGTCCTCAGCCATGGTGCTCCTTTCGACCTTCAAAGTACCGGAGTGCGTTGCGAACGAAGGACTCGACCTTTTCGCGGTCCTTCACCCCGGGCGAGGATTCCGATCCACTCGCCACGTCACAGCCCCACGCACCCACCCTGGCCAGCACCTCGGCCACGGTGTCAGCGCGTAGTCCACCGGCCACGATGATGGGCCGGTCCCAGCCACGGCTCATGACCGCGTTCCAGTCGTGGGCCACTCCCGAACCCGGACGAGGTCCGTCGATCAGGTAGGCGTCCCCGGCGCCGCTCGCGGTGTCGAGCTCGTCCACCGACAGCGCTTCGATGAGAGTCAGACCCCGTTCGCGCGCCAGGGATGAGACCCCCTCGGCTAGTTGTCCGTGGATCTGCAGCGCGTCGAGCTCGACCGCGTCAAGCGCGCGCACGACGTCGTCGTAGGCGGCCCGACGAAACACGCCAACGCGAACGAGCGTGCCACGCACGGCCTCACTAATCGCGCCGGCCGTCTCGAGAGTGACGCGCCGCGGCGAGTCGGCCAGGATGACGCCCAGGGCGTCCGCCCCGGCGTCGGCCACGAGCTCGGCGTCAAATACCGTTGTGACCGCGCAGACCTTGATGAAGTGGCTCGAGCCCGAGAACTCAGGCACGCGCGCGTCGTTTCACGCACGAGAAGTCGCGCACCAGAATCTCGGGCGAGCTCGCGCGCACGAAGCTCTCGCCGACGAGAACGGCGTCGACTCCGGACTCAGCAACCCTCGCGACGTCTTCGACAGTGGTAAGTCCGGATTCGGCGACGGCGAGAACCGAACTGGGCAGCGCGGCCACGACTGCGCTCGCGCGACGTGGGTCGACGTCGAACGAGCGCAGGTCGCGCTGGTTGACGCCGACGATGCGCGCCCCCGCCGCCAGTGCTCGCGAGGCCTCGTGAGCGTCGTGAACTTCGACCAGGGCGTCGACGTGGCAGGCCGAGGCCACCGCCATAAACTCCTCGAGTTCGGCGTCACTCAGTGCGGCGACGATGAGCAGAACCGCGGCCGCACCCATCTGGGCCGCGTCGAGCACGTCGTTGGCGCTGACGGTGAAGTCCTTTCGCAGCAATGGCACCGACACCGCCCGACGCACCGCCCGCAGGTCGTCGACCGAACCAGAAAAGAAGTCCTCGTCAGTCAGGACCGAAATCGCGGCCGCTCCGCCGCTTTCGTAGTTGCGTGCCGTCGCCTGGACGTCGAGATCATCGTTGAGCCATCCCTTGGACGGCGAGCGTCGCTTGATTTCCGCGATGACCGCGACGTGGCGCGGATCGGCCATGAGAGCGTCAAAGAAGGAGGGACCGTCGTAGACAACCTCGCCGACGCGGCTTCGCCACGGCCGCTGATCCAGAGCCGCGCGGGCCCGATGAGCGTCGACGATGGTGTCGAGATACGTCGCGGTCATCTCGAAATCGTACTGTCGCGGTCGCGACGGTCGGTCACGACTAACTTGTCGCTATGTTGAACGCCGTTTCGAGTGCTGGCACATGACCGACTCCTTTGCCTTGGACGTCCTCCAGCCCCTCGTGCGCGGCACCGACCTCGAGCGCCTCGAGGCGCGCGACGCCCTGGCGGCCATCCTTGCCGGCCAGGTCGATCCCGTTCTGATCTCGAGCTTTCTCACGGCCCTGACCGCCAAGGGAGAGACCGCCGCGGAGATGACCGGCTTCATCGACGCGATGGTCGCGGCCGCGACCACTTTCACCGTCACCGACGAAGCGATCGACATCGTTGGCACGGGCGGCGACCAGCTGCACACAGTCAACATCTCTACGATGGCCGCCTTCGCCGTCGCCGGCTGCGGGGTACCCGTCGCCAAGCACGGCAATCGCGCCGCGTCCTCCTCGGTGGGCTCGGCCGACGTTCTCGAGGCTCTAGGGGTGCGTCTCGACGCGCCCGCCGACGTCGTGCGAGCCTGCGTCGACACGGCGGGAATCGGCTTCATGTACGCCCCCACCTTCCACCCCGCCCTGGGCAACCTGGTTCCCATTCGCCGGGCTCTCAAGTTCCGCACGATCTTCAACGTCCTGGGCCCCCTGGCCAATCCGGCACTGGTGCGCCGAGCACTCATCGGCGTCGCCCAGGCGCACCTGCTCGATTCGATGGCCGAGGTGCTGCACGCGCGCGGCGCGCTCTACTGCGTCTTAGTGCACGCCGACGACGGGCTGGACGAACTCTCCTTGGGAACCCCGTCGAGCCTGCACGAGATCCGCCCTGAGGGCATCACCGTGCGCGACATCGACGCCGGCGGCGAGCTGGGGCTCCACCACAGCGCCGCGAGCATCCGCGGCGGTGACACCACCGACAACGTCGCCGTCGTGCGCGCCTTCCTCGAAGCCCAGCCGGGCCCCGTCTTTGACGTGGCGTGTGCGAACGCCGCTCTGGCGATGATGGTCGCGGGTCGGGCGACCACGCTGCGCGACGGCTTCGACCTGGCCGCGGCGAGCGTACGAGACGGCCGGGCCGCGCGGGCGCTCTCACTCTTGGTGGAGATCTCCAACGCCTAACCTCAGTCGCGTGGACGAGGCAACCAACGCGCCGCGCACGAGATCTCCTGTGCTTCGTGTGAAAAACCTGCGCGTCGTGCGCGCTCGCCGCGAGGTTCTCTCCGACATCTCCTTCACGGTGGAGCGCGGAGAGCTCGTGGGCCTTCTCGGCCCGAGCGGCAGCGGCAAGAGCACCCTGATGCGCTCACTGCTGGGCGTGCAGATCATCGCCTCGGGCACGGTCGAGGTGCTCGGCGCGCCAGCGGGAGAGTCCGGGCTTCGTACCCGTGTCGGCTACGTCACCCAGGCCCCCTCGGTGTACGCGGACTTGAGCGTGCGCGAGAACCTGGCCTACTTCGCCGACGTCCTGGGAGCCCCACACACTGACGTGGATCGCGTGATCAACGACGTCGATCTCGGGCACCACACGCGCTCCCTGGTGCGCGGGCTGTCCGGTGGCGAGATCGCCCGCGTGTCGCTCGCGGCGGCCCTGCTGGGAAACCCGCAGGTCCTGGTGCTGGACGAGCCAACGGTTGGACTCGATCCCCTGCTGCGCCGCGACCTGTGGAACATCTTCCAGGGTCTTGCGAGCAGCGGGGTAACCCTCATCGTCTCGAGCCACGTGATGGACGAGGCCCAGCGCTGTCAGCGCCTCTTGCTGATGCGTGAGGGCCATCTCATCTTTGACGCGTCACCTCGTGAGTTGCTCGTTCGCACCAACACCACGGACTACGACGCGGCGATGGTGTCTCTGATCGAGGCGACGCCGTGAGCTGGCGACGGGTTCTCGCGACGTCGCGGCGCGTCCTCCAGCAGTTGGGCCACGATCCACGCACCATCGGACTGCTGCTGGTGGTGCCGTCGGTCCTCATGGGCCTGCTGGCCTGGATCCTCGAGCACCGTCGCGAGACCTTCGACGCCATCGGACCCCCCCTGCTCGGAATCTTCCCGCTGGTCGTGATGTTTCTCGTCACCTCGGTCGCCACGTTACGCGAGCGCACGAGCGGCACCCTCGAACGCCTCCTCACGCTGCCGCTGAGCAAGGCGGAGTTCGTCCTCGGCTACGCGCTGTCCTTCGGCCTCGCGAGCGTCGTGCAGGCCGCGCTCGTCTCCGGTCTGTCGTTCTGGGTCTTCGGACTGCACGTGGCGGGATCGGCGTGGCTGATCTCGCTGATCGCGGTGGAGGACGCTCTCTTGGGCACGGCCATGGGCCTCGCGCTCAGCTCGTTAGCGGCCACCGAGTTCCAGGCGGTGCAGTTCATGCCCGCCTTCATCTTGCCCCAGACGCTGCTCTGCG
>JAJYGN010000108.1 GCA_021790675.1 Actinomycetes bacterium
GATGGCCGAGGTCCTGCGCTGCACGCGCGCAGGTGTCACCATCAACGTCTTTGCCTTGGACATCGAGCGCACCCAGTTTCCCTTCGTCGAGCAGATCGCCCGGGTGAACGGCGGGCGCACGTTCTACACCGAGGTCGACGACCTCGGGCGCTACGTCCTCGACGATTGGGTGCGCCACCGTCGCGCGGGCTGACCCGCCACCAGGAAAAATCGAAATTCCATTTGCTTTTTGGCCCGAACCCCGACACAATGACACCGTTGTAATTACATCGGTGGCGACACCGTCGGGGAGGACTACAACATGGAGATCGTAGAGCTGCTGAGCGGCATGGAAGACCGGGGCTGGCAGGCCCGCGCCAACTGCATGGGCGTGGACCCGGACCTGTTCTTCCCCGAGCGCGGCGCGTCGACGCGCGAGGCCAAGGAGGTCTGCCGCGGCTGCGTGGTGCGCGAGGACTGCCTCGAGTACGCGCTCGACAACGGTGAGAAGTTCGGGATCTGGGGCGGGATGAGCGAGCGTGAGCGGCGCCGCCTGCGCCGGGCTCGCGCGATCGAGCGGCGCAGCCAGGCCGGCTAGATCCGCGCCTCGATCGTGCGCTGCGCGGACAGGTCGAGCTGTTCCCAGCGAGACGGCTCCTCGGCGTCGAGCAGGGACTTCGGTGCGAGTCCGACGAGTTCGGCGCGCGCGATACGCCCGCCCCGGGGCAACCGCGCGGAGACCTCGTCGTAGACGCTCGAGAGAGTGACCGCCGAGACGTCGATCACGTTGCAGCTGACCTGAACCGCAGCGCCTACCGTAAAGGCCAGCGTGCGAAGCCCCGGTCGACGTAGGGCGCGCGCGATACGTCGCGCCGCATCGAGGTCGACCCCTTCGAGCCACAGGTTCCAAGCGACAAGGATCGGCCGACAGCCCAGCGCGCTCGCCCCGAAGCGCGGATGCGCCGCGGCGGGTCCGACGTCGGGGGAGAGGTAGCGAAAGGCCCGTCGGCGCACCTCGGGCAGCGATCGCTCGCCGCCCTCGAGCGGTCCGTAGAAGAAGACGGGCACGTCGTGGGTCGCGGCCAGCCAGTGCGCGGTGTCGTCGCGCAGCGCGCAGGCCCGTGGCGCCTCGCGCGCGTCGAGCGCGACGAAGGGCACAACGTCGACGACGCCAAAGCGCGGATGCACGCCTTGGTGACTGGTCAGGTCGAGTTGCGTGAGGGCAACGTCAATCAGATTGCGCACGTCGGCCACGAGTTGGTCGGCGTCGTTGATCAACGTGAAGACGCTGCGGTGATGGAACGCGTCGGCGTGGCGGTCGCGCAGCGACTCTCCCGCCGCGTCACTCAACGCGTCAAGGACGTCGAGGCGCCGTCCCTCGGAGAGGTTGAGGACGCATTCGAACACTTAGCTGGGATTTGATGCCGAGCGACGCCGCGAACGTGCCAGGCGACGGCGCTCGCGCTCGCTCTTGCCGCCCCACACGCCGTGGTCGACGTGGTTGGCCAGCGCGTACTCGAGGCATTGGCCCACTACGGGACAGGTGGCGCAGATCTTCTGGGCGCGGATGACTCCGATGCCGTCGCGAGGGAAGAACGTACCCGCGGGGTACTCGCGACACTTGCCGTCAGCCATCCATTCGGTGCCCATCGCCACCCCCTTATAGAAACTCATGGTAGTGAGCAATGTATAAGGAACGCTTAAAGGATGTGTGTAGTTCCTCACAATCTTCGCGGACCCCGAGACGACCAGGGAGAAGGCCCGCTGCCCGACCCCGGTACACTGGTGGCAACCAAAGGAGCATCGTGAGCCAGGTTCCCACCACTGAGACCGAGGTCGTTGAGCCCGTCGGCCACGTCCAGGTCGTCTATCTCGGTCCCGTCGCCCCGCACTGGGAGTGTCGCATGGTCTTCGGCGACGAGGAGCAGATCCAGGCCTTCGTGGACCGCATCGACGCGCGACTGCGCTTCCTGCCGCCCCACGACCCCCAGTTCCGCCGTAACCGCGAGCGTGTCAACCGCGACGCCGAGCGCGAGAACCTCCTCGTGGAGTGGAACCTCGGCTACGAGGAAGAGTCCTGACTTAGGCCAGGGGTGACGTCGTCACCCGCTCGTACCACGCCGACGGGTCGGCCAACTCCTCGGCCGACGGCAGCCCGTCCACACGCAGTAGGGCGCCAAAGACGTTGAGACCGTGCGCCTCGGCCAGTTCGGAGACGAAGGTCGCCGCCTCGTCGTGGTGCGGGCCCTGGGTGGCGACGCCAAAGAGCGCGGCTGCGGCATCCTCGCCCCGCGCGTCACTGCGCCGGTGGCGCCGGTAGGCCTCGGTCAGGGCGGGGCGCTCGCCGACGAGTGCGTTGGTGATGTCGGTGGCCGCGGCGTCGAAGACCGCCGAGAGCACGGCGGTGGCCGCGTTGATGGCCCTCGTCGCCGGCGTCTCTTCGGGCAGCTCGATCCCGTCGAGGAGGCTCTCGGGGTTGCCCATCAGGGCGCTTAGGTCCTCGGGCGAGATCATCGACTGAAGCCGCTCAATCAGATCGCGTTGGACGGCCGCCGACTCGCGCACGCCGTCGAGCAGCAGAGCCCGCAGCGCGTCGCCGGTGCCCGGCTGGGTCAAGATCAGGGACGCCACGAACTCCTGGGCCAGGGCGAAGATGTAGACGTCGTCTCGATCCAGGCTCCACGCGTCGGCGAAGGTCGCGAGGTTGTTCACCACGAGCAGGCGCTGGTCGTCGAGGCGCGGCAGGGGCAGCGCCGCGAGGGACCACGCGCGCTCGGAGAAGTGACCGGCGATCGAGCCCATCTGCAGACCGGTGAAGAGAGGCCCGATCGTCGCGGCCAGCTGGGCCATCATCGGATTCGCGTCGGCCTCGACGGGCAGGTTCGTTGCGAGCGAGGGTTCGATCAGCGGTCGCCACTGCGCCAGCGCGGCGCTCGTGAGAGCCGATCGCGTGGCCGCCACCATCTGGCCGTCGGCCGCGACGCCGAAGAGCACGTCGACGTAGCGCGCCACGAGTGGCGCGAGCTCTTCGAGGCGGGCTCGTTCACTCGGAAGGGGGTTGGGGTCGCCGTCGGCGCCGCGGGCGATGGACAGGGCCAGCTGAGTGGCGTTGTCGAACCACGCGTTGGGCCCCTGCTGGCCGAGCAGGTTGAACAGGTCGCCGAACATGTTGGAGAACGGGTTGTCGCTCACCACCACACGTTAGAGGGCGCAGGACAGGGTGACCACGGCGTGGTGAGTGACCGTGCCACGTAGGAACGTCACATCCACCTTCGAAAAGGCCGGAGTGAGGTACAGCCAGGTCGTCAGGGTCTGGCCCGTGTCGATGGTGTGGCCGTTCAGACGCGTCACGACGTCACCCACCTTCAGCACGCCCTTGGCCGCGCCGCGCGCCCAGAGTGCGGTGACGGTCGCCCCACCCCCTTGGGCACTCTTTGAGGCGATCCCGAGCCCGCCGTGACAGCCGTGCCCCAGGGCCTCGATCTCGGCGACGCGCGCGACGAAGAGCGCGGAGTACCACAGGTGCCCGGTTGAAAGCACCGCGACCACGCGGCCGTTGCTGTTGAGGGCGATCGCGTCGACGAACCCGTTGAGGTTCCCGTCGGGGTTGGTCGCGAGGTAGCTCACGAGGTTGTTCACGCGCAAGAGGGGATCGCCGAGGGTGGTCGTCGCCCAGGCGAAGTATGGCGAGCCGGTGGAGTTCTCCACGACGGGTGAGAGCGCGAGCACCGACGCGCTCGCCGGCATTGGAGCGAAGTGCAGGGACGCGACGTGGTGGCTGAGGCGCACGATGGTGAAGTCCATCGCCCGGTCGCGCGCGACCCAGGTCACGGGGAAGTTGAGAGCTCCCGGCAGCGAGCCGGTGAGAAAGGCGTTGTGCGCGATGGGCGTTGTCGTCACGGCGAGGTCGTTCGAAAGGACCATCGCGGCGACGTGGCTGACGTGTCCCGGGGTCGTGATGGTCAGCTCGACCGTGCGCTGGGCCGCACCGCGCGCGTAGGCGGGCAGGGCGTTGACGGACTTCGCGATATTGGCGGTCATCGGTTGGTTGGGAGCGGTCGTGGGGTTGATCGAGGCGAGCCCGGCAGCCCCCGCGACCAGGGCGAGGAGAACGAACGTGGCGATGAGTCGCGCGAGCCGGCTGCGCACCCGGTGCCGCGTCGTCAGCGCGTCGAAAGAGGGGAGCTCGCTGGGGTGCACCCAGGTGCGCGACTCGCTGGGGGGCGGAGCGCTGCCCCGTCCTACTCCTAGAACACGCCGCGCGCGATGCCACCAAGCCACTCCAGAAGGCTAGTGAGGGGGTGGACGTCATGGCGGTCGCTCTAGCATTGTCCCGATGGCTACCGACGTTGCGCTGGATATCGGAACGTCGTTCTGTCGAGTGGCGACGTCGGAGCAGGGCGTCCTCTTCAATGAGCCCTCCACCGTGGCCATCGACACGCGCACCGGCGACGTCGTCGAAGTCGGCTACGGCGCGATGGACCTGGTCGCGCGCACCTCGCGCCACGTGGTGGCCTTCCGGCCCCTGGCCCAGGGCGCGACCATCGACTTCGACGTGACCGCCCGCCTGCTCGCCGGCCTGCTGGAGCGAGCGGGAATCTCCAAGGTGAGCCGCGTGCGCGCGGTCATGAGCGTGCCCTCACTGGCGACGGCGATCGAGCGGCGAGCGCTGCGCCAGGCCGCGGTCCAGGCCGGCGCACGCGAAGTGAGCCTGATCGAGTCGCCGCTCGCCGCGGCGATCGGCCTCGGCCTGCCCGTTCAGGACCCCGTTGGTTCGGCGGTCTCAGTCCTGGGCGCCGGCGCGTCGGAGGCGACCCTCATCTCGCTGGGTGGCATCGTCACACGCGGCACCCGTCGACATGGCGGCTCCGACCTGGACGCGGCGATCGCCTCGCTGATCCGCCACCGCCACGGCGTGGTGATCGCCCCGGCGGCCGCCGAAGCGCTCAAGATCGCCCTCGCCTCGGCGATGAGCCGCACGAGCGGCCAGAGCGAGACGGTCAGCGCGCGCACCGTCGAGCGCGGTGAGCCCGTCGATGTCGTCGTTAGCGCGGATCTGGTCAACGACGCCCTCCACGACGTCATCACCTCGACGGTCACCATGGTCCAGGACTCACTGGCCGAGGCGCCGCCCGACCTCTCCCAGGACGTCAGCGCTCGCGGCATGACCCTGGTCGGCGGGCTCGCTCGGTTACGCGACCTGGGCGAGCTGATTCAAAAGAAGACGAACGTTGACGTTCGCGTCGCCCCCGAGCCCGAACTCGTGGTCATCCGCGGGCTGCAGATGTGCCTCGAGGAGATGTCCTCGCTGCACGCGCTCTTTCGCGACGCCGACCGTTAGTCGCGCGTCAGTTGCTCGACTGCGGCGCGCACCTGCCAGTCGCGGTCCTCACTCGCCCGAGCGAGCGCCTCGTCGACCTCGTCACCCTCGAAGTTCGAAAGTGCCACCACCGCGCGCCGGCGCACCGGCGCCTTGTCCTCGAGCGCGGCGATGATCGTGGGCAGGGCTCGCTCGTCGCCGATCGCCCCGAGAGCCGCCACCGCCGCTTCGCGACAGCGCGCGTCCTCGTGGGTGGCCGTCACGCACAGAGCGTCGACACTTCGCGCGTCACCTCGTTCGCCGAGGGCGAAGGCGGCGGCGTCGACCACCAGGGGGTCCGCATCCGTGAGAGCGCCTCGCACGGCGGCGAGCACGTCCTCGGGCACGTCGCGCTCTGCGAGCAGCACGAGCGCGTCGCGACGCACCTCGGGATCGGTGTCATAAAGCGCGCGTAGCCAGTCGACGTCCTCGAGAGCGTCGCGGCGCGCACCGGCGCGCAGCGCGAGCACGCGAGCGCGTGGCGATGCGTCGGTCAGGCTCGAACGGATGAGCGCGAGGCTGGCCGCGTCGCTCGCGAAGCCGGCCCGCACTATCGGCGCTGACGAGCCCTCCGGTAGCGTGGGTTCTGCGTGCACGAGACCATTCCACCACCTCCGCGTCGCCGTCGAACGCGCCTGCGCGCGCTCGTCGGCCTCGTCGCAGTCCTCGTCCTCGTCCTGGTGGGCCAGGGTTGGACCGTTCCCTACTACGCGCTGACCCCGGGTGACGCCACGCCGGTGGCGCCGCTCATCTCGGTGAAGGGACTCGCCAGCGACCCGCACCACGACACGATCATGCTGACCGACGTCTACCTCTCCTCGCTCACGGCCTGGCAGTGGCTCTACATGCACCTGCAGAGCCACGTGGAGTTCGTCCCGGCCGCGGACCTCGTGGATCCGGGTGTGCCGTCCAGCCAGCTGGTCGCCCAGGGATATCTGGAGATGTCCGACTCTAAGCAGGCCGCCGAGGTGGCGGCACTTCGCGCCCTGGGCTGGCACATCACGACGACCGGGGTGGGCGCGACGGTGACCGCGGTCGTCACGGGCTCTCCGGCCTTTCACCACCTCCACGTGGGTGATCGCATCGTGAGCGTGAACGGCGCCGTGATCACCAACTCGTGCGGTCTGGTCGGCGCGCTGCATCCCCTGGCGCCGGGATCGCGCGTACGCTTGGGCGTCGCGCCGGTCAGGATCAGCGCGAACGGGGTGTTGCACTACGGGCGCGTCACCTCGCTGACCCTGACCACGAAGGCCAGCCACGGACTCGCGGCGTCGGGGTGCGCGAACCTTTCCGGACCGGATCGCTCCTACATCGGTGTGGGCTACGAGAACGCCGTGCGCGCGAACCTGCCGGGACGCATCTCGATCAAGACGACCGCCATCGGCGGCCCCTCGGCGGGCCTGGCCATGACGCTCGCCCTGATCGATCGGCTGAGTAAGGGGTCTCTCACGGGGCACTACGTGGTCGCCGCGACCGGGACCATGAGTGCCAACGGCGCCGTCGGCGACGTGGGTGGCGTCGCGGAGAAGACCATCGCGGTCTCGCGCGCCGGGGCGGAGATCTTCTTCGTGCCACGCGTCGAAGTGCCCACTGCCAGCGCGGCCGCGCCGCCGGGACTTCGCGTCATCGGTGTGACCAGCCTCTCCCAGGCGCTCGGCGACCTTCGCCGCCTCGGCGGGGCGCCTCCCGTGCCCCTGACGGCGCCGCGGTAAGCCAGTTCGCCCAGGCGCCACGTCATAGTCTGGAGGGAATGGACGAACGCCGGATCCTCTCTACGACGCGCCAATCATCGGCTGAGGTCGCTCGCGTGACGTTCGCCACCGTGCGAAAGAACGGATTGGATCCCCAGGAGGTGCGCGTGCACCTCGAGGCCGTGGCCCGTGAGATGGCCCACCTCGAACAACGCATTCGCGAGCTCCAAGAGCACCTCTCCGAGGCCCAGCACCGCGCCGCCCACCCCGTCCTCGACGAGGCGACCTTGGCGAGTGCTTTGGGCACCCAGAGCGCGGCGATCCTTCGCTCGGCCCACGAAGAGGCCGGGCGGGTGACCGCGGAGGCCCAAGAGCGGGCGACCCAGCTCTTCAGCGACACCCAGCAGCGCAGCGCGAATCACCTCATCGAGGCCCAAGAACGGGCTGCGGCCATCATCTCCGAGGCTGAAGCCGCGGCCGCGACCATCGACCACGACGCCCGCCTTGGCGCCGAACGCCTGATCGAGTCGGCGAAGGTGAATGGCGAAGCCCTCGTCGAGCGCGCTCGCGAACAGGGTCGCGCGATCCTCGCCCAGGCGACGGACGCGCGCAAGACGGTACTCAACGACCTGGCGGTCAAGCGCAAGGCCCTGCACCTGCAGATCGACCAGTTGCGCGTGGCGCGCGACCACCTTGGTGCCTATCTCACCGGCTTACGCGACGAGGTCGAGACCGTCCTAGGCGGACTCAACGCGTCGGACGAGGCAGCGCGTGTCGCCGCGCTCGAAGCGCTGCGCTTACGTCCCGTGACGCCCGAGCCCACGGAGGAGGAACTCCTTGCGGGCACGCCGCTGCGCACGGTGCCGGAGGTGACTCTCGAAGAGGTGGTCGTCGAGGCCCCCTCAGTGCCCGCCCCTTCGGCGCCCGCCCCGGCGCCGACGAGCGAGGAAAGCCCTCCGCCGGCGCCCCCGCCCGCGTCGCCCCCATCCGCGTCGTCCGCGGCCGCGGACGCCGAGGCGGCCCACGACGACGACCAGTCGGGCACCGACGTGGTCAACGAGATCTTCGCTCGCCTGCGAAAGGCGACCCTCGAAGAGCGCGGCGCCAGCGCCCACACGCCTCGTCGGGTGCCGGCCGCCAAGCCCGACACCCCGGTAGGTGACCTTTTCAAGCGCCGTGACGCGTCCCTCGAGGAGTCCCTCGCCGTTCTCACTCGGCGCGTCAAGCGCGTGCTGCAGGACGATCAAAACCTTACGCTCGAGCGCCTGCGCACGGTGAAGCTGGTCAGCCTCGACGATCTCGAGGACGAACACGCCCAGCGGGCGCGTTACGCCGACGCCGCCTTCGACGCGCTCGCCGACGCCGCTGCCGCGGGCGCGCAGTTCGCCTTTGACGAGTCGGGCACCGCGGGCCCGGTCGCCGGCCGAGCGCCGCTGGTCGACTGCGCGGCGGACCTGGCCGTCACGATCGTGCTGGCGTTGCGTCGCCGGATCCTCGCCGACGGCAGCGGTGACGCGCAGGAGAGGGTCAACACGGCGTATAAGGAGTGGCGCGGCGCGCGGGTCGAACGGCTCTGCACCGACGCCGCCCGGCGGGCCTTTCACATCGGGGTGCTCGCCGCCTCGAACGGGCGCAACGTCCGCTTCCTCGTGGCGCCAAATGACGCACCGTGTGACGCGTGCGCCCTCGACGCGGCGGCGGGTGAGCGCGGCGCGGGGCTGAGTTTCCCGAGCGGCGCGGCGAATCCTCCGTTGCACGCGGGCTGCGCGTGCACGATTGTTCCCGTCTAGTCGCCACGCCCTAGGCTTTCGATGTGCGAAGCCCCTCTGACGTGACGCCGCGCCCCCGACGGATCGGGCGGCTCTCGCGGCGTGTCGTCATCACGTCGCTGATCGCGATCGTTATCATCGGCTTTTTGTCGCTGCGCAGCGTGGCGCTGCTGTGGACGGACCAGATGTGGTTCTCCTCGGTGGGTCTGGGCAAGGTCTTCGCGACGCTCTTCTACGTCAAG
>JAJYGN010000031.1 GCA_021790675.1 Actinomycetes bacterium
GTCACCCATCGCCTCGACCATCGCGGTCGTGAGAAGGATCGGCGACTTGCGCCCGGGCACGGCCGCGGTCGTGATCACGATGTCGGCGTTGGCGACTTCGCCAGTCAGCTCGCTCTGCTGCTGGGTTCTCTCCTCCTCGGTGAGTTCACGCGCGTAGCCGCCGGCGGCGTCGGCCGTCACCGAGAGCTTCACGAAGGTCGCACCGGCCGACTCGGCCTCCTCCTTCGCCGCGCTGCGCACGTCGTAGGCGCGCACCTTGGCGCCGAGGCGCTTGGCAGTGGCGATCGCCTGCAGGCCGGCGACACCGACCCCCATAACCAGGACCTTCGCCGGGCGGATGGTACCCGCGGCGGTCGTGAGCAAGGGAAAGAAGCGGTCGAAGTAGGTCGCCCCGGCGAGCGCCGCGCGATAGCCCGAGACCGTGGCCTGACTCGAGAGGGCGTCCATGTACTGCGCGCGGCTGATGCGCGGCAGCAGGTCGAAGGAGAGAATCGTCACCTTGCGGTCGTTGAGGGCCTTCACGACGTCGCTCGCGAGCAGCGGCGAGAGGAACGAGAGGTGCACGCTGCCCTCGGGGACCTGAGCGGCCTCCTCGAGGGTCGGCGGGTTCACCCGCAGGTTGATCTCGCCGCGGGGCGCGTCGGCGATCGTGGCGCCGGCCGCGACGTAGGCGTCGTCGCTGAAGTGCGAACGAACACCGGCGCCGCGCTCGACGAGCACGGTCCAACCGTCACGGACCAGGGCCTTCACCGCGTCGGGCGTCAGGGCGACCCGTGTTTCGCCCGCGCGCGACTCCTTGAAGAGCGCAATATTCATGCCACAGTTCTATCAGTTGACCTGGGGGATTCCTCTAGGGACGAAGGTCAATGAAAAGTGTTCGCCCTTAAGACATCGCCGCGTTCTCGACGTGTGCTGGGGCCCGCGAGCTCGACGGTGTGATTCGCGCAACTCCTCGTCCTCTGGCCATTCCTGAAAGAAGGCGCCCACGCCACCTCCCGTAGCGTCCTGGACGTTGAAATGTGACGGACACACCAACTCAGGTACCCGGCGTCCACAGGCGATCAATTGCCACCACGTGAATGCCCTCACCAAGTGAGTACGTCCGCTCGCCGAGGTACAGAACGTATCCCGCGATGAAATTGTCCTTCACTGCACGCCGTAGTTCGCGAAGTCCCTTGACATCGTGAGCGGAGGCTCTCGACGCGGCCTTGACCTCGAATCCCACGAGACCGCCGTCTTCGGTCTCGACGACCAGATCTACTTCGCCGCCATCGTGCGACCGCCAATGGCCCAATCCGGTCACCGCATCGATCCAGGACGCTTGTTTGCGCAGTTCTCCTACAACAAAGGTCTCGAGCAAGTGCCCGAACTCACTGCTGGCAGTGGCGTTGCGAGTCGCGAGTTTGGCCGGCGTCAGCCTCAGGAGCGTCGCCGCGACTGCGGAGTCGAGCACGTGGAGCTTGGGCTTCGCCACGGTTCGAGAAATCAAAGTCTTGCCCCACGCCTCGAGCCTGTAGACGAGGAAGACCTTCTCAAGGAGCCGGAGATAACTCTCGGCGGTCACGGGTTCAAGATCCACCGCCCTCGCCGCGCTCGCGACATTGAGGATCTGCGCGGTCTGGCCAGCGAGCCGTCCGAGAAGCGCCGTCAACTTGTCGCCCTGACGTAGATTGCTCAGCTCACGAACATCTCGCTCCAGTGTCAATGCCACATAATCGCGCAGCCACCTGCGCCGCGCGACATCCGACGAGGCGGCGATCGCCAGCGGGAACCCCCCTCGGCAGATCCTCTCGACGTACTCGTCGCGCGTCGTGGACGACACGTCTCTTGACACGACCGACGTCGGCGAGTAGATGGCCCGTTCGAGGAAATCCTCGCGAATACCCGCTTGTTCACCTTGAGAGAGCGGGTATACCGGCACGGTCGCGAGTCGGCCCGTCAGGGCCTGCGCCGCTGGCGGTAGCGCGTCATGACGGGCAGAGCCGGTGAGTACGAAGCGCCCCGGATGAGTGACCTGATTGAGTGCAGCCTTGATCGCGTCGAGAATTACCGGTGCCTTCTGATATTCATCGACGCAGACGAGTCGGTCGCCGTCGATCGCCAACGACGGATCTGCGTTGACGGCGTCGCGTGTCGCAACATCGTCGAGATCGATGAGTTCGCCGTGTCGGCTCTCCACAATCTGGTGGAGAAGAGTGGACTTTCCCACGGTACGAGGACCTTCCAACAAGACAACGGGAGCATCCGTCATGATGTTCGTCGCGTACTCGAGAACGCGACGGGCCCGCAAAGGAGAATGGCCGTACGACACGAGTGAAGTGTACCACTTCTCTTAGTTTTTTGACCATTGAATCTTAGTTTTTTGACCCTTGAATCTTAGTTTTTGAAGAGAGAATCTTGGTTTTGAGGAGGCCAACTCACCCACAGCCCAGGCGCAGGCAGAAACACCCGTGACTTCACAACTACACGATCATATTTTGATTCTGATCAGGAATTCAAATACTCAAGGACGATGCTCGACACCAGTTGCGGCTCTTCGAGGACCATCCAGTGGCCGAGTCCCTCGAGGCGCCGGTAGGTGAAACCCCCCGCGCAGAACTGCGCCGAGGCCGTCATCTGGGTCTCGGTGAGGGCGACGTCGCCGCTACTCCAGATGCCCAGCGTCGGCGCCGTGACCGGGGGCAGCACCGGCGGGGGCGAGAGAAACGCGTCGGGCAGCAGGTTCGAGAGATACCAGCGCAGGTGGGCTGACATCTGACCGTCGCGCTCGAGCTCGGCGATGACGTCCTCGGCGCGCGGGTGGTGCAGCCAGCGCCGGATCGCGCCGTAGTCCTCCATGCGCAAGAACGCCTCGCCGACGCCCTCGTGAAAGAAGAGCAGCGTGTACCAGCTCTTCATCTGCTGGTTCAGCCCGCCCGCGCGAAAGGCGCTGGGATGCCCCACCGAGAGGACAACGAGAGTCTCGACCAGGTCGGGCCGGAACGTGGCGACCGCCCAGGCCAGCGCCGCGCCCCAGTCGTGGCCGATCAGCGTGACCGGCCCTCCCAGGTGTTCAATTACCCTCGACACGTCCTCGACCAGGTGGTGCATCGCGTAGGCCTCGGTGACGTCGGGCTTGTCGCTCTCACCACAGCCGCGCAGGTCGACCGTAGCCACGCGATATCCCGCGCCGACGAAGTCCTCGACCACGTCGTCCCATAGACGGCGCGTGTCGGGCCAGCCGTGCAGGAGAAGCAGCGTCGGCCCCTCACCGCGCACCTCGCCGGCAAGTCGGACCTCACCGTCGACGACGAACTCGCTCATCACTCGAGGCTACCGACGGGCTAGACATGGCGCGTGGAACACTTTCGCGCGCGCGTCGCCTCGAGCGTGGGTGACTGGGGCGTCGAGGGCACCGACCGGGCACTCACGCGTATCTACATGCCGGGCGAGGCCTTTCGCGTGACGCGAAACGCGTCACGCGTCGTCGCCGACGTCGCCGAGCAGCTGGCGCGCTATTTCGACGGCACGCAGCGCGAGTTTCGCGTCACCTTCGACGACGTGGGCGCCACCGACTTCCAACGCGACGTCTGGAACGCGTTGATCGCCGTGCCCTACGGCGAGACGCGGACCTACGGTGAGATCGCGGCAGCCGTGGGACGACCGCGCGCGATGCGAGCCGTGGGCAACGCGAATCACGCCAACCCCTGGCCGATCCTCGTGCCCTGCCACCGGGTGGTGGCCGCTAACGGCCTCGGCGGCTACGGCGGGGGCCTCGACGTGAAGCGTTACCTGCTCACTCTGGAGAGCCACTCCTAGGGCGGTGCGCCGGCAGGGCGATGCGATGCACCCGAGTCGTCCCGGTGTGACCAGCGAAAGCGATGAGGGCGCGCCGGGCGATCCACAGCAGCGCCGCGGCCGAGGGCAGCTCGATGATCAGGGTGATGAGGCTCGTGTCGAAGTCGCCGCGGCGCGCGGTGGTGAGATCGAACCACGCATCCACCAGCAGCAGCGTGGCGGCCAGCGTCGCGTAGACGGTCAGGATCGCCCGGTGCCGCCAGGCGGCCCACGCGCAGGCGAGCAAACTCAACACCTGGGCGACGTCGAGCCCCACCCAGGCGGCGTCCCAGTTCTCGGCCACGTAGGTGTGCGGCAGGCGCCAGCCCAGGTACACCGTCCAGACCGTCTCGCCGACCGCCGCGACCGTGAGGATGCGAAAGAGCCGACGCCCGAGGTCCGCCCTCTCGCGGGCCACGCCTACGCGCCCGTGCAGGCCGCCATCGCCGCCACGCCCGCGACGAGGCTCTCGCGGCCGCTCTCGTCAAGCACCGCGAAGAAGTCGGCCATCGTCGAGCTCGTCGCGTCCTCGGCGACGCTGCGCCGCTCGGGGCCGTTCTCGAGATCACTGCGTTCGTCGTCGGCGTATCCGTGCAAGGAGAAGATGGCCGGGTCCTCGAGGTAGGCGGCGTCGGCCGGGGCGAGGCCCGACGCGCGCACCGCGTCGATATGTGCTCCCCCGCGCAGCTCGCGCAACAGGATCACCCCGCGATAGGCCGACGCGGCAGCGCTCGTTCCTCGTCCGGCCCGCCGATATCCGTCAAAGATCGGGTATCGCCCCTCCGGCACGATTCCCGCCACGCGAAAGGCCGCCTCGGCGACTCCGGCGAGCAGAGCCTCGTCGAGGCCGGCGTAGACCCGCTCAGCGTAGGCGTCGGCGCTTCCCAGGTAGTGCGTTGCCGCCTCGCTCGGGCGAAAGCGGCTGCGCGGCGCGCCGTACATGCGCTCGATCGCCGCACTGGAGAAAAAGGTGAAGGCTCGCGCGACCTCCTCGGGCTCGACGTCGCCCATCACGCCGGCGCGGCCCAGCCCGTAGTACTCGATGCTGCGCAGTCCGAGCTCTTTGGCGCGATTTCTCGTCTCAGCGTCGAAGTAGAAGCGCGCCCCCAACTCGCCTACTGGTCCCGCCAGACTCTTCGCACACGTCAGGGCGTCCACGGGCCAACTCTACGGCGCGTCACGTTGGCCGTCGACGCGCACCCGCAGTTCGATCTTTGAGCCGTGCTCCACCTCGACGAAACGGGCCGAGCCGCCGTAGCGATTCACGATGTCGGTGACAATCGACAACCCCAGTCCGGTGCCACCGGTCTGGCGGTCGCGCGCGGGATCGGCGCGCACGAAGCGCTCGAAGAATCGCGCGCTCTTCTCGACGTCGATGCCCTCGCCGTCGTCGGCCACGGTGACGAGCCCGAAGTCGCCGTCGTAGCGGCAGGTGAAGACGAGGCCCTGGTGGGCGTGGCGCGCCGCGTTGTCGACGACGTTGCGGATCATGCGCTTTAAGAGCCGCGGGTCGCCCACCACTCGCGTGGGCGAGACCAAGGAAGTGTCCACATTGAGATCGCTCATCGCGCGCACCCGCTCGGCCTCTTCAAAGAGCAGGTCGTCGAGGTCGACCTCGACGGAGGTGACCTCGATCTGGTTCTCGTCGTGGCGCGCGAGCCAGAACAGGTCATCGATCAAGCCATCCAGGCGCCGGCCCTCGCGCCGGATGGTCTCGGCCGCAGCCGGCCAGTCGGCGCGCTCGGGGTCGTTCGCGGCGCGCTCGACGGTCGCGAGCAGGGTCGTAAGGGGCGAGCGCAGCTCGTGGCTGGCGTTGGAGACGAACTCCTGCTGGAACTTCGATCCCGCCTCGAGCCGGTTGAGCATCGCGTTGAGCGTGCGCGCGAGGCGCGCGATCTCGTCGTCACCGCCCGGTACGGGCACGCGCTCGCTGAGATCGCGCGAGGCGATGCGCTCGACGCGCCGGCGAATCGCCTCCACCGGGGCGAGCGCAAGTCCCAGCGCGTACCAGATCAGCCCGCCGGCGAGCAGCATCAGGAGGGGAAAGGAGATCGCGACGCTCGCGAGCAGGATCGTCACGCTGTGGGTGATCGACGTGCCGTAGACGAAGCCGAAGACGAGGCCTGGCCCGCGGCTCGTGGATACCGGCTGGACCTGACCCTGGGTCAGCTGGGAGAGGTCGATCTGGGGACTCGAGTGGGCCACGAGGCGCAGCTGGTAGTCGCTGATCGCCGAGTTGACCCCGTAGGCCTCGGCGAGCACCGGCGCCTGGATGATCGGCGAGCTCGCCGCCCACACCGTGGTGCCGGCCGCGTTGGTCACCTGGATCACCACGTCGCCGTGGATGGGCAGGGCGACCCTGGTGTCGGGCAGCGTCGCGTGAGCCAGGTAGTCCTGGGTCATGACGATGGCGCCTTGGACCTGGTCGTTAGCGCTGTTGACCAGCGAGCGGTGCACGAGGTTCACGAGCGCCACGCCGGTGAAGGCGAGCACGACCGTGACCGAGAGGACGAAGAAGAGCGTCAGGCGCGCCCGGATGGACAGCTCGCGCCGCGGCGCCACTAGTCCTCGCGGACGCTGTAACCCACGCCGCGCACGGTGCGGATGATCGAGGGCCGGTCGGCCACGTCGATCTTGCGCCGCAGGTAGCCGATGTAGACCTCGACGATGTTGGGGTCACCGTCAAAGGAGCTGCCCCAGACCGCCTCGAGGATGTCGGACTTGGCGATGGAGACCCCCGTGCGGTTCATCAAGTACTCGAGCAGCGCGAACTCGCGCGGGGTCAGCGTGATGTCGCGGCCGTGGCTGACGACGTGGCGGCTTAAGGGATCGAGCGTGACGGCGCCCACCACGAGAGGCTGGGGCCGCTCGCGGTCGTGACGGCGCAACAGGGCGTGGATGCGCGCGATGAGAATGCTGCGCTCGAAGGGCTTGCGCAAGAAGTCATCCGCTCCGACCTCGAGACCCTCGACCTCGTCGAGCTCGCCGTCCTTGGCCGTGAGCATCAGCAACGGCGTGTGCACGCCGGCGCCGCGCAGGTCCAGGCACACCGAGAACCCGTTGCGCTTGGGCAGCATCACGTCGAGCACGATGACGTCGTAGTCGCCCTTCAACCCCTCAGCCAGTCCCGACTCGCCGTCGTGTCGCTGGGTGACGTCAAAGCCCTCGTCGCCCAAGAGGTCGGCCACCGCCTTGGCCAGGTCGTAGTCATCCTCGATGACGAGCACCCGGCGCCGTTCTTCACTCATTTGAGGTAGAGGTTACCGTCCGGGCCCTCGACAACGTTGAGCTTGGTCAAACCGTGCGGCGCGGGCCCGTTGATCACCGCGCCGGTTGCCACGACGAACTGCGAGCCGTGGCACGGACAGGCCAGCGTCTGGTTGGCGGCGTAGTAGCCCACCGTGCAGCCCGCGTGCGGGCAGACCGCGTCGTAGGCGTCGAACTGGCCCTTGACGGGCTGAACGACGATGCCCGGATCCCCGTTCGAGGGGATTGTGAACGTCGCGGCCTCGCCGACGGGGACATCCTTTGACGGTCCGAGCAGGGTGCCGAGCGCCGCGTTCGCCGTGGTGGTCGGCCCCGGCGTCGTCGTGGGCGTTGCCGAGGCCGCCGCGGGCCGCGCTCCCAACTGGTTGGCCCCCAGGGCGGGCTTGGCCCCGCCAATCGCGCGCCCCACCGCGGCCGTCGTGCCACCAAGCAGCGCCGCGCCGGCGCCAACCATCGCGGCGGCCGCGCCGCCGATCACCAGCGCGCGCCGGTCCACCGAGTCGATCGTCACGCGCGTCACCAGTGGCGCGCGCGAGCCCAACAGGACCGGGCACACCGCGCTCTCACAGCGCAGGCCCTCGCGCGCGCTGCAGCGTCCGCGGTTGAAGTGACCGCAGAGCTCCTGGACCGTGACGAAAGGGATCGCGACGAGCGCGGGGGCCGGCGCGCCCTCCATCTTGGCCGCGCGCGTGGCGATCCACGAGTCGATCGACAGGCGCGATCCGCCGCCGGCGAGGATGAAGGGCAGCCACGCGAAGAAGAAGACGATGTCGGCGCCCGTGAAGTAGGGCGACGCGTGAAAGCTCACGGTGAGAAACAGGGTGAAGGAGAGGATCGCCCCGCCGAGAGCGGCCACCCTCGTCCAGAGCCCGAACAGAGTGCCGAGCCCGATCGCGAGCTCGCCGGCCGCGATCACGAGGCCGAGGGGACGGGCGAACTGGACCAGGTGGCTCAGGATCAGATGGATCGGGCTGACGCGCGCGCTCGCGATCATCTGGGACTGGATCGAGGTCGGGCTGGCCGCGTCGAAGAAGTTGGGATTGGCGAGCTTCTGCAGTCCCGCGTAGGTGAAGGTGACCCCGAGAAAGACCCGCAGCGGCAGCAGTGCCCACTCGCTCATGGCCCAGGCGCGCACCGGGGCGTTGAGCGGCAGGCGCCGTTCGGGCGCGCGGACGCGCGAGGGAGTGCGAATCGGACGCGTGCTGGACATGTCCCATGCTGTCATAAGGTGTGCGCCCGATTCAGGCCACCCGCGGCGCCGCGGAGGAAATCGACCACAATGGAGCGGTGACCGCCACCATCGTGACCTACGTCCTCGACGAACTCCAGAAGCTCTCCGGCGGCCTCGTCTACGGCCTCGTCGCCCTCTTGGTCTTCGGCGAGGCGGCCCTCTTCATCGGCTTCGTGCTGCCCGGGGAGACCTCGGTCATCGTGGCCGGGGTCGTGGCCAGCAAGGGACACGTGAACATCGTGGTCTTGTGCGTCCTGGTGGTGATCGCCGCCATCGTCGGCGACTCGGTGGGATACGCCGTCGGGCACCGCTACGGCGAGAAGCTGCTCACGCTGCCCGTGATCCGACATCGCCAGGTGGCCCTGCAGCGCGCGCTCGAGGGTCTGCGTCAGCGCGGGCCGATCTACGTCTTCGTCGGACGCTTCACCGCGTTCTTGCGCGCGGTGATGCCGGGGCTGGCCGGGATGAGCAAGATGCACTACCGGCGCTTTCTCATCGCCAACGCGCTGGGCGGACTTGTCTGGGGGGTCGGCTACGCACTGCTCGGCTACTTCGCCGGCGCGGCCCTCTCGCGCATCGAGCGCTACGCGAGCTGGCTCGGCATCGGCCTGCTCGTTCTCGTGCTCGTGCTGGCCTGGGTGCTACACCTGCGCCGACAGCGCCGCGACGCGGCGAGCGACGAGGCGTGGCTGAGGGC
>JAJYGN010000077.1 GCA_021790675.1 Actinomycetes bacterium
CGCCCAGCGAGGGCGAGTGCGAAGGAGCTCGCACCAATCAGCAGCGCGGCACTCGCCAGAACCCGCCCACGGCGTGGCATCAACGCCCCGGCGAGGGCCCCCGCACCGGTGCACGCGAGGAACGCGACGAAGAGGATCGTCACTGGCCGGTGAAGGTTCGTAGGACGTTTACAATTTCGCTCGGTCGAGGCGGGCAGCCCGCGATGTGGGCGTCGACCGGGACAATGTCCTCCACTGAGCCGGCGACGCCGTAGGCGCCGCGGAACTCGCCGCAGTCGCGCGCGCAGTCGCCCAGGGAGATCACCAGGCGCGGCTCGGGCATCGCCGCCAGGGTCTTGAGGAGGGGCTCGCGCAGATTGTGGGTCACCGGACCGGTCACGATCAAGGCGTCGGCGTGGCGGGGCGAGGCGACCAGTCGCACTCCGTACCGCTCGACGTCGTAGACCGGCGAGAAGGCCGAGGCGAGTTCGAGCTCGCAGCCGTTGCACGACCCGGCGTCGACGTGGCGAACCTGGAGGGACCCGCGCAGGGAAGGGGCGGATGCGGCTGCTTCACTGGGCCGCTCGAACGTTTCGGCGTCACGTGACCGTCGCCTGAGCGCACCCACCGCAATCCGAAAGGTCATCGTGTCGTCCTCTGCGCAGGCGAGTACATCGTGTTCAGCCGTCGCGTCAGGGATGACTGTATCACCGCGACGTGCGATTCCCTTAATGGGAAGCGGTTGGATCAGTCGTCTGACTTGACGGGTTCGCCGTGGGCGGCGTTGGGCCGTCCGGCGCGCCAGAAGGACTTCGACGAGACGTCCGTTGACTCCAGCCCGCGGTCGGCGAGCGGGCGTAGGAGGGCGCGCATGACAGAGAACTCACCGAAGAGATAGGCGTGGCCGCGCCCCGGTGGCAGGGTTAAGGCGGCGAGCCCACTGAGTAGTCCGGCGGGATCGTTCGGCGCGCGCTGCGCGCGGTCGACGAACACCCCGGTCACGCCGACGCCATCGGCGAGCTGCGTGGTGAGGGCGTCCTCGGAGTGGGAGATCTCGACGACGAAGAGGGCCTGCGAGGGAGCGTCGATCGATTCGGCCATGCGGTAGAAGGCCGCCAGGGAGCTCACGTCGCCCATGAAGAGATGCCAGTCGACATCCTCGGCGAGGAGGATCTTGCCCCGCGGTCCGATGACGTCCACCTGGTCACCGGGCGCGGCCGACGCCGCCCAGTGAGAACCGTCGCCGTCGTGGCCGGTGGTGACCCACAACGTGAACTCGTCACGCTCTTCGTCGACGCTGCGCACGCTGTAGCGCCGGCGCACCACGTGCTCGTCGCTCTCGCCGACCAGGATCATGGCGTCATTGCCGGGCTGTCCGGCGAGGGTTGGGGCGTTGCCCCGCAGGGTGACCGCGGTCAGTGAGGGCGACAGTGGCGAGGTCGTCACGACCTCGCAGACGGACGCGACCGCCCCCAGGCGCGCCGCGAGTTCGAGCGAGTGCACCAGGGGGGAACGGGTCACCGCAGAAGCCTACCGAGTGGCGCGTTGAGCGCGAACTTCAAAAGTAAGTTGGAGGGTTGTGGCGAGTGGGCGACATCAGAAGAAGCCGGTGAGCCGGACGTCGAAGTCGACGAAGCCGGCTCCGGCCCCCTCGTTGTGGCGACGCCATGAACGTGACGTGTGGATCGTCCTGCTGATCGTTGTCGGCCTGTTCGTGGCCCTGTCCGAAGCCCACGCTCTCGGGCCGGTGGGGCGCGCGCTCTCGCGGGCACTCTCGTCGCTGCTCGGCGTGGGACGATTCGCCCTGCCGTTCGTCGTGGTGGGCATTGGCGTCGGTCTGGGCTGGGGGCGCATCGAGGTCGATCGACGACGGATCGCCTGGGGTCTGGCCCTCGGGCTCTTCGGGTTGTGCGGGATGGGATACCTCGCGGGGGGACACCCGGGTCTGCACGCGAGCAGTGAACGCCTGGCACACGGCGGCGGCTGGATCGGGGCGATCATCGGGGGCGGCCTACTGCACGCGCTGGGCATCGGCGGCGCCCTGATCGTTCTCGTCGCGCTGCTGCTCGTGGCCACCATTGTCTTGACCGGGATCGGACTCAAGGCGCTCGTCGCCATGGGGGCCGCTCTCGCGCGGCTGCTGGGGCGAAAACTCTTCACTGCGTGGCGCGAGCGCTCGAGCGAGACCGAGACCCTCGGCGACGCCGAAGCGGACAACGCGCGACGTGCGAGTCGCAGGAAGTCCGTGGCCCCGGTTGAAGAGGCCGTCGAGACTCCGGCGGCTGACTTTGAGTTCCCCAGCAACGACGAGTACGTCGACGCCGACATAGATCCCTACGGCGACGACGGGGTGCACGTGCACGAGGACGTCGACGACGTCGCGCCACCGATCCGCCCGGCCGTTCACGCCGTTGCGGTGCCCAGCCACTGGGAGTTGCCACCGCTCGCATTACTCGCGACCTCGCGCGAGCAGCGCACCGACCCGCGCGTGCTCGACGAGGCCGGTGCCGAACTGGTCGAGGCCCTCGCTGCTCACGGCGTAGACACGACCCTGGTGGGCTACACCATGGGCCCGACGGTCACCCGCTTCGAGCTCGAACTCGGCCCGGGCGTGAAGGTGGCGCGCGTGACATCACTCAACCGTGACATCGCCTACGCCATGGCCACGCCCGACGTGCGCATCGTGGCACCAATCCCAGGGCGCA
This sequence comes from Actinomycetes bacterium, assembly GCA_021790675.1. Lineage (GTDB taxonomy): Bacteria > Actinomycetota > Acidimicrobiia > Acidimicrobiales > RAAP-2 > RAAP-2. The sequence continues at coordinate 2,685 of JAJYGN010000077.1, forward strand.
GCGCCATCGGTGTCGAAGTGCCGAACCGCCAGCGCACGCTGGTGGCGCTGGGCGACCTGCTCGCGACCGACGAGGCGCGCGCGGCCACACACCCCCTTGACGTGCCGGTGGGTCGCGACATCTCAGGCAAGGTCGAGATCGTCAACCTGGGCGAGATGCCCCACGTCTTGATCTCCGGAGCGACGGGCGCGGGCAAGAGCTCGTGCATCAATTCACTGATCACCTCGCTGGTCATGCGAGCGACACCCGACCAGGTGCGCTTGATCCTCATCGACCCCAAACGTGTGGAGATGGGTCAGTACAACGACCTTCAGCATCTGCTCGCGCCTGTCGTCGTTGACCCGAAGAAGGCCGCTGCGACGCTGAATTGGGCGGTCAAGGAGATGGAGCGGCGCTACGACATCCTCGCCGAGTGCGGTGCGCGCGACATCACGAGCTATCAGCAAATGCTCGCGCGCGGCGAGATCGAGCGGCCCGTGTCCTCGCACCAGATGGTCGCCGACGTGCTCGAGCGCACCTCCGGGCTCGTGGATGAGGAGGACGAGGAGCAACCCGAGGTACTGCCCTACATCGTCATCGTCGTCGACGAGTTGAACGACCTGATGATGGTGGCCGCGCGCGACGTCGAAGAGTCTGTCGTGCGCATCGCACAGATGGCGCGTGCCGTGGGAATCCACCTGGTGCTCGCGACCCAGCGTCCGAGCGTGGACGTGATCACCGGCGTCATCAAAGCCAACGTGCCCAGCCGGATGGCCTTCGCCGTGTCCTCTCTCGCCGACAGCCGCGTCATCCTCGATCAGGCGGGTGCCGAGCGATTGATAGGCAAGGGCGACATGCTGCTCGTCACCGCGTCTTCGAGCGTCGCGCACCGCCTGCAGAGTCCGTGGGTCAGCGAAGAAGAGGTGCGCCGGGTCGTTGACTTCTGGCGCGCCCAGGGTGGCCGACGCGAGACGGTGGTCGCCCTCGACGAGCGTGCCGACAGCGGCGACGTTGGCCCCGGGGGCGGTGGCGATGACGACGAGGTCCTGGCCAAGGCGCGCGAGCTCGTCTTGCGCTTTCAGTCGGGATCGACGTCGATGCTCCAGCGCAAGCTGCGCGTGGGATTCGCTCGGGCCGGTCGCCTGATGGACCAGCTCGAAGAGGAGGGCATCGTGGCCGCCGGTGAGGGGTCAAAGGCTCGCAAGGTCCTGAAGACCTACGAGGAGTACTTCCAAGAGCGTTCGGTCTAGCAGTGCACCGCAGCAATCGTCACCCCCGGCGTCGTGGACTCTTCGCGCGCGGCGTCGCCATGGTCCTCGGAGTGGGTATCGCCGGGGGGATCATCGTGGCGATGCAGCTGCCGCTGCTCGGTGGCGTCGCAACGGCCTCGATCACTCTGCGCGACCTCGGCTCGAAGAGTGCGAGTGCGCCGCTCGCCTGGCCGAGCGAGGGTAGCGCCGCGCTCTACATCCCGTCGCTCGGTGTCACGCGCAGCGTGAGAAACGCCATCGTGCCAATCGCGAGCCTGACCAAGATGATGACGGCCTACGTCGTGTTGCAGAAGCTTCCGCTCTCGATCGGAGAGACCGGTCCGTGCGTCACCGTGAGCGCGAACGACCTGGCGACCTACGAGTACATGAAATCCACTGACCAGTCGAGTGTCCCGGTCGTCGTCGGCGAGACGCTCTGTGAGTCGACTCTGCTCAACGGGTTGCTCGTGCACTCGGCCGACAACTACGCCGCCATGCTCGCCGACATGGTCGCGGGGGGCCAGGCGAGCTTCGTCACCCTGATGAACGAAACGGCCCACGTGCTCGGTCTGACCCAGACGTCTTACGCCGACGCCTCGGGATACGACCCAGCGTCGGTCTCGAGCGCACTCGACCAGGCCCGACTCGCGAACCTGCTGATGGCCTCGCCTCTCGTGCGATCGATCGTGATCCAGCCGAGCGTCGAGTTGCCAGTGGGCGGCCTCGAGAACTCCTACACGCCCTACGTAGGGGTGGACAACGTGATCGGCGTGAAGTCGGGTCGCACGAGCGAGGCGGGCGGGTGTGACGTGATGGCGATGACCTTCACCGAGGGCGCGACGACGGAGGTTCTCTACGCCGTGGTGCTCGGCCAACGCGGCGGCGACCTCCTGGGACCGGCCGGCGACGCGGCGCTCGCCCTGGCTAGAAGCGCTCTCACCCACGTCCAGCATCTCTCGCTGCAACGCGGCGACGTGGTGGGCCGTATCGGTTGGACGGGCTCTCGCACGCCGGTCGTCCTCGGTGGGTCGGCCACGTTGTGGTGGTGGGGCGACTCCTCGCGTGTGCCCGTGGCGGTCACGCTGACCGGTGGCGTGAATCGAATTCGCGCTGGTGAGCGCGTCGGTTCAATCGAGGTGACCGGGCCCGTGCGCGCGACGCTGCCACTGCTGGCTCAACATTCGGTCGCACCGCTCACGTTGCTCCAACGCCTACGCTGAGTCAATGCTCGCGCGTGTGCCCGCTTCGTCGGCCAACCTCGGGCCGGGCTTTGACACTCTGGCGGTGGCCCTAAACCTCTACGTGGACGTGAGTGTCGAGGCCGCCGACGACTTCTGCATCACCAGCGCCGGCGAGGGCGCGGGACTGTTCGACGACGAGGGCCATCTGGCGGCGGTGGTCGCTCGCGAGGTTCTGGGCCACTCGCGCGTCTCGATCCACGTCGAGTCGCAGATCCCCCTGTCGCGCGGACTGGGCTCCTCGGCGTCGCTGGCTCTCGCCGCGGCCGCGGCGGCCGGGGCCGCTGATCCGTTGGCGCTGGCCACGCGCGTAGACGGGCACGCCGAAAACGCTGCCGCCTCGCGCTACGGGGGCCTGGTCGCTGCGGCGCTGCGCAACGGCGTACCCGTCGCGAGATCGCTGACGCTCGACAGCGCGTGGCGCTTCGTCGTCGTGATCCCGCAGGCGCAGTTGGCCACGAGTGACGCGCGCCGCGTGCTGCCACACGAAGTCCCCTTCGCCGACGCCGTGTTCAACCTGAACGCGATGGGACTGCTCATCGCCGGTCTCGCGGATCGCAACAACTTCGTGTCCGGCTCAATGGGCGACGCGTTGCACCAGCCCTACCGGATGGCGCTGCTGCCTTTCGCCGCCGGGGTGCTCGCAGCCCTGGTGGAGGCCGGAGCGAGCGGGGCCTGCTGGTCCGGGGCCGGCTCGACGATGCTGGGTCTCGTGGGCGTCGAGGAGGCCGAAGCCGTGGCCGCCGCCGCTCGCACGCATCTTTCGGACGAGGGCGTTGCGGGGACCGTGCGAGTCCTCGACGCCGATCGCACCGGCCTGGTCACGCGTTGAGGGCTCTGTCGCACACCCGTCGCCAGGCTCTAGCGGGCGGCGGCTTCATCATCGTCGGGGCGATCTTCATCCAGTGGTCGGTCGCGATTGTCTCGCCGGTCTTTCAGCTCGTCGGCGCCTCGGCGGCCAGTGCCTGGCGCTTCGACTTCGGCGCCCTGGTGCTGGTGGTGATCGCGCGCCCCAAGGTGCGGGCCTGGAACCGGCGCCAGTGGGGTGGAGTCGTGGTGCTCGGCGTCGCCACGGCCTTCATGAACCAATGCTTCTACCAGTCGATCGCACGCATCCCGCTGGGAACCGCGGTAGCGATCGAGTACCTCGGACCCTTCCTCGTCGCGGCGTTGGGCAAGCGGACGCCGCGCCACTTCGCCTTTCTCATCCTCGGCGCCGTAGGCGTCGTGTTCCTCACGCGTCCCGGGGGCGGGATCAACCTCGTCGGCATGCTCTTCGCCGGCGGGTCGGGCCTGGGCTGGGCCATCTACGCGCTGGCCTCGCACCGGGTGGGCGGGGCCACCAAGGGTTTCAGCGGCCTCGCGGTCGCCATGTCGATCTCGGGGTTGGTGACCCTGCCCTTCGCGATCGGCTCGGCGCCCGCTCTCTTTACCAGCGCGTCGTCGGTGGCACGCATCGCGACCACCGCGGTGATGGCGATCGTCGTGGGTTTTGGGGCCGAGATGCAGGCGCTGCGCCGGGTGAAGCCCTCGATCGTGAGCGTCCTGTTGGCGCTGGATCCCGCGGTGGCCTTCGCGGTGGGCTTCTTTCTCCTCGGTCAGCGCATCACCGTCTTTGACGCCGTGGGCCTGGTGTGCGTGGTGGCCGCGGGTCTTGGCGTGACGACCGACGTCGTCGAATCCGACGTGGGGCTCGCCCTCTAGACCCCACGCGCCCGCCGTTAGGCTGGTCGGGTGGCGAATCCGCGCACCTTTTCGATCCGAACCTTCGGCTGCCAGATGAACGAGCACGACGCTGAGCGCCTGGCCGGCCTGCTGGTCGCTGACGGCCTGGTCGCCGCGCCCGAGGGGGCCGACGCCGACGTGGTGGTCTTTAACACGTGCACGATTCGCGAGAACGCGGACCTCAAGCTCTATAGCGCCCTCGGACACCTCAAGGCCGAAAAGTTGCGCCGCCCCGACATGCAGATCGCGGTCGGTGGCTGCATGGCCCAGAAGGATCGCGGACAGATCCTTGAGCGCGCGGCCTGGGTGGACGTGGTCTTTGGCACCCACAATCTCGCCGAGGCGCCGGCGCTGCTGCGCCGGTCCCGGGTGGAGGGGCCGCTCGTTGACATCTGGGACGCGCCCGACCCCGAGGCCAGTCGCGACATGGCGCCGGCGCTCTACGCGGTGCGCGACGTGGCCTGGTCGGCGTGGATGACGATTCAAACCGGATGCGATAACACCTGCGCGTATTGCATCGTGCCGGCGGTGCGCGGACGCGAGATCAGCCGGCCCCTCGAGGATCTGGTGGCCGAGGCGACGATGCTGGCCGCTCAGGGCGTCACCGAGATCACCGTGCTCGGCCAGAACGTCAACTCCTACGGACGCGACATCACCGGACGGCGCCCGCTGTTCGCCCAGCTGCTGCGCGAACTCGGCACCGTTGAGGGCGTCGAGCGGATCCGCTTCACGAGCCCGCACCCTAAGGACCTTCGCCCCGAGACGATCGAGGCGATGGCTGAGACGCCCGCGGTCTGTCCCCAGCTGCACCTGCCCATGCAGTCGGGCTCGAACCGGGTGCTCGCGGCGATGCGAAGGGGATATCGCATAGAGCGCTACCTCGAGCGATTGGCGGCCGCGCGCGCGACCGTGCCCGACCTCGCGGTGACGACGGACCTGATCGTGGGATTTCCCGGCGAGACCGACGCCGAGTTCGACGAAACCCTCGCGGCCGTGGCGGCGGCCGAGTTCGACTCGGCCTACACCTTCATCTTCTCGCCGCGCGAGGGAACCCGCGCGGCCGAGATGAGCGCGGACTTCGTCGACGACGACGTGGTCAAAGAGCGCTTCGCCCGTCTCAAGGACGTTCTGGACCGCTCCACCCTGCGCCGTCACGAGGCCCGCGTCGGGCGCCGGGAGGAAGTTCTCGTCGAAGGGCCGTCCAAGCGCAACCCGGCAATGCTTTCGGGCCGCACGCGCCAGGGCAAGCTGACCCACTTCGCACCAGGGGAGGTAGCGCCACGTCCCGGGTCCCTCGTCGAGGTCGACGTCACCTACGGGGCCCCGTACTACCTGCGCGGGGACCTGGTCTCGGTGTTACGCGCACCGCGACACCGCACTCGACTCGCCGTCGCCAGCGCGTGAATCCCCCGGGCCCGGCCGTCGCCCTGATCGGACCGACGGCGACGGGCAAGTCGGCGTTGGCTCACGAGCTCGCCCGCAGCGTCGAGGGCGCGGAGGTCATCGTGCTCGACGCGATGACGGTCTATCGGGGGATGGACATCGCTACGGCAAAGCCCACCGCCGCCGAGCGGCGCGAGGTTAGCTATCACCTGCTCGACGTGATTGAGCCCTCCGAGGAGTTCGCGCTGGCGCCCTACCAGGCGGCTGCTCGCTCGGCCGCGGCCGAAATCTGGGGTCGCGGCGGCTCGGTGGTCTACGTCGGCGGCACCGGGCTCTACGGGCGAGCGGTGCTCGATGACTTCGAGATCCCCGGGCGCTTCCCCGAGATCGCCGCGGATCTCGAGGCGCGCGTGGCCGGCGAGCGCGACGCCCTTTACGCCCAACTGGTCGAGCTCGATCCGCTCGGAGCGAGCCGGATCGAGGCGAGCAACGATCGCCGCCTGGTGCGCGCCCTCGAGGTGACGCTGGGTTCGGGGCGCCCCTTCTCCTCCTTCGGGCCGGGACTCGACTCCTACGGCGAGGTGCGCGTCGCTCAGATCGGTCTCGTGGTCGCCCTCGAGGTCCTCGACGCGCGCATCGAGGCGAGGTTCCGCCGATTCCTCGACGAGGGCCTGGTGGACGAGGTGCGCGCACTCGCCGCAACCTCAATGAGCCGCACCGCGCGCCAGGCAGTGGGTTATCGCGAGCTGCTCGCCCACGTGGAAGACGGCGAGGACCTCGAGCGCTGCGTCGAGGCGGCGATCCATGCGACGCGGCGCCTCGCGCGGCGCCAGCTGCGCTGGTTTCGCCGCGACCCGCGCATCGAATGGTTCGAGGATCCTTCGGCGGCCCTCGCGCGCGCGACCCGGGTGCTGCGTGATGCGAAGCCATCTGGAAAACTGGGCCCGTGACGACGCGACACCTCCAGAAGTGGCACGGGGCCGGCAATGACTTCCTTGTCGACGTCGTCACGGCGGGCGCGAGCAACTGGACCGGTGAGCAGGCCGCCGCGCTGTGCGATCGGCACCTGGGCATCGGCGCCGACGGTCTGCTGGTGGCCGAGGTGGGTGACCACCTGGTCATGACCCTCTACAACGCCGACGGATCCCTCGCCGAGATGTCGGGCAACGGCGTGCGCTGCCTGGTGGGGGCGGTAGTGCGCGCGCGCAACCTGGCCGGGGACCGTCTCGAGGTGTCAACGAGCGCCGGCATGCGCACGGTCACCTACCGACTCGACGGAGCTGAGGGCTGGGCCAGTGTGGCCATGGGTCGCGTGACCTTCGCCGAGGCCCTGGAGGGCACCCTGGGCGTGGCCTACGTGGGAAACCCTCACGTCGTCGTGCGCGACCAGTCCGAGTGGAACGACACCTACCGCGAGCAGCTGGCGAGCCAGCTGAGCGAGAAGATCGGCGGCGCCAATGTCGAATTCGTGACCGTCGACGGCCTTAACCACGTCACGTTGCGCGTGATCGAACGCGGCGTAGGTTGGACGCTGGCCTGCGGGACCGGCTCGTGCGCGGTGGCAGCCATCCTCGCCTTGCGCGGCGAAGTCGCCAGTCCGGTCGTCGTGGCCAATCCCGGCGGTGATCTGACGGTCAGCCTGACGCGCGATGAGGCCACCCTCGCCGGCCCGATGCATTTCGTCGGCGACGTCGACTGGACGCCGTGACGTATATCCCTTCAACCCTGATTGAGCGGACCTTTCGCGAGAAGATCGTGCTCGTGGGCGTGGTTTTTCCGGGCACGACCCCCGACGCGCTCGAGCGCCAGCTCGACGAATTGGCCCTGCTCGTCGACACCGCGGGCGCCGACGTGGTCGCGCGCGTCGTCCAGCGCCGCGACGCGCCCGATCCGGCGACGTTCGTGGGCTCGGGCAAGGTCCAAGAGCTGCGCGAGATCTGTCTCGCGGTCGACGCGGACACCGTGGTCTTCGAGCACGCACTCTCGCCGGCCCAGCAGCGCAATCTGGAGAAGATCCTCGGGCGCACCGCGATCGATCGCACCGCGGTGATCCTGGACATCTTCGCTCAGAACGCGCGCACTCCCGAGGGCAAGGCCCAGGTGGAGCTCGCTCTCCTCGAGTACCGCCTGCCGCGGCTGCGCCGCGCCGGGGGATCGCTCTCCCAGCAGGCCGGTGGCATCGGCACCCGCGGCCCCGGTGAGACCCAGCTCGAGGTGGACCGGCGCCGCCTGGTCCAGCGCATACATCACATCCGCGCCGAGCTGCGCCAGATCGATCGCACGCGCGGTGTCCAGCGTCAGGGCCGAGCCCGGGGACGCCACCGCGAGGTCACTCTGGTGGGCTACACCAACTCGGGCAAGTCCTCGATGCTCAATGCCCTCACCGACGCGGGTGTGGTCGCCGAGGACCGTCTCTTCGCGACGTTGGATCCCCGCACCCGTCAACGCCAGCTGCCCGGGGGCGAGACGGTGCTGATCACCGACACCGTGGGCTTCATCTCGAATCTGCCCCACGAGCTGGTTCAGGCCTTCATGTCGACTCTCAAGTCCGTGCAGCTCGCCGATCTGCTGGTGCACGTGGTGGACGGCTCGAGCGACGAGGCCGAGCGCCAGATCGCGGCGGTGCGCGACGTGCTGAGTGAGATCGACGCCCGCGACGTGCCCGAGCTGCTCGTCTTTAACAAGGCCGACGTCGAGGGTTCGCGCTCGCGCGAGCTCAGCGCCCAACACCCGGGCAGCGCCTGGGTGTCGGCCCTCACGCACGAGAACCTCGACGCAGTGATCGGCGCGATCGGCGACGCCCTGCGCACCAACGACCGCATCGTGACTCTGCGAGTGCCGATGGAGCGCGGCGACGTCGTGGCGGCCGCGCATCGCGAGGGCGAGGTGATCGAGACGACGGTGACCGAGGACGCGGTCGTCCTGCGCGTCCTGCTCGACGAGGTGGGGGCGGCCCGGTTCGCCGAGTGGCGCGAGCCGTGAGCTTCACGCCGCCGCCGTATCCCTACGAACGCCTCGACGGCGTGCGCGAGGTCGCGGCGTGCCACGAGGGCGGGGCGATCGACTGCTCGATCGGCACGCCGATCGATCCGCCGCCGGACTTCGTCATCGAGGAGCTGGCTCGCGCAGCCGGAGCCCGGGGCTATCCCACGTCGGCTGGCTCGTTGCCTCTGCGCGAGGCGGCCGCGGCGTGGCTGGGCCGTCGCTTTTCCGTGGCGGCCGACGCCGACCACGTGGCCGCCTGCGTGGGCACCAAGGAGTTCGTCGCCTCCCTGGCGCACTATCTCAAGCTGCGCGACGACACGCGTGACACGGTGCTCTACCCGGCGGTGAGCTATCCGACCTACGCGATGGGTGCGACGCTCGCTGGGCTGCGTGCGGTGGCCGTGCCGGTGGCGGCCGGGCGACTAGATCTGGCCGCTATCGATCCGACCGACGCGCGGCGTGCGCTCGTGCTCTGGTCGAACTCGCCGTCCAATCCCACCGGCGGCCTCGACGACCTGGCCGCGGTGGCCGAATGGGGGCGCGAGAACGGCGTGCTCGTCGCGAGCGACGAGTGCTACAGCGACTTCACCTGGGCCGGACCCGCACGTAGCATCCTCGAGCACGGCGAGACCGGCGTGCTGGCGCTGCACTCGGTGTCTAAGCGGAGCAACCTGGCCGGACTGCGCGCCGGCTTCTACAGCGGGGACCGCGACGTGGTCTCCTACCTGCGTTCGGTGCGCCAGCACGCGGGCCTGATGGTCGCCGGGCCGATCCAGGCGGCGGTGGCTCTGGCCTATGGCGACGACGAACACGTCGAGGTCCAACGGCGCCGCTACCACGCGCGACTCGCTGTGCTGTCCGCGGCCCTCGAGTCCGCCGGCGTCGAGGCGCCGATGCCCGATGGCGGCTTCTACCTGTGGTGCCGCGTTCCGGGACTCGACGGCTGGCAGCTCGCGGCACGCCTCGCCGAGGTGGCTGGACTCGTAGTCAGTCCCGGTGAGTTCTATGGCGACGGCGGCGACAATGTGCGCATCGCGGTCGTCCAGAGCGACGAGCGGCTCGAACTCGCCGCCTCGCGCCTGCGCGACGTCCCCCTACGATGAGGTCATGACGACACTCGAGACGCGCATCGAAAAGTGGTTTGGCCAGATCGATGAGATCTCACCAGCGAATGTCGAGGCGAGGCGCGACGTCGAGCTGGCCATCACCAAGCTCGACGACGGCCAGATCCGCGTGGCCGAGGTGATCGACGGCGACGTCGTCGTCCACGAGTGGGTGCGCCAGGCGATCCTGCTGCTGTTTCGCGTGCGTGGCCTCGAGCGCAGCGAGGTCGGTCCCTTCGAATACCTGGACAAGCTCGATCTCAAGCACGACTACGAGCGTCGTGGGGTGCGCGTCGTTCCGGGGGCTTCGGCGCGGCGGGGCAGCTTTCTCAGCCGCGGAGTGATCCTGATGCCGAGTTACGTCAACATCGGCGCGTGGGTGGGGGAGAACTCGATGGTCGACACGTGGGCGACCGTGGGCAGTTGCGCTCAGATCGGCGCCAACGTGCACCTGGCGGGGGGTGTGGGCATCGGCGGGGTGCTCGAGCCCGCCAACGCGGTGCCGGTCGTGATCGAAGACGACGCCTTCATTGGAAGTCGCTGCATGGTGGTTGAAGGCGCGCGCGTCGGCCGCGGCGCGGTGCTCGGCGCGGGCACGATCCTGAATCCATCGATTCCGGTGATCGACGCCTCGACCGGTGAGGAGATCTCGCGCGGCTACGTGCCCGACTACAGCGTCGCCGTCTCGGCCAGCCGGCGACGCGAGTTCGCCGGCGGGGAGTTCTTCTTGCCCTGCGTCCTGGTCCTGCGCCGTCTGGCCGAAGGCGAGCGCCACGACAAGGTCGCCCTCAACAACCTCCTGCGCGAGCACGGCGTCGCCACGTGAGTCGCCTCGACGACGCCCTGGCGCTGGTGCGGATCCCTTCTGAGAGCCGTCACGAGGCCGAACTCTCCGCGTACGTCGAGTCGCGACTGCGCGCGGGCGCGCACCTCGAGGTCGAGCGCGTGGGCGACAACGTGATCGCGCGCACGAACGGCCTACACGCGACGCGCGTCCTCGTCGCGGGACACCTCGACACGGTGCCCGGCGACGCCGCGGCGGCGCGCCTCGAGGCAGAGCGGCTTCACGGGCTCGGCGCGGTCGACATGAAGGCGTCACTCGCCGTGATGCTCGAACTCGCGACGGATTCCACGTCGCGATCCGTTGAAGTGACGTGGGTCTTCTACGCCCGCGAGGAGATCGCTCGCCGCGAGTCCGGACTGGTCGAGGTTGCCGAGTTGCGCCCCGACCTCCTGGTGGCCGACGTCGCGGTCCTCGGCGAGCCCACCGCCGGCGCGGTCGAAGCCGGTTGTCAGGGCAGCATGCGCGTCGCCGTGCGTCTGCGAGGTGGGCGCGCCCACACCGCCCGTCCCCATCAGGGCCGTAACGCCATCCACCGCCTCGCCGGCCTGCTCGAGCGGGTCGCGGGATATGAGCCGCGCGCGGTCGAGATCGACGGGGTGACCTACGTCGAGCAGCTCCAGGCGGTCTTCGTCGAGGGGGGTGTCGCAAGCAACGTCGTGCCCGACGCGGCAACGGTGATCCTGAACCATCGAGTTGCTCCCGACCGCGACCGCGACGCGGCGTCGCACTGGCTTATGCGCTTCCTCGACGACGTGGTCGAGGACACCGACGAGATCGAGGTCCAGGACTGGGCGCCCCCAGCCGCGCCGTCGCTCGGTGACGCACGCTTGTCGCACCTCGTCGAGCTGACGGGACGGCCGGTGCGCGCGAAGGTCGGCTGGACGGACGTGGCGACCTTCAGCGAACGGGGGATACCGGCGACCAACTTCGGCGCCGGCGATCCGCTGCTCGCCCACACTTCCGACGAAGTTGTCAGCGCTGACGAACTCGATGAGTACGCGAGAGTCCTGGGGGAGTGGCTCCGCTAGTAGCGGCGAAGCACAGAGATGACGCGTCCGTAGATGGTGACTTCGTCGGCGCTGAAGTCCATAGGTTCCAAGCGTGAATTCTCGGGCTTGAGGATCACCCGGGGACCCTGGGCGAAGAAGCGCTTCACTGTTGCCTCGTCGCCGGGTACCCCGGCCACGACGATCTCTCCCGTGGTGGCCGTGCTCTGGCGTTCCACGACGACGTAGTCCCCGGGAAGAATTCCGGCGTCGATCATCGAGTCGCCGCGCACCTGGAGGACGAAACTGTCGCCGCGGCCCGCGAAGAGTTCCGGCAGCGCAATGAGGTCACGGTCGGTCTCCTCGGCGAGGACGCCGGTGCCGGCCGCAACGTCACCGATGAGAGGTACCTGACGCACGTGCAGGTCGATCACCGGCGCCTCGTGCTCCAGGCGCACTGTGAGAGTGCGCGGCTGCTGAGGGTTCTTCTCGATGTAGCCCGCGTTCTTTAACACTTCGATGTGGTTGGCCACCGTGGCGGGAGAGCGAAGGCCGACGTGATCACCGATTTCGCGAATGGTCGGCGGGAAGTTGCGTTCGCGCTGGCAGGAAACGATGTACTCGAGGATCTGTCGGCGCATCGGGGTGAGGACTTCGGCCATGGTTTTCTCCTACGAACAGTTGTTCGTAGAGTAGTTCATCGCGAGGTCCGAATCAAACATTCGTTCGCTCCGAATACCGCCCCAACGTCATCCACAATTCATGCGATTCAAGGCGCTATTGAATAATTTCTTTCCCGTCGCGACTGCTACTCTTTCGCGATGGCCATGGTGGCCTAGTTTTCTCCGCGGCGGATTGCGTAGTCGTGTCACTGTGGTGACACGGGGGGTGACCGTGGCGTGGGAGTGAGTTAAACAGTTGAGGAGGACGAAGTGAAGCTTCGTTTGAACAAGACGGTGGCCGCGGCTGCGTCGAGTGCTCTGCTGCTGATGGCGGTGCCGGCAATCGGCCTCGCGTCACAGTCGGGTGCGGCGGCGAAGCCCACGTATGTCATCGGTTATGAAGGTCCGCTCTCGGGTGGTAACCAGCAGCTCGGCCTGAACATGGTGTTCGCCGTCCAGTTGGCGATCAACCAGGCCAACGCATCGGGCAAGTTGCCCTTTAAGTTGAGGATCGCGACATACGACGACCAGGGTGACCCGACCATTTCGCCCACGCAGGCTCAGGCCGCCGTGGCGAACAAGAAGTTGGTCGCCATCGTCGGTCCTGCGTTCTCTGGAGCAACTGCAGCGGCCGAGCCCTACTACCACAAGGCCCACATCGCCACAGTGAGTCCGTCGGCTACTCGCGTGTCACTCGCGAGCAGCGGCTGGAACAACTTCTTCCGCGTTGTCGCGGACGACGGTGTCCAGGGTCCGGCTGACGCCAACTACATCGTCAAGAAGAAGGGCATCAAGTCGGTCTATGTCGTTAATGACGGCACCGCCTACGGCGCCGGTCTCGCGAGCGCCTTCGCCACGACGGCGAGCGCTGACGGCGCGACGGTGACGCCGGCGACGGTTCCCGGCACTTCGCAGTGCCAGAACGGCACCGCCTCGGCGACCCAGTACACCGCAGCGGCGACCCAGGTCGTGGCGAGCGGTGCGAAGGCCATGTTCTACGGTGGCTACTACTGCGACCTCGGCCTGTTCCTCGGCGCCCTGGCGTCGGCTGGCTACACGGGCACGGTGATGTCGGGTGACGGTTCGCTGTCGCCGGCTCTTATTCAGGGCACGACGCCGGCTTCGGCCGCCAATGGCGTGTTGCTGACCTGCGCCTGCGCGAGTTCGACCAACCCGAAGTTCAACAAGGCCTACCAGGGTCTGGCGCACTTCAGCGCGGCCAACGCGACCTACGCGCCCGAGTCCTACGACGCGACCAACGCGATCATCAACGCGATGAAGCACCTCAAGAAGATCACCCGTGCGGGTATCGTTGCCGAGCTGCACAAGCTCACCTTCAAGGGCATGACAAAGATTGTCAAGTTCCAGAAGGACGGCAACATTGCCGGTTCGGCAATCTTCGTGAACCAGGTCAAGAACGGCAAGATCGTTCAGCTGGGCCTCGAGTAAGTACAAGTTACGCAATTCGTCGGATGCCGGGGGCTTTTGCCCCCGGCATCCGACTGTTGGTTACACTCGTTCCCGTCTAACAAAGGGGTTGCCTTGGGGGCATTCGGCCACTACCTCGCGAGTCACTTCACGACGTTGCAGAAAGAGTTCTGGTACCTCCTCGTCGGAGGTGTCGCTAATGGATTCCTCTACGGCATGGTCGCGGTGGGCTACACGTTGGTCTACGGCGTCCTGCGACTCATCAACTTCGCCCACTCTGAAATCTTCATGTCGGGCGGATTCGCGGGCTACTTCTTGATGAAGGCTCTCGTGGGCACGACCGTTCCCAGTGGACTGAGTTCCATCGGGCTCATCGGCCTCGGCATTGTGGCGGGTGGCCTGGTGGGCGCCCTGGTGGCGACGGCGCTCGAGAGGGTGGCCTATCGGCCGCTGCGCAAGCGAAATGCTCCCAAGCTCGCGTATCTCATCAGCGCCATCGGCGCCTCGTACTTTATGTTCAACCTCGCGGGCAAGGAGTTCGGCCGGTACTCAGTCTCGGTGCCTCAGCCCTACATCAATCACGCGGTCTTTCACGTCTTCGGCGCGCCGGTGCTGATGTACGACATCATCATCTTCGTCTCCGGCTTGATCATGCTTTTCGCCCTCGACCGCATCGTGGCGACGACCAAGCTCGGTCGTTCGGTCCGCGCTGTCGCTCAGGACGCAGAGACGGCGTCGCTGATGGGCGTGAACATCGACCGAACGATTGCTCTGACCTTCGTTATCGGCGGCGCCCTCGGCGGTGCAGCCGGCTTCCTATTCGGCCTGGGTACGGGCGTCGTTTACACCATGGGCTTCACGCCCGCCCTGAAGGCATTCACCGCCGCCGTGCTCGGTGGCATTGGCAACCTGCGCGGCGCCATGATCGGCGGTCTTCTCCTCGGAATCGTTGAGAGCCTCTCGGTTGTCTTTGTCCAAGCTGCCTATATTGACGTGGTCGCCTTCGGCATCCTTGTCGCCGTGCTTCTCTTCCGCCCGACCGGGATCCTCGGAGAGCGCCTGGGGAGGGCCGCCTGATGCGCGCCTTCCTTCGCCGACCTATCGTTCGACGCTTTTTTATGATCGGCGCCGCGATGGCGGCGCTCGAAGTGATGACCGGCCCACCTGGTTCCACCGAGGCACCCACGGCGGGCTTTGCCGGATCGTTCACCCAGCCCTCACCATTCTTCGGGCTCTTTTCCACTGTCCGCTGGGTCGTTTTTCTCTTCCTGGCAGTGGTCATTTGGGCAATCGTTACGCTGTGGAGCATCCAGGGTGCCGCAATCAAGCGCTCCGTCACCACGGTTACGGCGGTGCCTCGCGCGGCCACCCAGCGTAAGAGCGTGCGTCGCGGACTCGGTGTCGTTTTGCTCATCGTGGCATTGATCCTGCCGCACGTGATTACTGATCCCTTCTGGCAGGCGGCCATGGTCGAACAGATTGCGGTCTACGTCCTGCTCGCGATGGGACTTAACGTTGTCGTGGGTTTCGCCGGATTGCTCGACCTCGGATTCGTCGCTTTCTACGCGATCGGTGCCTACACGACTGCCTGGGTTACGGGCGCGCTGCCAACACCTCCGCTTTTTGGTGTCGACCTCAATCCCTTTTTCGCGATTCCTATCGCGATTGCCATCGCGATGCTCTCGGGGGTTCTTCTCGGAGCGCCAACACTGCGTCTACGTGGTGACTACTTGGCGATCGTGACGCTGGGCTTTGGTGAGATCATTACGATCTTCGCGAATAACCTCTACGGAATTACCGGCGGAAGTCAGGGCACCGGAGTGATTCCGCACCCGTCGATCGATCTGGGTCCCCTGCATTACGTCTGGGGACTCACTCCGGTGCCGTACTACTACCTCACGATCGTCTTTGTTGTCATCTTCCTGATCGCGTTCTCGCTCCTCGAGCACTCACGAGTAGGTCGAGCGTGGACGGCCATTCGCGAAGATGAGGTTGCGGCCGAGTCGGTGGGGATCAATCCTCTGAAGTACAAGGTCATGGCGTTCGCGATCGGCGCCTCCACGGCAGGCTTCGCGGGCGTGGTGACAGCGAGCCAGTCGAACAACATCTTCCCCTCGAGTTTTACCTTGTTCTTCTCGATCAACATCCTGGTGCTCGTCATTTTCGGAGGCATGGGCTCGATTGCCGGAGTGGTGCTGGGTGCCGTGCTGATTCAAACGGTGTCCATGTACCTGCTGCACTCGCCACCGGCCGGGTACCAGTCGGCCGACCTCTACATCTATCTGGGAGCGCTGCTCATCCTCATGATGATCTTTCGACCGGTGGGTGTCTTGCCCTCGCGTCGGCGCAAGCGTGAGATCGGTCTCGCCGAGTCAGGCGAGGGTCACATGGACGAAGTGCTAACCGGAGACACGCCATGAGCGAGAACATCTTCGAAGTACGCAACGTCACGCTTCGATTTGGTGGCGTGGTGTCACTCAACGACGTCAGCCTCGAGATGCGGCGCGGGGAGATCCTCGCGGTGATCGGACCTAACGGCGCGGGCAAGACGTCGCTGTTCAACTCACTGACCGGCGTCTACCAGCCCCAGGAGGGTTCGATTACCTTTACGGGCCGCGACGGTAAGGCGCTCTCGATCATCGGCCAGAAGGCGCACCGAGTCGCCAACGCGGGCGTGGCGCGAACGTTCCAGGCCTCGCGGATGTTTTCCGCGCTGACCGCGTTCGAGAACGTGAAGATCGGGGCTGAATCACATCGCGGCATCGGCGTGCTGGGCGCGATGGTGCGCGGTCCTCGCACCCGTCGCGGCGAAAAGGATTCCGACGCCCTCACGATCGAGCTGCTCGACTTCGTGGGACTACGCGCCAAGGCCAACGTCATCTCGGCGTCGCTGTCCTATGGCGATCGCCGGCGCCTTGAGATCGCGCGCGGACTGGCGACTAACCCCCAGGTTCTGTTGCTTGACGAGCCCGCGGCCGGCACCAACCCGGCGGAGAAGATTGAGCTGACTGAACTCATCCGCAAAGTCCGCGACGTGCGCGGTGTGTCGATTCTCTTGATCGAGCACGACATGAAGCTGGTGATGGCCCTGGCCGAGCGGCTCTACGTCTTGAACTTCGGCAGTGTCATTGCCCAGGGCACACCCGACGAAATTCGCGCGAACGACGCGGTGATCGAGGCCTACCTCGGCTCCGCGGCCACGGCGGAGGAGAAGTGATGCTCAATGTATCCAACGCCGTCGTGCGCTACGGTGCGATCACCGCGCTGCACGGTGTCAGTTTCAACGTCGAGGCCGGCGAGATCGTGACACTGCTTGGAGCGAACGGCGCGGGCAAGACGACGACATTGCGCATGCTCTCGGGTCTGCACGCCCCGTCCGAGGGATCGATCACTTTCGAGGGGCGTAACATCACCGCGACCAAGGCTCATCAGTTCACCTCGCTGGGTATCAGTCACGTGCCTGAGGGGCGGCGGATCTTCCCCCAGATGACGGTGGAGGAAAACCTCGAGATGGGTGCGTTCGGGCGACGTGGCTCATTCTCTGAGGACATGGAAAAGATGTATGCGACGTTCCCGATCTTGAAGGATCGCCGCAAGCAGATGGGCGGCAACCTCTCGGGCGGCGAGCAGCAGATGCTCGCAATCGCCCGGGCCCTGATGGGCCAGCCCCGTCTTCTCCTGCTCGACGAGCCCTCGATGGGTCTGGCCCCCATGATCGTCGAGACGATCTTTCGCATCATCGGCGAGATTCGCGACTCGGGCACGACCGTCTTCCTGGTCGAGCAGAACGCCGCCCAGGCGCTGCGCCTGGCCGACCGGGGATACGTCATGGAGAATGGGCGCATCGTCTTTAGTGACAGTGCAGCGAAGCTGCTGACCGACGAGCGCGTGCGCGCGGTCTACCTCGGCGAGGCCGTCTAGGACTCGGCGTGGCTACGCTGACGTGTCCGCACTGCGCCACCACGCACGAGGCTGAGCCGCCGTCTGATGCGTGCCAGTGGGCCTACGTCTGTCCCGGATGCGGTGAGAGGATCACGCCGCTCGCGGGGGACTGCTGCGTCTTCTGCTCGTACTCGGACGTGCGCTGTGCCTACTCACGTAAGTCATAGTCGGGACCGGTTGCCGTTATAGTTGCTTGTACACAAGCAACTAATTAGGAGACGACATGGCCCTGGGGTCTCTGCGTGAGTCGCACGCCGATCGCTACAAGTGGATCGCACTGACCAACACGACGCTCGGCATCTTCATGGCGACCATCAACTCCTCGATCATCTTGATCTCGCTGCCGGCGATCTTCAAGGGCATCGGCATCAACCCGCTTTCGCCGGGCAACGTGGGCTATTTGCTGTGGCTCTTGCAGGGCTACCTGCTGGTGACCGCGGTGCTGGTGATCAGCCTCGGACGCCTCGGCGACATCATGGGCCGGGTGCGCATCTTCAACGTCGGATTCGCCGTGTTTTCGGTCGCCTCCATCGCACTGGCGCTCGATCCGTTCCGCGGCGGTGCGGGCGCTCTCTGGCTGGTGCTGATTCGCCTGGTCCAGGGCGTCGGCGGCGCGATGCTGTTCGCCAACTCGAGCGCGATTCTCGTTGACGCGTTCCCCCCGGAGCAGCGCGGCCTCGCAATGGGGATCAACCAGGTAGCGGCCATCGGCGGATCCTTCATCGGACTCATCCTCGGCGGCCTGCTCTCGATCGGTGACTGGCGCCTGGTGTTTTGGGTCTCGGTGCCTTTCGGACTGCTCGGCACCTTCTGGAGTTATCACAGCCTGCGCGACAACGGCGTTCGCGCCGCGGCGCGCATCGACTGGTGGGGCAACGCGACCTTCGCGGTCGGCCTCACTTCGCTCTTGGGTGCCATTGTCTACGGGATACAGCCCTACGGCACCTCGGCCATGGGCTGGGGATCGCCGCGGGTGCTGACCCTTTTCGCCGTTGGTGCGGTGCTGCTCATCACTTTCCTCGTCATCGAGACGCGCGTGGCGTCGCCGATGTTCAACCTGAATCTCTTTACCGTGCGGGCCTTCGCGACGGGGTCGATCGCGGGGCTACTCACGGCGATCGCCCGCGGTGGTCTGCAGTTCATGCTGATCATCTGGCTCCAGGGTCTCTGGCTGCCCCTGCACGGCTACGCCTACAGCGCGACCCCGTTGTGGGCCGGCATCTACCTGTTGCCCCTCACCCTGGGCTTCCTCGTCGCGGGCCCCGTCTCGGGGTACCTGTCGGACCGCCACGGCGCGCGGATTCTCTCCACCCTCGGATTGGTGATCTTCGGCGCGTCCTTCGCCGGCCTGCTGCTGGTGCCGACGAACTTCTCCTACTGGGTGTTCGCCGTGCTGGTGGCGGCCAACGGCCTGGGCGGCGGCATGTTCTCGGCGCCCAATACCACCGCGATTATGAACGCCGTGCCCGCCGACCAGCGCGGCAGTGCGGCTGGCATCCAGGCCGCCTTCATGAACTCGGGCATGGTGCTCTCCATTGGAGTCTTCTTCTCGCTGATGATCGTGGGCCTCACCAGCACGCTGCCGGCCTCGATGTACCGCGGACTCACGAGCCACGGGGTGGCGCCGGGTCTCGCCCACGCGATCGCCAACATGCCCGCCGTGGGCAGCCTCTTTTCCTCCTTCCTCGGCTTCAACCCGCTCGGTCAGCTACTCGGCAGCCAGTCGGCCGCGCACGTTACGGGCGCACAGTGGCACGTCCTGACCGGCAAGAGCTTCTTTCCGAGCCTGATCGAGTCACCTTTCCACCACGGGCTGCTCATTGTCTTCGGCCTGGCGATCGCCATGTCGGTGATCGGGGCGATCTTCTCCGCGTTGCGCGGAAGCCGTTTCGTCTACTCCGAGCACGAGATTGCTGAGCGGCTTGATGAGATCAACCTGGGTGCTGGCGCGGTGCCCGGCGAGATCGCCATCGAGACCGACGTGGTGCGCTGATGAGTGAGGAGTGGGAGGTTGCCCTGGCCACGCGGCTCCAGGTCGCGGTCTCGCGATTGATGCGCGCCATCCGCCAGCACGGCGCGGCCGGCCTGACGCCGTCGCAGATCTCGGCTCTGGCCTCGATCAAAGTCCACGGGCCGCTGCGCCTGAGCCAGCTTGCCACGCTCGAATCGGTCGGCGCGCCGGCGGCGACCCGAGTGGTCGCCTCGCTCGAGGACCTCGGCCTCGTCCAGCGCCACGACGACGTCGCGGACCGGCGGGCCAGTCTGGTCGGCCTCACCGCCCGGGGCCAGGAGACGCTCGTCGAGCTGCGCGTCGAGCGCACCGCGGGCCTCAGTGCCAAACTCGCCCAGCTGACGGCACGCGAGCGCACGTTGATCGAAGCGGCCCTGCCGGTCCTTGAGCGCCTGGCCCACGACGAGCCAGAGGAATAGCTCTCTTCGTTCTCTCTTCGACGGCGACAGTTGTGGCGCCGTTCAAAGGAGAGAGATGATGGACCAATTAGTCGACGAACTCGGTGCGTGCTGGCGCGATCTCGCGGACGTGTTCGCGGCGGGAATCGATCGCGTGCTGCTCTACGGACCCCCAGGCACCGGCAAGACGTACGCGGCGCTGCACGAGGGCGTCGTCGACGTCGCCGAGCGCCTCGTGTGCACCGAGGACCTGGCGAGTGGCGACGTTACCGGGACCTGGATGCCCGCCGGTGCCAGCTGGCACTTCTACGAGGGACCGGCGATGCGCGCGTGGCGCGCCCGTGGCGGGCGCGGGGGACGGCTGGTCGTCGACGAGATCGACCGGGCCTCGGGCGACGCACTCTCTACGCTGCTCGCGGTGACCGATTCGCCCGAGTCGGCGCGCTGGCGCCACCCCGAGACGGGGGAGTGGTGGCGGCCCGGGCCGGACTTTTCGGTCGTAATGACGACCAACGCCGAGGATCTCGATGAGTTGGCCCCGGCGTTGCGCGACCGGTTCGCGGTGGCCTTGCGCATCGACCGGCCCCATCCGGACGCGCTGGGGTCGCTCAGTGCGGACCTGCGCGGGCCGGCGCTCGCGGGGTCTCTCGCCGATTCCACGCGTCGGGTGTCGCTGCGCAGCTTCTACGCGTTCGACCAGCTGCGGCGTCACCACGGCGACCGACGCGCCGCCGACCTGGTCTTCGGCGACGCGCGCGCCGTCGGTATCCTCGACGCGCTGGCGGTGGGCGGTCTGTGAGCATCTATCCCGAGTTGGTCACGGGCCGCGCCGACGTCGTCGACGTCGGCGCGTGGCGGGTGCGCGCGGGCACGACGCAGCGCGGCGGGGCGAGTTGCAACCTCGCCACGCGCGAGATTGAGGTGCCTCTCGAGGCGAGCGAGGTCGCGCGTGTCGTGCGCGCCCACGAACTGATGCACGCCCGGGTCTCGCCCTGTGTGCTCGATTGTGTCGGGCTGGGTGACGTCGACCCTCAGGCGCTCGAGTGCGCCGAGGAGTTCCGGGTGAATACTTTGGTCGGGCGGGTGGGATTCGACTTGGGTCTCCTGTGCGACGGCAGCGAGAAGTTCGGCGCGTCTCGACTCGCCACCGACGGCGACTGGCCGCAGGCGGTTTGCTTTCTTCTGGCGGTGCTCGGCACCGGGGGAGAGCGCGACTACCTCGCGGGGATCCGTCGAGTGCGTCCGGAATGGATGGCGGGACTGCGGGCAGTGAGAAAACGAGCCGTCGGTGTCGTGGCCGATCTCTCCAACGCGGCGCTCGGGGCTACCGCCCCCGAGGAGTCGGGTGCGCCGGCCGGCTATGCGCGCGTGACCGTGCCCCTCGCCCGAATGCTCAGCCAAGCGATGTCGGCGCGGCCGCCGGTGGGCGCTGAGGCCCTGCGCGCGTTTCGCCGATCGTTGGAGCCAGGTGGGCGGCGCGCGCCGACCGGGCGCTTCGCCGAGTTGGTGGTCGCTTCGAGCGACCTTGTCGTGGGCGCGCGTGCCGGCGGGCCGCGCGCGCGACGACTCGTGACCACCGGCACGGTACTCGCGTGTCCGCAGCGACTGCTCACCGATTCGCATCGTCGGGCTTTCGTGCGCCGCGCGCGGCCTCTTGGCGGTGTGGTGGTCGTCGACCAGTCGGGCTCCATGGACATCGATCTGGACGCGCTGGCCACTCTGGTGCGACGCTCGCCGCGGTGTGTCGTGCTCGGCTACAGCCACCGTCCCGGGGACCTCGGGGCGACACCGAACGCGTGGATCCTCGCGACCGCCGGTGCGGTGGCGACGGAGGTCCCCGCGGGCAACGTGGGTAACGGTGTCGATGGCCCGGTGCTCGAGTGGGCTCTCTCATTCGCGCGCCGAAGTGAGCCGGTCGTCTGGGTGAGCGACGGGCAGGTCACCGACTCGCACGATCACCCCAGCGGTGATCTTGCGGCCGACTGCGCCGAGCTGGTGGCCACGAGGGGGATCCGCCTGGTGCGCGACCTCGAGGACGCGCCGCGAGCCCTGGCGGCCACGCGGTGGCGCAACGACTATCCCCGTTTTGGCCGTGTCGGAAAGGCCCACCTGATCAGGACGGGAAAATAACCGACGTCACACCCGGGAATTACCCTTGCGACGAACAGGTGTTCGCCATAAGATAGGCGAACAGACGTTCGTAAAGGAGTTCCATGTCGGCCCTAGAAGAGTCCTACGTCGAAGAGATCTACCACCCGTCCGCTCCTCACCTGCACGCCCTCGAGAGCGCGGCCGGTCCCACATGGATGACCGGTCCGAGCCTCGCGCTGCGCCGTGAGCGGCGCACGCGGCGTCTCGCGCGGCGGCGTCGCTCCCTCGCCGGACTTGTGCTGGTGCTCGCGACGATCGTTCTCGCCTGGCCGGGACACGCTTTTGGGGGAACGACGCAGAGCGGCCTGTCGACCGATCTGGCCACGAGCGCGGTGCTCGCACCAGGGATGGTCTACGTCGTCCAGCCAGGCGACAGCGTGAGCTCGATCGCCGCTCTTGTCAATCCGTCGGACCCGGCGGCGGCGCGCGTGCTCTTGATTCGCGAGCTGCGCAGCGACGTCGTGGTGGTGGGCGAGCACGTCCTAATCCCTTAAATTTCAAGGATTTCGGGTGTATCCTTCCTACATGCGATGTCCTTACTGTGCGGCTGATGATGACCGCGTGGTGGACTCGCGTCTGGCTGAAGACGGTGGTGCGATCCGGCGTCGTCGCGAGTGTGCGTCGTGTAACCAGCGCTTCACGACTTTCGAGCGAGTCGAGGAAGTGGGTCTCGTCGTCGTGAAGCGCTCCGGGGACCGCGAGCCTTTCGAGCGCGCCAAGATCCTCTCGGGGGTGCGTGCGGCGTGCAAGAACCGCCCGGTCGACGACGCCGCGATGGCGGCGATCGCCCTCTCGGTCGAGGAGTCGATGCGCCTGCTGGGTCGCGACGTGACGAGTGAAGAGGTCGGCGTGGCGACCCTTGACGCGCTGCGTGGTGTTGACGAGGTCGCCTATGTGCGCTTCGCTTCGGTCTACAAGGGATTCGAGGACACCGACGACTTCGCGCGCGAGATCGGCATGCTGGTCAAGTCCACGGCCCCCAAACTTCGCGGCTGATGCGCGAGCTGCGACTGGCGCCGACGTGCGTACTCGCCGTCTACGCGCACCCCGACGACGCGGACGTGGCGGCCGGCGGCCTGCTCGCCCGACTCGCGGCCGAGGGCGCCGCGGTGCACCTCGTGGTGGTCTGTGACGGGTCCAAGGGCTCGCACGGCTCAAGCGACCCGTCGAGTCTGCGCGCGGCGCGCCAGGGCGAGTTGCAGCTGGCGGCCGACCTGCTCGGGGCGACCTCGGCGCTCTGCCTCGGCCAGCCCGACGGTGAAGCGGTCAACGACGCCGCTCTGCGCGAGATGCTGGTCGGACACGTGCGACGCCTGCGACCCGAGGTCGTGGTCGGGCCTGACCCCACGGCGACCTTCTTCGACGGGGTTTACGTGAACCACCGTGACCACCGCGAGACCGGCTGGGCGATGGTGGACGCCGTCGCGCCCGCCGCGGCGATGCCGCTCTACTTTCCCGACGCTGGACCCGCGCACGGAGTTACGCACCTTCTCCTGTCGGGCACCCTCGAGGCTGACGTGGTTTATGACGTCACTACGAGCATCGACACCAAGGCGAAGGCGGTCCTCGCGCACGTCTCTCAGCTCGGTGGGGACCACGAGGGCGTGCGCGGGGTCGTCTACGCGCGCGCCGAGCGGGCCGGGCGCGAGATCGGGGTGGCCTTCGGTGAAGCCTTCCGACACCTGGAACTCGGCCTCTGAGGGGCCCTCGCTCGCCGAGGCGCCAATCCTGCACGTGGACCTTGACGCGTTCTTCGCGAGCGTCGAAGTCTTAGATGACCCCAGCCTGCGGGGACGTCCGGTCGCGGTCGGCGGCGCCGGGGCGCGCGGCGTGATTGCGAGCGCGAGCTACGAGGCCCGCCGCTACGGGGTCACGAGCGGCATGCCCTCGGTTACCGCCCTGCGTCGCTGCTCGGGACTCGTGATCCGCCCGGGGCGCTTTGATCGTTATGAGGAGCTTTCGCGCCAGTTCCGCGGCATCGTCGAGGACCTGACGCACCGCTACGAGGCGATCGGCCTCGACGAGGTCTTCTGCGACCTGAGCGGTCTGGTGCGCCTCGGCGTGCGCCCGGTGCCGGCGGCGCGGGCATTGCGCGCGCGCGTGATCGAAGAGATGCACCTCGACTGTGGGATCGGCGTCGCGCGCAACAAGCTCTTCGCGAAGCTCGCCTCGCGCGAGGCGAAGTCGCGCGTGGTCGCCGGTGAATTGGTCGCCGGACCCGGGGTCTTTTACGTCGACCACGAGACCGAGGCGCGTTGGCTCGCCGAGTTGCCGGTGCGCGCCCTCTGGGGCGTGGGTCCGGCGACGGCGGCCAAGCTTGGCCAGCTGGGACTTACCCACGTGCGCGACCTCGCGCGGGTATCGCACGCCGATCTCACCGCCCACCTTGGCCCGGCGCTCGCCTCGACGCTGTCATCCTTCGCACGAGGCGAGGACCCCCGCGAGGTCGTTGCGGATCGCCGCGCCAAGTCACTGGGCCACGAACAGACCTTCGCGCGCTCCCTGGTCGGCGACGAGGTGATCGCCGCCGCACGCGTGCACGCGGGCGTCGTCTCACGCGCGCTGCGCGAGCGCCACCAGCTCGCGCGCACCATCAGCGTGGTCGTGCGCTTTGACGACCGCGAGTCGCTGAGCCGCAGCCAGAGCCTGGCCTTTGGCGTCGACGATGACGAGGCGATCTTTCGCATCGCCGAGGCGCTGCTCGCCGGGGTGGACACGTCGCGCGCGGTTCGCTTGCTCGGCGTGCACGCCTCGGGGTTCCTCGCGCGCGGCGAGAGCGAGGTGCAGCTCAGCTTCGCGGTGGCGGCGGCCGACGAGACGCGCCAGCGAGCACTCGACGAGTCGCGCGCGCGCCAGGTCGCCCACGCGGCGTTGCGAGACGCCGTGGACGAGGTGCGACGGCGCTACGGCAACGAGGCGGTCTCGCGCGCGAGTGAGCTGGGCGAGCTGGCGACTCAACGGGGGAGGTCGGCCTTCGGGCCAGGCCTCGACGCGCTATCTGACGGTGACGAGGGTCCCGATCGGCGTTGAAGGCCAGATGGTTTTGGCCGCGGCGAAGGGCATCTCGACGCATCCCAGGCTCTGGGGCCAGCCGTAGGTGGCGCGGATGAAGCCGTGCAGGGCGTCGCCGCCGTTGAAGTACGAGACCCAGGGAATCCCTGGATCCGAGTAGTGCGTCCCGTCGGGGTTGGTGCCCGACATCGTCTGGCTGGTGTAGCGCAGGTAGACCGGATAGGTGCCCGTCGCGGTGGGCGAGACCGAAATGCCGGTGTTGACCAGGGTGTGAAAGCGTGCCTGGCCCGCGACGTAGAGGGTGAGCTGCTCGGGCGAGGCCATCGAGACCAGGACGTAGTTGTAGGGGTGGGCGGACACGTCGTGGGCGCGCACCGCGGACAGCAGCGCGTTCCAGGTCGTCGCGTCGGCGACCCCTGTGGTGGCCAGGTGATGGTCGTTCTGAAAGCTCATCAGCGCGCCCGTGAGAATCACGTTGGCGCCGCCTACGCGCCACTGGTTGGCGAGGCCGGCCGGAAGATTCGGGTACGCCCAGGTGTAGGTGCCGGGAACCATCTGGACGGGATCGCTCGCGGTGGTGAGCGGCGTGAAGGTAACGGGCAGATAACCCAGCGTTGCGAGCAGCTGGTCCTCCCAGGTGACGTCGACGCCGGCGCTGGCGTCATGGGAGGCCACGGCGAGGACGCGACAGCGCGTGGTGCACGACAGGGTGGTCGGCACGTCGATCACGTAGCGCACCGGGGCGATCATGCCCGAGGCGACGGCCTGGACCTCGCGCGGGCCGATCTGCTGCCATGACGTGGCGAGCGCCGGGTGCACGACAAGGGGCGGCAGCTGTGAGGCGGCGACGGGCGTCGACAGGGCCAGTCGGACCAGGGGCATTGACGCCGACATGGCTCCGGTGACCGAGGCGCGGGCGGCCACTCTGGTGGCGACGCCGGCCCCGGCGCTGGTGCCGGCGAGGCCGACCAGGGCCGTCGCGAGGGCCATCGCACTGACGAGGTGGCGCTTCATACCTCCACGATAACGGGGCACTTTGCGAGTGTTCTGTGAGGGCCCGGATTGTCACGAGTCCGTTACCGGGGAATCGCCTCGTCGGCGCCCGGTAGGATGGACGTTTCTGGCGGCGTGGCCGAGTGGTTAGGCAGGGGCCTGCAAAGCCCCGTACTCCGGTTCGAATCCGGACGCCGCCTCCAGATACCTTGTGGCGACACCCGTTGTGCTGGTGTCACGGCTTGTTGGCCCGCTTCGGCGTCGCGATCTCTCAGCGGGATTTCGGTCCGGGCAAACCTTGCGTAAGAGAAGCCTTCAGGAATTCTTACGGGGCGATTAGCGCTTCCACAGGGCCGATCCAAACGCGTCGCGGATGCTGGTGAGACCACAGACCCGACCCGAGGAGGGCCCATGTACCGTTCCACCGCCACGAAGGTGAAGCGCGCCAGTGTCTGGAGCGCCGCCGCCGCCCTCTCCATCGCTGGTGCGGTGGCCGCCGCACACCTCGCCTCGACTCCGCACCCGGCGGCCGCCCGCGCCACGAGCGTCACTCCGGCCCCATCCGTCGCGACGTCGACCGCTTCGACGAGCGCCCCGGCACGGCCGGTGTCACTGTCGACGCCGAGCGCGCCGACGCCGCGCGTCGTGCTCGCAGTCAGTACCCACTCGATCAGTGTCCGCGGCGTCAACGGGGTGGTGACCTACTCGCTCACGCCCTCGACGGCCATTGTGAGCGGCACGAGTCACGTCACGGTGTCGAGCATCCACGCGGGAATGCGCGTGATCGTGGTGGCGTCTCCGACGGTCCCGAGTCAGGCCGCGACCATTGGAGTCCTACCCGTGAGCGGCGGAGAGGGCGAGGGCGCGCAGGGCTTCGACCAGTAGTCGTTGGCGACGAGCGCTCGACAACAAATCGCGAATGTCGCTACCTCGACCATCTCTCACGAATGTCGCAACCCGCGCGCCCGCTGGTGACGCGGGGCTAATCTCAACCCAAGCGACCGACCGGACACGGGCGTGTCCTCGGGCCGTTGCGGGAATGGGGGATCTTACGACGTCGAACGATCCGAACCGCGAGTCCGTAAGCGGCGTGCTGTCACGACTGGGTGGCTTCGACTACCTGATCGGTCACTCCTCCTTCGGCGTCTTGGTGCGCGACCGCAATGGCGTCGTGACCGACTGCAACGACGCAGTTCTGCGGATCCTGGGTCGATCCCGCGACGAGCTCGTGGGCACCGAGTCGGGTTCGCGGGGCTGGGATACGGTGCACGAGGACGGCACGAGCTTCACCGTCGACGAGCTCCCGTCGACGCGCGCCGTGGCGACCGGTGAGCCGGTACTGCGTGAGCTGATGGGAATGGAGAACGGTGCGCTGGGGCGCCGCTGGGTCATCGGCGACTCGTTCCCCCTCTTTGACGGTGGCGAGGTCGACGGTTCAGTGACCTTCATGGTGGACGCGACGGGTGCGGTCAACGCCCGTCGACAACTGGCTCTTACGTCGGCGATCACCCACGTCGTCCTGGCCGGCCACGACGAGGCGACGAGTCTGCATCGGCTCTGTGAGGTGTTGGTCGATGTGGGAGGTCTGGCGCTCGCCTGGATTGGCGAGAAGTCCACCGAGGACGGTGCGGTCCAAGTCATGCACGCGGCGGGCGAGACCGACTACCTCTACGAGGGCATGGTCTCGTGGTGGGGGACGACGGCGAGTGGTCGCGGGCCGACCGGCACGGCCCTGCGAACGGGCATTACGCAGGTCTTCAATGACTTGGCCACCCAGTCCGACTTCGCGGTGTGGCGCGAGCGCGCCGCACAGTTCCGTCTGGGCTCTTCGCTGGCGTTGCCAATGCACCTGGTCGGGCGAACGGCCGTCTTGACGATCTATGACCGCGCGCGCTTCGCCTTCGACGAGGGGGCGGTCGAGCGCTTCGAGGACGTGGTGCGCGAGATCGAGTTCGGGCTCGAGCACGTGAACGCGGTGGCCACGACCCACGTCGCCCTCGCCGAGACCATGGCGGCGATGGAGGCCCTCACCGAGGCCCAGGGTGCGCTGAGCGACTCGGAGAGACGCTTTCGCATTGCCTTCGAGGGCAACATGGCGCCCATGCTCTTCACCGGCCTCAACGATGAGGTCATCGCAGTGAACGACGCTTTCTGCCGCCTCATCGGGCGCAGCCGCGAGGAGATTCTCGGCGAGCACTTCCCGCCCTACACCCACCCCGAGGACCTCGAGATCACCGCCGAAGCCCACCGGCGTCTCTTTGAGGGTGAGACCGACCAGATCCAGTACATCAAGCGCTACATACACAGCGACGGTCACACGATCGTGGTCCAGGTCTCTAAGCACGCGGCGCGCGACGACCGGGGTCAGCTCCTCTACTCCGTCCTCTCGGCGCGCGACATCACCGAAGAGCGCGCCCTGACCGAGATGCTCTCGCACCAGGCGCTCCACGATCCACTCACGGGACTTGCGAACCGCGCGCTCTTCGATGACCGTCTCGCCCAGGCGGTGGCACGCAGCGAACGCTCCGGCACGATGGGTGCGGTCCTACTGCTCGACCTCGATGACTTCAAGGGGGTCAACGACACCCACGGGCACCTGGTTGGTGACGAGGTGCTGCGCGGCGTCGCGCGGCGCCTCGAGATGGTCACGCGCTCGAGCGACTCACTCTCGCGCTTTGGTGGCGACGAGTTCTTCTATCTCGCTGAGGGCCTGTCCTCGTCGAACGAGGCTGAGGAGATCGCGGCGCGCCTGATCTCGGTGCTGGGCGAGACCTTCGACTTCGACGGCCTGCACTTTCGACAGATGGCCAGCATCGGAATCGCCCTGTTCTCGGATGACGACGTCTCCGCCAGTGACATCGTCCAGCGCGCCGACCTCGCTCTCTACGAGGCGAAGAGTCGCGGCAAGGGGCGCTACGCGCTTTTTACGCCCGACATGCACCAGGTCGCCGCGAGTCGCTTCGCCCTCACCCAGGAGCTGCACAAGGCGCGAGCCAACGGCGAGCTCGCCATGCACTATCAGCCCATCATCGCTCTCGCAAACCACGAGGTCGTCGGGTTCGAGTCGCTGATGCGCTGGCACCACCCCGTGCGCGGCGAGATCTCGCCGGGAGTGTTCATCCCCCTGGCCGAGCGCGGCGAACTGATCTACGAACTGGGCGAGTTCGCTCTCACACAGGCCACCCGCGCCGCCGCGAACTGGCCCGCGTCACCCGGAGGCGGACGGCCCTATGTCACGGTGAACCTCTCGGCCCAAGAGTTCGCCGGTGGCGATCTCGTGACCACGGTCAGCCGGGCGCTGGTCGCCAGCGGCCTCGACCCCGGCCGGTTGGTCGTAGAGATCACCGAGAGCGCGATGATCAACGACGCCCACGACGCGCTGCGCGTGCTCGAGGGGCTCTCCGCGCTTGGCGTTGGTGTGGCGCTCGACGACTTCGGTACCGGCTACTCCTCGCTGTCGTATCTGGTGCGCCTGAGCCCCTCGATCATCAAGATCGACCGGTACTTCGTCAACCCCTCCTTTGAGAGCGTTCACAACGAGACGCTGCTCGAGACGGTGATCTCTCTTGGCGAGCGTCTCGGAATCGCGATGGTGGCCGAAGGGGTGGAGACGGTCGCCCAGCTCGATCAGTTGCGGACCTTGGGCTGTGACGCGGCTCAGGGATTCCTCTTCTCGCCGGCAGTGCGTGGCGAAGCGGTCGCGGCGCTGATCCAACGAGGACCCTGGCCCGATCCGCGCCTCGCCTAGTAGTCGTTGGCTACCATGGCGCGACGAAGGGAGTCGCGTGTCGCCAGTTGCAGAAGGTTCCTCTGGGCGCGTCGCTTTGGTTACCGGCGCGGGTGCCGCTGAGGGAATTGGCTTTGCCAGCGCTCGCGCCCTCGCCGCGTCGGGCGCTCACCTCGTTCTCACCTCGACGACCCCGCGGATCTTCGATCGTGTTGACGAACTGCGCGCGCAGGGTGTTGACGCGCGCGGCCTGGTCGGTGATCTCACCGACCCCGCGACGTCCACGTCGCTCGTCGAACTCGCCCTCGAGTTCTGGGGGCGACTCGACGTCGTCGTGCACAACGCGGGCATGACCTCTCTGAGTGATCCCTCGTTTTCGACCGGGGCACTCGAGGAGATCGACACGGCCCACTGGCGCGCGGGCATCGCGCGCAACCTCGACACCGCCTTCTACGTGGCCAAGGCGTGCCTGCCCTCTCTGTGCGACAGCGACGCGGGCCGGCTGGTCGTTGTGGCCAGCGTGACGGGCCCGGTTATGGCGATGCGCCACGAGCCGGTCTACGCCGCGGCCAAGGCCGGTCTGGTTGGCCTGGCGCGTGGCCTCGCCCTCGACTACGCAGATCGCGCTGTCACGGTAAACGCGGTTGCGCCAGGCTGGATCGCCACCGGCTCTCAGACCGAACACGAGGCGCGCCAGGGTGTGGCGAGCCCGATGGGTCGCAGCGGTACGCCAGAGGAGATCGCGGCGGTGATCGACTTTCTCGCCTCGCCACGCGCGTCGTATCTGACAGGTCAGTGCATCGTGGTTGACGGTGCTAACTCCATTGCCGAAGAGCGCCGATAGCTTGCTGCAAAACCACCTCGGTAGACTGGTTCTTTAGAGCGAGCCCGGGGGACGTCGCGTGCGAGAGACTACGGTACGGCGCGAGCGCAGCCCCCGTGGTCGTCACGCTGTTCATAGGCCTCGCCGGGTCGTCCGCGCTCTCCTCGCGCTGGCGGTCGTCGCAATCGTGGGGGTTGTCGGCTTGCAGCGTTTCATCGGTGGGGCGTCAACGTCACCCACGTCGGGCTTCTACCTGGTGGTGGGCGCGTCGGCGTCACTTGGCTTTCAGCCCACCGGCATCGTGCATCACAACGGGGCGCGCACCGATCGCGGCTACGCCGACGACGTCGTGGCGATGGAGCAGAAGAGGGGCGTGGATCTGACCATGCGACAGATTGGATGTCCTGGTGAGACGACGTATTCGATGCTGCATACGGGGGATCACTGCTACGTGGGTTCAGGTAGCCAGCGCAACGCCGCACGCATCTATCTTGGTCAGCACCACGACCAAGCCGGTCTGATCACGATTGACCTGGGCTTTAACGACGTGCGCCCGTGCCTGTGGAAATGGGTGCCTGACTCCGCGTGCGTCGCGAAGGGCCTCGCCCAGATTCGTGCGAATCTCCCAGGGGACATCAAGCTACTTCAGACCTACGCCGGTGCCCACGTGCACTTCGTCGGGCTCCTCTACGCTGATCCGTTCCTGTCGGACTACGTCAACCCGCACTCGGGCGCGGCCTCGGCAGAACAGACGCGCGTACTCGTGACCGACCTCGACAACGAGTTGACCTCGATCTATCGCGCCGCGAATATCCCCATCGCGAACGTGCCCGGCGCGTTCCACATGGATAATGTCAGCGCGACGAAGTGGGACCAGCGACCTGTGCCCACGAACGTCCTCTACGCCTGCTCGTGGACCTGGATGTGCACGCCGCCGCCGTGGGGGCCCGACGATCACCCCAACGACGCGGGCTATCGCGCCATTGCGAACGCCATCGAGGTGGCCGTACCGACAACC
The DNA here is from genome assembly GCA_021790675.1 of Actinomycetes bacterium. Lineage (GTDB taxonomy): Bacteria > Actinomycetota > Acidimicrobiia > Acidimicrobiales > RAAP-2 > RAAP-2. Next base: position 34,343 of record JAJYGN010000077.1, read on the forward strand.
TGGTGAGCCGTCATGCCGACAACCTGATGAGTTGAAGCTAGGCGCATATGAGAGGTGAATCACGGAAGAATAAATTTATGTTCTCCGTGGGACCACGGTGAATCTACGTAGTTGAGTTCCGCACTTTGGCTTTGTCATGAGTTCGTCACACGATCCGTCTGGAGGGGCAATTCGTCACCGGTAGCGTTTAAGCGCCGACACACAGCGACGAGGGGCGTCGAACGAAGACGGAGAGAGCTGATGAGCACGTACCTTGAGTTGCCGCCGCGCACGTACAAGCCTCGCACTGAGGGCTTGACGATCGCCATCGACAAGGGGTTGCCGACGCGCTACTTCATTGACCTCGTTGAGAGCACGGGCGAGCATCTCGACTTTGTGAAGTTCGGTTGGGGCACCGCGCTGGTCTCTCGCGAACTCAAGGTGAAGATCGACGCGCTCACGCGCGAACAGATCGGTTTCTACTTTGGCGGAACTCTCTTTGAGAAGTTCGTGCTCCAGGATCGTCTCGACGACTTTCGCCGTCTCTGCGAGGAGTTCGGCGCCACACATGTCGAGGTGTCCAACGGAACAATCGCGCTCTCGGACGATCGCAAGGCCGAGTACGTCGCCGAATTGTCGCGCGACTTTCACGTGGTGTCCGAAGTCGGGTCAAAGGACCAGGTCAAGAGCGAGACGATGTCGCCGGCCAAGTGGATCGCGGCGATTCGCTCAGACCTGTCGGCTGGGGCGACACTCGTGACGCTCGAGACGCGCGAGAGCGGACAAGGCGGCATCTGCCGGCCCAACGGTGAGCTGCGCTTCGGATTGATCGAGGAGATCCTCGAAAGCGACGTCGACACGGCGCACCTCTTGTTTGAGGCGCCAACTCTGGAGTTGCAGGCGTACTTCGTACGCCGTGTCGGTCCGGATGCAAATCTTGGCAACATCGCGCCGTCGGATCTCATTAGCCTGGAGACGATTCGCCTCGGGCTGCGCAGTGACACGCTGTTCGCGTTCGAGCCCGAGGACGTGCAGCGGCACCACGGTGCGCTGTGAGAGACAGCGGTGATGTCTTCCACTTGGCCGTACCGGCTTACGACCTCGACGCGACGGTGGACTTCTACGTGTTCACCTTGGGGTGCAAGCTGGCGCGGCGATACGACGACCGAGTGACATTCGACTTCTTCGGTGATCAGCTGGTCTGTCACCTCTCGCCACGACCCGAACGCCTGTCGATCGAAGATGTCACGATGTACCCACGCCACTTCGGCGTCACCTTTCGTGAGCGCCGCGACTTTGACGCGCTCTACTCGCTCTGTCGTCAGCGTGACGTGCCGTTCTTCGCCGACGTGAGTGAACGTTTTGTTGGCCTCGTCGAAGTACATTCGACATTCGTGGTATACGACCCGGCCCTTAACCTGCTTGAATTCAAGCACTACACCGATCCGCGGATGATGTATTGAATTCATGTCCTCAACTTCGCCGGCCACGCCGGACACACTGCGAGCGCTGCTAGCGGCACGGGCCGAGCGATCGGGCGATGCGACGTACCTGTTGGCGGCGCGAACTAGTCGAAGTCTCACCTACCTGCGCCTCGCCGAGGCGGCCGAGCACTGGCAACGGGTCGTGGCACCCTGGGGGCGCTCGGTGCGCGTGGGACTGCTCGTCAGCGATCCCCTTGACTTCGCCGAGGCCTTTCTTGGCCTGATCAGCGCGGGTGTGTGGGTCGCACCACTCGATCCAACTGCGAACCCCCTGAATCCAGATACCGTGAGGCGCTGGACGTCGACTCTTGGCCTGTCGCACGTGATCGCCGATCGTCACGGGCCGAGCCCCCTGGACGTTTCTTGGCACCATGTCGATGACGACACCTCGGTGAATGACATCGCGCCAGCCGCGAGCGGGGGAGTGCTGCTCGCTTCCTCGGGCACCACCGGGGCACCGAAGGTGATGGCCTTGTCCGAAGCCCAGCTCCTCGTGGCGGCGGGACTCATTGCACGGCACAATCGCCTAGATGAGCATGAACGTGGATTCAATCCGCTGCCCCTGTGGCATATCAACGCCGAGGTCGTGGGCCTGTTGGCGACGCTAGTGGCCGGGGCATCCCTCGTCCTAGATGAGCGCTTCCATCGCACACGCTTTTGGGACGTGATCCGCGAGCACCACGTGACCTGGATCAACGCGGTGCCCGCGATCATCGCGCGCCTCGCTGACGTGGGCGAGGACGAGCGCGTTCCCTCCGGCGTGCGTTTCATCCGCTCGGCGTCCGCGCCCCTCTCGGCTGCGCTGCTGACGCGCTTTGAGACCGCCACTGGCATTCGCGTCGTTGAGTCCTACGGCATGACCGAGGCGGCGAGCCAGATCTGCGTCAATCCGCTCTCAGGTGGCCGTCGACCCGGATCGGTGGGCCGTGGTGTAGGCGTCGAGGTGCGCGTGGTCGACGGCGAGGTGGTGGCACCCGGGACGGTGGGTCAGGTCGAGATCCGCGGTCCGTCGGTGATCGACCACTACGAGTCGCCCGCCTACGCCGAGCGATTCTCCGAAGGGGGCTGGCTGGCCACGGGCGACCTGGGGTACTTGGACACCGACGGCTTCTTGTATCTGGTGGGACGCACCGACGACGTTATTAACCGCGGTGGCGAGAAGATTTTTCCGCGCGAAATCGAAGAGGTGGCCCTCGAGGTGCCCGGTGTAGCGGGCGCCGCCGTGGTGGGCGTGAGCGATGAAGTCTTTGGCGAGCTACCGGTCCTCTTCGTCGAGATCGACGACGATGTGCACGGGACGATCGCACACCTGCACGAGGTCCTCGTCGAAGGACTGACCCGCGTGCGTCGTCCGGTGGAGATCAGGGTCGTGGAGGCGCTGCCGCGCCACGCCACGGGCAAGATCCAAAAGCGGGGATTGCGCGGCGCCATCGTGACTCACGTTGAGGCGCTGCAGTGAGCGATGTGACGCCCGCGCCGGGCACGCGAAAGCGCCTCGAGCACATCGACGCGATGCGCCCGATCAAGCAGGCCGCCGTTATTTCGACCCACGCGCTGATCTTCTTCGCGCCGATCGGCGCGAACGTGGTGGCGACGGGTGTGATCATGCTGACGCGCTTCTCACGCGACGCATTCCTCTTCGTCTCGGCCTGCATGCTCGCCTATAGCTATCGCGACGCCGCGCGCATCAAGCTGGCGACGTATTCGAAGAAGCGTTTGATCGCGGTGGGCCTGCCCTACGTGACCTGGACGGTGATTTACTTCGTCTATACCCGGCTGAGCACGCAAACGGGCTTTCCCTACTACACGTTGCACGTCGGTCGAGTTCTGTCCGCGTCGGGCCTGCACTACTTCTGGCACCTCTTCGCGACGGGCTACTACCACCTGTACTACCTGCTCGTGATCCTCGAGTTCTACGCGGTCTTTCCCTGGCTATTGCGCGCCCTGAAACGCGTTCCGCGCTGGCACGTGGCCATCATGATCGCCTCAGTTGCCTGGCAGCTCTTCTATGGTGCGCTGGTCGGAGCGCACCTCTTCGGCGTCGTCATCCCGGGCACGATCCAGACGCGGTTGCTGATTTCGTATCCCATCTACCTCGTGGGAGGAGTCATCGTCGCGCTGCACCTCGATGACGTACACGACTGGATTGTCTCGCACGCCCTTGTCATCGTCGCGGGCACCCTGGGAGGAGTGGCCCTCGCCGAGGCGATCTTGGTGATGAGTCGTCACGTGGCGATGCCGGCGTACCTGTTGACCGGGACGGAAGTCTTCTCGCCGGCGATCGTGCCCT
>JAJYGN010000030.1 GCA_021790675.1 Actinomycetes bacterium
GCCGCAGCCATGTGATCGACTACGCGGGCATCATCTCTCTGACGATCGCCGCCTCGGCGCTGATACTCTTCACGTCTCTAGGCGGGACCTCCTTCGCGTGGTTCTCGGTTCCCTCGATCTCGTTGTTGGCTGTTGGTCTCGTGATGGGAGTCGTCTTCGCAATAGTCGAGCGGCGTTCCGCGGAACCCATCCTCGCGCCCCGGCTGTTTCGCAATCGTGTCTTCGCCTCCGGCTCTGCAATCGGCTTCGTGGTCGGCTTTGCGATGTTCGGTGCCATGACGTTCCTGCCGCTGTTCTTCCAAGACGTGCGCGGCGCCTCGCCGACGAACTCGGGACTGCGCCTCATTCCGATGATGATCGGTCTCTTCGTTGCCTCGATCGTGACCGGTCAGCTGGTCTCGAAGGGCCGGCGGTATAGGCCGTTCCCCATCGCCGGCACTGCGATCATGACGGTGGGCCTCGCGCTCCTCTCGACCATCGGGGTCACCACATCAGGGGTGATGATGAGCCTGTATATGGTGGTGCTCGGCGTTGGTTTGGGTCTCGTCATGCAGATCCTCGTGACCGCAGTGCAGAACGCTGTTGACTCCTCGGACATCGGCGCGGCGACGGCCGGTGCGAACTTCTTTCGTTCCATCGGTGGCTCCTTTGGCACCGCGGTCTTTGGCGCAGTGTTCGCCAATGATCTGCCACATCAGCTGGCTGCCGCCTTCAAGGGCCAGCCGAGCGCTGCGGCGCACTTGTCGCCATCGTCATGGACGCCCGCCGTGCTCAAGCGCCTGCCCCCGGCGGAGCTCGTCAGGATTCTCCACGCCATCGCTGCCACGATCCAGCACATCTACCGTTGGGCGACCCCGGTCGGGGTCATTGCGGTCCTGTTGTCGTTGACGTTGCCGGAAGTGAAACTTCGCACGAGCCTCCACCACGTCAGCGAGGAGATTCCCCTGTCCAACGTGGACCCGTTGGCCTAGAGGGCTCTGGTGTGCTGTGCCGACTGAGGACGAAAACGGTACGATGAACTTGGGAGACGAAAGGAGGGCGATGCCACTGTCAGAGCATGAACAACGGATTCTGGCGCAGTTGGAAGAGTCGCTTTCCAAGGAGGATCCCCGCTTCGCTAAGAGCGTTCGTACGACCAACGTGTACTCTCACGGGGGTCGTCGAGTTCGCTGGGGCGTCGCGGGGTTCGTCCTGGGTCTGGCGATTCTGGTTTTGACCTTCTCTCACTGGATCATCGTGGGCCTGCTGGGCGTCGCGTTGATGTTCGTCTCGGCGATTGTCGTCGAGCGCAACGCGCGACTTCTGGGTCGAGCGTCGTGGCAGGACTTCACACGATCCCCTCAGGGCGATGATGCCCACGCGGACCCCGGCTCTCGGGCGGGTTCGCTTCGCGACTGGTTGTCGCGTCAGCGTCGCAAGAGCGAATGACTCGCACCGGGACGGCCGAGGCGGCCGTCCCGTGTCTGGCCCTCGACATCGATTTGTCGAAGGTCGAGGTCGCGCTCGTGGGAGTCGACCGTACCCGCTCGTCTTGTCGTAGTTTGCTCGTCGCCGACGTGGGCGACGATCTCTGCGTGACCACTCTCGATGCCGTGACACCATTTGCGTGCGAGGGCTCGCTTGGCTCTCTGCTTGACTTCACGTACTGTTTCATCGCCGATTCGGTGACCCGCGGCTATGGTTTGGCGTTCTTTTTCACGGTGACGGCGTCGGCGCGCGAAGTGGCGTGCCTTGAACACTGCGCCAACTTCGAGGTGCGGCCTTCGTTACGTGGTGATCACGGTCCTCTTCATGGTGCCGCGCACGTGGGTGGGCGAGGTGTCTCGTGAATCTCGCTGTGCGCGGTCTCGCGCGTCACATCCTTGGTCATCCCGGTGACGCGATTGTGCTCACTCGAGCGGGATGGCGACTGCGTCGTCAACGGTGGTGGAACCAGTCGCCGTTCCTTCCCGTGCCAGATCCTCGGTACTGGGAGTTTCGACTGGCGACCGCTTTGGGCGATCCCGCGAGGCACATGAGCGCGTCCGAGGCCGTCGCCGCCGCTCGTTGGGCGCTCGCCCAGAAGCGCGGGAAGTAGGTTTTTCCCATGGGGCGCGTTCTCCTGCTCAACGCCACATTCGAACCGCTCCAACTGGTGAGCGAGCGTCGCGCGGTTGTGTTGATGCTCGCCGGGCGCGCCGAAGCCGTCGCCGTTGCACCCGAGCCGGAGGTGTGTCGTTCGGCCAGCGTCGTCGTCGAGATCCCCGCAATTGTGCGCCTGCACGACATGGTGAAACTCCCCTCAAAAGTGCGTACGCCTCCGCTGACTCGACGCAGCCTGTTACTGCGCGACAGTTTTCGGTGCGCGTACTGTCTGGAACACGCGGACACGATCGATCACGTCGTGCCTCGTAGCCGCGGCGGGCGACACGAGTGGACCAACGTCGTCGCGGCGTGTCGGCGCCATAACATGCAAAAGGGTGACCGCCTGCTCGAGGAGTTGGGGTGGCGCCTGCACTTCGAGCCCCACGTACCGGACGGGCCGTGGTGGCGTTGGCGCCACGTCCCTGACCCCGATCCGCTTTGGGCGCCGTTCTTGCCGCGCGCCTCGTGAGAGAGCCAGAACTCTACGACTACGACGAAGTGCGCCGTCGCACGTTGGCATCGGTGACGGTGGCGCATCCCGGTAACAGTGCACTCGTGCTCGGCTCGAGTCAGAGCACAGGGGTCTTGGATCTTGCGCGCTGCGTGATGCCCCGTCGTCGCCGCCGCGGCGGTGGCGGCGTCGTCTTGGTGTCGCCAGGGGACCTCTGGATCGATTGGTGGATTCCGACCGATGACTCACGCTGGCGAGGCGACGCGCGCGCGTCATCGCAGCTGGTCGGTGAGTGGTGGGCGAGCGCCTTAGCCCCCTATGTCGAGGAGTCGATCGTCGTCCACCGCGGGGGTCTCGAAGGCGACGCGAGCCATCGCGTGGTGTGCTTCGCCGGTCGCGGACCCGGCGAAGTGTTCGTCGGCGGGCGCAAGGCGGTAGGGGTGACGCAGTGGCGTGTGCGTGAGGGTGTCTTTCTCTCCAGCATGATTCCGGCGAAAGATTCCCACGACGTCCTCGACTGCCTGCGTGAGGTGCCCGAAGGGCTCTACGCCTCTCTCAATCATCACACCGTGGCCTCCCTCGCCCTCGATGAGTCGGTCGTCGAGCGGGTACTCGCCGTCTCGGGACCCTGGGCCGTAGGCCCACTTCCCACCCTGTAGCAATCGTCATCAGGCGCCTCACTCTGACTCGTCACGTTCCACCGGGGTGCCCGGGAGCGATTGCGCCCACGTTGTGGGTGAAACGGGTGGATTTGGGTGGAAAGTGGTGTATTGTGTCACGAAGTGGGGGCCGAGCGAGTCCCCCGGGAGGCGCAGATGCTCGGGTTCGTCGGTCAGTTTCAGCACACGCTGGATGCCAAGGGCCGACTCATCCTGCCCGCACGATTCCGCTCCGAATTCGAGCGTGGCGGCCACCTGAGCCCTAACAGCGAAGGATGCGTCGCCCTGTGGACGCCCGGCGAGTTCGCGCGCCAGAGTGAGGAGCGCTTGGCGCAGGCCCGCGGCGGTGGCGCCGCGGAGCGCCAGCAGGCGCGCTATTGGGCAGCGAACTCTTCTGACGTCGAGTTCGATCGGCAGGGCCGCTTCGCGCTGCCTCCGTCGATTCGCGAATACGCCCAACTCGACGGTGAAGTTTTGATCGTTGGCGCCCTCGATCACGTCGAGCTCTGGGCACCATCCACGTTCGACCGCATGGTCAATCCTGCGGAGCTCGCGTTCCGACAGGGCAGTGACGAGTGAGGGGGGTAGCACCATTCAGGTCGAGGACCACGTGCAGCCGGTCAATCGAAAGTGCGGAGAATGCCAACTCCTCCGCCCGTGTTCGCGCACTTTCGATTGAACGGCTGCAGATGGCCCCTGACAACTACCACGTCCCTGTTCTCGCCGATCGCATCGTCGAGATCTTCACCGGCTTGGAGGCCGGCGTGGTCGTCGACGCCACGTTGGGTGGTGGGGGACACGCAGCTGCGATCCTCACCGCCAACGGCCGCGTGCGTTTGGTGGGCATCGATCGGGACCCCGCGGCGCGCGCGGCGGCGGCGCAGCGCCTTCGGGCGATGGGCGATCGGGTCGTCATCGTGGACGCGACGTTCGGTGACCTCGCTCGCGTCCTGGCCGAACAGGCTCAGTTCGTGGGCAGTGACCCGATCGTAGGAGTCTTGATGGATCTCGGCGTGTCGTCGCATCAGCTCGACGACGGCTCGCGCGGCTTCTCCTTCCGAGTCGACGCTCCCTTGGACATGCGCATGGACACCACGCGCGGCGTCACCGCGGCTCAGTTTCTCGCTCAGGTAGACGAGCACGAGCTCACCCGCTTGCTGCGCGAGAACGGTGAGGATCGTTTCGCTCGCGCGATCGCGCGAGCCCTTCTCGAAGATCAGCCATCGACGACATTTGAATTGAACGCCGCGGTAGAACGGGCAGTGCCCGCCGCGGCACGACGGCGTGGTCACGTCGCCACCCGTGTCTATCAGGCGTTGCGAGTCGCGGTGAATGAGGAGCAGCGTCAACTCGAAGACGGTCTCGCGGCCGCCCTCGACGTGGTCGCGGTGGGCGGGGTCGTAGCCGTCATCTCGTATCACTCGGGCGAGGATCGCCTCGTCAAGTCTCTCTTTCATGAGGCGACGACGGGCGGTTGCCATTGCCCGCCCGAACTGGGTTGCGTCTGCGGGGCCGTGCATCGCTACCGCGTCGCCAAGGCCAGTGCGATTCTGGCCCGGCCCGAGGAGGTGGCGCTGAATCCGCGGGCGCGTTCGGCCCGTCTGCGCGTGGCGTATCGGGTGCTGCCATGAGTGTCATCACGCTCCCCGGGCGCGTCGACGCCCCTCGCCGTCGACCCGTTCCCACCACGCGCCCGCCGGCACATCGCGCGGGCGCACCGCGTCGCAACGCGATCCGATCGGTGTGGCGTGGATCGAGCGTCGCGCGCAAGTCCAGCGTAATCATCTTCGTTGCCCTCGCGCTGTCGATCACTGGGTCGATGGTGGTTGCGAACCGCCAGGTGCAGTTGCACGAACTCCAGAGCCAACTCCTCCAGGACCAGTCGAACTACGCGCTGCAGGTGGGCACCCTCACCAATCAGGCGGCTCCCGGTCAGATCGCGGCGCGGGCCGGCGCGCTGCGTTTGGTCGATCCCGTCACCATCATCCAGGTACCCTCCACGTCGCTTGATGCGCCCTTGCCGCTGCCGAAGTTTTCGGGTTACGCACCGGTCACATCAAGGACGAGTCGGTGACTAGCCACCTCACGACCTCCCACGCCCGCAGTGCCGCCACCGCAAAACGTGGTCCCCTGTCAATGGGACGACGCGTGCGCCTGTTGCGCGGTGTCGCCCTGGCGGCCTTCGTTGCGGTTGCCGGGGATCTCTTCGTCCTCCAGGTGCGCCAGCACTCACACTGGGAGGCGCTCTCAGTCGCTCAAGTGCGTGAGGACCTGACGACGACCGCCCTGCGGGCGGGGATCTACGACCGCTACGGACAGATACTCGCGGTCTCGCGCCCGACGTCACTCGTCATCGCCGACGATATCCAGATCGACCATCCGGTCACGGAGGCCCAAGCCATGGCGCCGATCGTCAAGGTTCCGGTGGCCAAGCTGATCAAACTTCTCTCCCAGCACCACAACGGCTACGTCATCGTGAACAACGCGCTCGACCTCGCGTCGGGGCGCCAACTGGCGTCAATGGCCTTCCCGGGCATCGTGGTGCAGAACTCGTCGGTGCGCACATATCCCAACGGGCCCGTCGCTACGTCCCTGATCGGCGGCACGAACGCGGCAGGGTCGGGCTCGGCGGGCCTGGAGTACGAGTATCAATCGCTCCTCGCTGGCCAGAGCGGAATCACCCGGGCCTACGTCTCAGCCTCGGGGGTGAACCTGCCGAGTTCGGTGTCGCGCGTCATTCGCCCGGCGAAGCCCGGTGTGGGGCTCGAGCTGACGCTCGATTCGTCGCTGCAGTTCGTCACCGAGCGGGCGCTGGCGCGCCAGCTTCTGGCCACACAAGCCATCACCGGCGTCGCCGTTGTGATGGACGTCAAGACCGGCGAGATCCTCGCCGACGCGTCCCTTGTCAACACCAAGACCAAGGCCGGTGTGCTCGGACCGGTGCCCGCGTGGGGTCAGAGCATCGGCGTGCCGGGCATTGAGCAGACGATTAACAACCTCACCTTCACGCAGGCCTACGAACCCGGTTCGGTCTTCAAGGTGGTGACCTTCTCCGCTGCCCTTCAAGCCGGCGTGGTTACCCCTAACACGGTAATCACCGTGCCCAACGGCGCGATGGTCGGTGGGCGCTACTTCCACGACGCCGAGAACCACGGTACCGAGCACCTAACCGTGACCCAGGTGCTCGCCCAGTCTTCGAACATCGGCACCTACCTGATCGGCCGACGAGTGGGCGAAGCGGGACTGCTGGCCCAGGTCGAGCGCCTCGGCTTCGGCCAGGTCACACCGGTGAACTATCCGGGCGAGACCGCGGGACTGTTGGTGAACGCGGCGAATTGGTACGGCAGCGACGCCGCCGCGTTACCCATCGGCCAGGTGGACGCGGTCCCGCCGATCCAGGTTCTTGACGCCTACAACACGATCGCCAACGGTGGCGTGTACGTAGCCCCCAAGCTCGTGCGCGGCTACGTCTACGCCAACGGCACGATGAAGGCCACCCCCGCCAGCGCGACGCATCAGGTGCTGTCGTCGTCGGTTGACGAGACGATGAAGCGCATGCTCGAGCAGGTCGTGCTCGAGGGCACCGGGACGAACGCGATCATTCCGGGCTACGCCGTGGCCGGCAAGACCGGCACCGCGTCGATTCCCTACCCGGGAAAGGACTTGCTCCTGACGGGTGCCTATAACGCGACGTTCGTCGGATTCGCGCCGGCCGAGGCGCCGGTACTCTCGATGGTCGTGGTTCTCGAGCGCCCGCTGACGACGATCTTCGGCGGCTCGGCCGCCGCTCCCGTATTTCAGCAGGTAATGAGCTACGCACTGCACCACTACGACATACCTTCCAACGGCACGATCGTCCACCCGCTTAAGGGGTCGGCGAGCTTCGGATCGGACGTGACCTGATGCACTTGGGCGACCTGCTGGACGATCAGACCTTTGACGCCGCGACGGGCCACCTCGAGATCACGAACGTCCAGATCGACTCGCGAGCGTGTTCGAAGGGATCACTGTTCTTCGCCATGGCGGGCCACGGCGATCACGGCGAGGCTCACGTGGCCGACGCAGTGGCGCGGGGGGCGATGGCGGTGGTCGCGGCCCGCGCGATTCCCGCGGGCGTGCCCGTCGTCGTGGTTCCCGAGACTCAACTCCGCGCCCTCCTGGCTGAGGCCAGCGCGACGATCGTGGGTCATCCCGAGCGGGCGGTGGAGCTCGTCGGCGTCACCGGCACCAACGGCAAGACCACCGTCACGACCCTGGTGGCGGAACTCGCTCGCCTCGTCGGTTGGAATGCCGCGAACATCGGCACTCTCACCAACGAGCGCACGACGCCCGCGCCGCCGGAGTTGATGCGTACCCTCGACGGGTTGGTGCGGGGATTCGACGCGAGCCGGCCCCGTTCCATCGTCGCACTGGAGGTCTCGAGCCACGCCCTGGATCAGGGGCGCGTCGACGGGCTGCGCTTCGCGGTCGCCGGCTTCACCAACCTCAGCCACGACCACCTCGACTACCACGAGACGATGGAAGAGTACTTCGCGGCCAAGTCGCTTCTCTTTAGCGTCGAGCACTCCCAGCGCGCCATCGTCTGGGTCGACGACCCCTACGGCGAGCGTCTCGCCGCGTTGACGAGTCTGCCAGTCACACGGGTGCGCCGCGAGGACGCCACGGACGTGACAATGAGTCTCGACGGCACGTCATTCACCTGGCGCGGACTGCCCGTGAGGACGCCCCTCGTCGGCGGCTACAACGTGGACAACGCCCTCGTTGCGTTGGAGATCGTGGCGACCCTCGGGGCCCACGACGCGGTGCTGGCCGCCGCGATGGAGGCCGTGCGTCCCGTACCCGGACGCCTTGAGGTGATCAAGGGCTCCGCCGTTACGGTGGTGGTGGACTACGCACATACACCTGAGGGCTTGCGCCGGCTCTTGCGCGATGTGAGAACCTTGGCGCCGAGCGCGCGGATCACGACGGTCTTTGGCTGTGGGGGAGAGCGCGACCGCGCCAAGCGTCCCGAGATGGGTCGGGTCGCCTCGGAACTCTCAGATTTCACCCTCGTGACCTCGGATAACCCGAGGAGTGAGTCGCCCGATGCCATCATTGATGCCATCATGTCGGGAGTGCTTGAGGGGTCGCCGGTGGGGCGCGTGGTTGATCGGCGCGCCGCGATCGGCGAGGCCCTGGCGCAGGCGCGCTCCGGCGACGTGGTCGTAGTGGCCGGCAAGGGCCACGAGACCTTCCAGCGCATCGGCGATGAGAGCTTGCCCTTCGACGACCGGGTTGTCGCGCGCGAGCTCCTGGGGTCGAACTGATGCTGAGCCTGATGGAGTCCGGCGGCGTCGCGTTCTTGTGCTCGCTGCTCATCACACCGCTGTGGATCCGGTTCCTCCAGCGGCGCTCGATGGGTCAGCGGATCCGCGAGGATGGCCCGGCCACGCATCACGCGAAGGCCGGCACGCCCACGATGGGCGGCGTTGTCATCGTCGGCGCAGCGGTCGTCGGCTACCTGATGGGTCACGTGGGCACGTACCTCGACTTCACGCGTGCCGGAGTGCTCGTGATGTCGGTGACCCTCGCCTCGGGGTTGCTAGGGTTCGCCGACGACTACATCGGTATACGCAACGAGCGCAATCTCGGACTCAACAAGCGCGGCAAGTTCATCGGACAGCTCGCCATCGCCGCGGCTTTCGCGGTGCTGTCGCTGTACTGGGTGCATACGTCGACGAACCTCTCCTTCACTCGGTTCTCCCTGCCTGGCTGGAACCTGACGGTCGCGGGGTGGCTGCTTCTGGCGATCTTCGTGATCGTGGCCACGTCCAACGCGGTGAATCTCACCGATGGACTCGACGGACTCGCGGCAGGCGCGGCGACCTTCGACTTCGGAGTGCTGTCGATCATCGGCTACTGGCAGTTTCGCCATTTCTCGATCTACCACCTGCACGCGGCCCTCGACCTTGGACTTGTCGCGGTGGCGCTGGTCGGAGGCTGCCTCGGCTTCTTGTGGTGGAACGCCTCGCCGGCGCGCATCATGATGGGCGACACGGGATCCCTGGCGGTCGGCACGGGACTCGGCGCGCTGTGTCTGCTGATGAATCTCGACCTCTTGCTCATTGTGCTCGGCGGGCTCTTCGTCGCCGAGACCGCCTCGGTCATACTTCAGGTGATCAGCTTTCGACTCTGGGGGCGGCGAGTCTTTCGCATGGCACCCTTTCACCACCACTTCGAGCTCAAGGGATGGCCCGAGACCACCGTGATCATCCGATTCTGGATCCTTGCGGGCCTGCTCGCGGCGCTGGCGCTGGGCATCTACTACGGGGACTTCCTCAAGATCGCGAAGGTCGTCTAGATGGCGCGCCTGGCGACCACGACGCGACGCACCGAGCGGCCGCCTCGGCGCGGTCGCTTTGCCTGGCTGTTGCAGCCGTTGCCGCGAGGCGACGCCAACGGACGAATGATCCTCGCCGTGACCACGTTGCTCGTCACCTTCGGCACGATCGCCGTGGCGTCTGCGAGCGAGGGTCAGTCGAGCGCGAACGGAGCAAGTTCATGGGCGCTGCTGATCCATGACGCTGCCTACCTCGTCTTCGGACTGGCGGCCTTCTACGTGATGGCCCGAATCCGCCTGGACCAGCTCGTTCGTTACGCGCGCCATCTCACCTTCGTGGGACTTGGGCTGCTGGTTGCGGTCGAGCTGGTGGGAGTCTCGGCCAACGGCGGCCAGCGCTGGTTGAACCTCAAGCTGATCAACCTGCAGCCCTCCGAACTGTTCAAGCTCTGTACAGTTCTCTACGTCGCCTGGCTCGTCCAGCGCCATCACAACGAACTGGGACACGCCCGCCAGCTCTCCCTCTGGACGCTGCCCGTCCTCGTCGGCGCGGGACTCATCATCCTTGAACCCGACATCGGCACTTCATCAGTGGTGCTTGCGATCGGTTACGTCATGCTGGCGGTCGCCGGCCTGTCGCGCCGGCTGCTGACGCGCATCGCTGGGCTGGGCGTCCTCATCTTCGGCGCCTACATGATCGCCAAGCCCTACGCCGCGTCGCGGTTCTTCTCTTTCCTGCACCCCAACCTCGACCCCCTGGGCAGCGGCTATCAGTTGACCCAGTCCAAGATCGGACTCGGTGCCGGAGGATTGACGGGTCTGGGCCTGGGACACAGTCGCGAGAAGTGGGGGCTGCTGCCCAACCCGCACACCGACTTCATCTTCACGATCATCGGTGAAGAGTTGGGCTACGTGGGTTCACTGGTCGTGTTGGGACTCTTTGTCTGGTTCCTCTTCGCCGGACTTCGCGTGGCGCGTACCTGCACGAATCCCGTCTATCAACTGCTGGCCGTTGGGGTGACGACCTGGATCACCCTCGAGGCCATCATCAACATCTTCTCGGTGGTGGGCTGGTGGGCGGTGACGGGGATTCCACTGCCCTTCTTCTCCTACGGCGGCACGGCTCTCATCACCGAACTGGCAGCCGTGGGGCTGCTCTATAACGTGGCGCACGATCGCAGCCGGGCGGGTGACGTGACGATCCGCGAACACCATGTCTCGACCTACCGCGACGTCGTCGGGGGTGGGTTGCCGCGGCGCGATCGCCACGGCTACGGACGCCCTCGAGGGCGCTGATGGCCAGGATCGTGCTCGCCGGCGGCGGCACGGGAGGCCACATCTTTCCGATGCAGGCCGTGGCCGCGGCCCTCGTCGAGGGCGGTTTGACGAATGACTCCCTCGCCTACGTCGGTAGTCAGCGCGGTCAGGAGTCGGTGATCCTCGGCAGCGGGTCGATCCCGCTTGTCACCCTGCCCGGCCGCGGGCTTCGGCGGTCGCTACGCGTCGAGGCGATGCGCGAGAACATCAGGGCGCTGGTAGGCCTCGTCGTCGCTACGGCGCGCGCGTGCTGGCTCTTCGCTCGGTGGCGGCCGGCGGTAGCCGTTTCCTTCGGCGGATACGCCGCGCTGCCGGCCGGGCTGGCCGCCGTCTTCTGGCGTCGTCCCCTCGTTCTGGTCGATCTCGACGCGACGCCGGGTGCGACCCAGCGGGTCCTCGCGCGCTTCGCCCGCGCGCGCTGCGTCGCCCATGACGCGAGTGACCCGCGCGACGTCGTCACCGGAGTGCCCCTACGAGAGGCGATCACCTCGATCGACCGCGGTGACGGCGCGCGTCGAGCGGCTCGCGCGCGCTTTCGCCCACCGATTCCCGAAGGTCGCCTGGTGCTGGTCGTCATGACGGGCTCGCTCGGCTCGCGCTCGGTGAACGACGCCGTGAGCGATCTCGCCCTGGCCTGGCGCGCGCGCAGCGACGTGACGATCCTGCACGTGACGGGTCGGCGCGACGTGGATCAGGTTCGCGCGCGAGCCCCCCACCTCGAGGGCCTCGACTATCGGATCTACGACTTCGCGGACATGGTGGAGTTGTGGGGCGTGGCCGACGTGGCGCTGTGTCGCGCGGGAGCGACGACGCTCGCCGAGCTCTGCGCGCTCGGCATCGCCGCGGTGCTGGTACCCCTGCCCGGGGCGCCCGGCGACCACCAGGGCCACAACGCGAGGCGCCTGGCCAATGCGGGCGCGGCCCTCGTGCTTGACGATGCTTCGCTCTCGGGCGAGGTCCTGGCGTCGACCCTGGAGGAGCTGATCGCCAACGGGCGCTACCACGAGATGGGTCGCGCCGCGCTCGACCTGGCTCGCCCGGACGCCGCGCGTGCGATCGCCGACGTGGTGCGACGTGCGGGAGGATTCTCGTGAGCCGTTTCGGCGCCGGCACCCGGGTTCACATCGTCGGCGTCGGCGGGGCCGGAATGAGTGGACTCGCCCGCCTGCTTCTTGAACGCGGCTGCGTCGTCAGCGGGTCCGACGCCGCGCCGTCGACAGTTCTCGACAGCCTGGCCGACGTCGGGGTTCGCGTCGGCGTGGGCCACGACGCGGCAACTCTCAGCGAGCTCGACGTGGTGACCTGGTCGCCGGCGGTCGCCCGCGACAACGTCGAGATCAGCGGCGCGATCGAGCGCGGGGCGATGGCGCTGACACGCGCCGAAGTCCTGGCGGACCTCGTCGAGGCACAGCCGACGATCGGTCTTACCGGCACCCACGGCAAGACGACGGCGACTTCGATGATGGCTCAGGTCTTCGCCGCCGCGGGTCGGGACCCGTCACGGCTCCTGGGCGCCGCGGTGAGCGGACTCGGTCCCAACGGACACTGGGGACCCGACGGCCTGCTGCTCGAGGTCGACGAGAGCTACGGCACGTTCGATCTCGTGCGTCCGGCCGCCCTCGGCGTGCTCAACGTCGATGTCGACCACCTCGACCACTACGGCACGCCACAGAACCTAGAGGCGGCCTTCGCACGCCTCATCGCGCGCACCCCGGGACCGGTCGTCGCCTGGGACGAGCCCGGAGTGCGCCGCGCGGCGGCCCTGGCGCGTCGCGAGGTCACCTGGGTGGGCTCGACGGGTCCGACGTGGCGGGTCGGGGACGTGGTGCTGGATCGGCGAGCGGCCCGCTTCACGCTGACCGGTGACACGCGTCTCGAGATTGCCCTCGGAGTGACCGGCGCGCACAACGTAGCCAACGCCGCGGTGGTGGCCGCACTGGCCCTGGCGACGGGCGTGGACGCGGCCGCCGTCGTCGAGGGTCTCGCACGCTTTGAGGGCGCGCCCCGGCGATTCGAGTATCGCGGACGCTGGCGCGGCGCGGACGTCTACGAGGACTACGCGCATCTGCCCACCGAAGTGCGCGCCGCTCTGGCCGGCGCCCGCGCGGCGGGCTACGCCAACGTGACCGTGGTTTTTCAGCCCCATCGCTTCAGTCGGACCCGCCACCTCGCCGACGCGTTCGCGGACTCGTTCGTCGACGCCGGGCGCGTCTTCGTGACCGACGTGTACGCGGCGGGCGAGGTCGACCCCGGTGACGTCTCGGGCCGGTTGGTGCTCGAGGCGATTCGCCGCGCCCACCCCCAGTGCGCCTGCGACTACGTCGAGGATCCTCGCGCGGCGCTGGCCGCCCTCGCCGCGCTCGGTGACCCGGGCGACGCCGTGGTGTTGATCGGGGCGGGCGACATCGGTCAGCTCGCCGGCGAACTGGTGGGGGCGAGGTGAGCGTCGACGACCTTCTCGGGGTTGCTCGCGAGCGTGCAACCGAGCACGCGTCCCTCGCCGCGCTGACGACGTATCGAGTGGGTGGCGCGGCGAGGGTGCTGATCACCCTCGAGACGTTCGAGGATCTCCTCGAAGTGGGGCCGTCGTTGCGCGCGAGCGGTTTGGCGGTCGTGGTCGTGGGCAATGGGTCGAACCTGCTCGTTGCCGACGGCGAGCACGAGATCGTCGCGGTGCACCTGGGTGCGGGCTTCGCCGAGATCGACTGGCGTGACGAGGGCGACGTGGTCGTGGTACGCGCCGGGGCGGCGTTGGGCCTGCCCGTCGCGGCTCGGCGTTTGGTCGCTGACGGTGTGGTCGGGTTCGAGTGGGCGGTCGGCGTGCCTGGCACGGTCGGCGGGTCCGTGGCAATGAACGCCGGCGGGCACGGCTCGGACATGGCGGCGAGCGTGGCCGCGGTCACCCTCTGGCGCGAGGGCCTCGTGAGCGCCGATGCCGCGGATCTGCGCTTTGGTTATCGCGAGAGCGCCCTGGTGGCGGGCGACATCGTGCTCGACGCGACGTTGCACCTGCGCCGAGGCGACGCTGAGATGGCGCGCGCGGCTTTGCGCGAGATCGTGGCCTGGCGCCGGGTCCACCAGCCGGGCGGCGCCAACGCCGGCAGTGTCTTTCGCAATCCTCCGGGGGATTCTGCCGGCCGGCTGATCGAGTCGGTGGGGGCCAAGGGACTTCGCCGCGGCAGCGCGGCCGTGAGCGACAAGCACGCCAACTTCATCCAGGTCGATGCGGGCGGGCGCGCGAACGACGTCTACGAACTGGCCCGCGACGTGGCGAACCGGGTGCGTGAGGCGACGGGCGTCGAGTTGGCGTTCGAGCACCGTCTGATCGGCTTTGAGGGGGAGTGGTGAGTCGCCGTCGTCCGGCGTCGGCCCCACGCTCGCGTCGCGCGTCGCGCGCGTCGCGTCGTGACCTTCGGGCCCCGGAGAGTGGGCGTACGCGTCCCGACGCGTCGACGCCGCGCGAGAAACCCGCGCGGTCAAAGTCGTCCACGCGCCTGCGAGCGCCCGCGGCCGCCTCGGGGCGAAGGGCCCGGCGAGACGCGAAGATCCCCCGCCGGCGCCGGCGCCAGGCCACTCTCTGGATCCTGGCTGTGGTGAGTGTCGGGATCATCCTGGTCAGCGCGACAGAATGGACGTTGCGCTCTCCGCTCTTTCGCGTGCGTCACGTCTCGTTCGTCGGTCTGCGCCACGAGACGCCGAGCGCCGTGCTGGCCGCGTCCGGTCTCGCCGCAGACCCCCCGATCATCGACGTCAACGCGGCCGCGCTCGACGCGCGATTGGCCCGATTCCCGTGGGTGCGGTCGGTGGCGGTGGTCAAGCATTGGCCGGACCGGGTGGTCGTGCGAGTGATAGAGCGCACCGCGGTGGCGGTCGCCTACGCGCCCGGCCACGTCCTGGTCTACGTCGACGCCGCGGGCCACGACCTCGGCGTCGCACCGCGCACCGCCGACCTGCCAACTCTGATCTACGACCATCCGCGCGCCGCGACATGGCCTTTTCTCGTCGCGGGCCGAGCCGCCGCCTACGTTGCCAGCCAACTGCCCCCGGCATTCTCGCGCCAGGTCTCGACCATCACCGTGAACGCCGCGGGCGACGTGACCCTGTCCCTGACCACGCCGGTGCGATTCGTACTCGGTCCGGCCACGGATCTGCACGCCAAGTGGGTGTCCATCGCCTCAGTGATCGCCCACGCCCGACTCGTCCCGGGTGACGTGGTGGACGTGTCGGTGCCTGGATCGCTGGCCGTCTCGGGCGGCGCGCCGTCGTGAGACATTTGACCACCCGAGGGACGATGGCTAGCCTTCAAACACACTTGAACGCGAATGATCGTGACCCCCCGCTGCGGTGGGACACAATAGAAGGGTTCACCCAAGGGGGTTTATGAGTCTCAACCAGAACAATTACCACGCCGTGATCAAGGTGATCGGCGTGGGCGGCGGCGGTGTCAACGCCGTGAACCGGATGATCTCCTCGGGTCTTCGCAATATTGAGTTCATCGCGGCCAACACGGATGCCCAGGCCCTCTTGCTCTCCGAGGCCGACCTCAAGCTCGACATCGGTCGCCAGCTCACCCGCGGACTCGGCGCCGGCAGCGATCCCGAGGTGGGCCGCCAGGCCGCCGAGGACCACCGCGCCGAGATCGAAGAGGCCTTGAAGGACACCGACATGGTCTTCATCACGGCCGGCGAGGGTGGTGGCACCGGCACCGGGGCGGCCCCGGTGGTCGCCGAGATCGCCCGCTCGCTGGGCAGCCTGACGATCGGCGTCGTGACGCGTCCGTTCTCCTTTGAGGGCAAGCGCCGCGCGACCCAGGCTGAGAAGGGCATCGAGGCTCTGCGCTCCAAGGTCGACACCCTCATCGTGATCCCCAACGACCGGCTGCTCTCGGTAACGGCGTCAGACACCTCGATGCTCGAAGCCTTCAAGATCGCCGACGACGTGCTGCTCTCGGCGGTGCGCGGCGTGACCGACCTGATCACGGTGCCTGGCCTGATCAACACCGACTTCGCCGACGTCAACGCGATCATGCGCAACGCCGGCAGCGCCATCATGGGCGTGGGCCAGTCCACCGGCGAAGGCCGAGCCGTCAACGCGGCGCGCGCGGCGATCACGTCGCCGCTGTTGGAGGCCTCTATCGACGGCGCGCGCGGAATCCTGATGAACATCGTCGGCGGCTCCGACGTGACTCTCACCGAGGTCACCGACGCGGCCAACATTATCCACTCGGTGGCCCACCCCGACGCCAACATCATCTTCGGCAGCGTGATCGACGACTCGATCGGCGATGCGGTGCGAGTGACGGTGATCGCCGCGGGCTTCGATCCGCACCCCAATCCTCGTCCGACGTCGACGACGATTTCAGAACCGGTCATGACCGAAGGTCCTCGCAGCGACATCTTCTCGAACGCAACCGACGACTTCTTCGACGTGGGCGGCGACGACGACCTTCCCAGCTTCCTCCGCTGAGAGCGAGCTGACCGAGCGCGTCGCGCGCAACCTCGCGGCGCTGCGCGAACGCATCGCCGCGGCCGGAAGCGACCCGTCACGCGTGCGCGTGGTAGCCGTGACCAAGACTTTCGGCCCCGAGGCGGTGCGCGCCGCGGCGTTCGTGGGCCTCGACGCGGTGGGGGAGAACTACTTGGTCGAGCTCGAAGGTAAGCGACGCGACCTCGGCGACGTCGCGGTGGCCTGGCACTACCTCGGCGCGCTGCAGAGTAACAAGATCGCCCGAGTCGCCACGGCCGCGGACGTTATCTGTTCGGTGTCGCGTGTCAAGGAGGTTGAGCGTCTTGCGAGCGTCGGTGCGACGGCGCGCCTCTACGTTCAGGTCGACTACACCGCCCGCGAGACACGTAACGGGGCGCCGCCAGGCGAAGTCGCGGGACTGGTGGGCCTCGCGCGCGAGCGCGGACTTGGGATCGTGGGCCTCATGACCGTGGCGCCGCCGGATCCCGCAGGCGCGCAGGTCGCCTTCCACGAGACAGCCCGTCTCGCCGACGAGCTCGATCTCGAGGTGCGCTCCATGGGAATGAGCGACGACCTCGAGCTGGCGTGTCGTTGGGGCACCAACGAGGTGCGGGTGGGCCGGGCCCTGTTCGGACCACGGGCCCCCCGGACGAACCCACCCCTCGCCTAACATGGGTGGGCGGTAGCCCCGCGAGGAGAAACGCATGAGAGACAAGACACGTAAGTTCCTGGGCTTCCTCGGGCTCATCGAGGACGAGTACGGTGACTACGCGTCGGGCGTACCGACTCGGCCCTTCGCCGAGCCCGAATACGACCGCGAACCCGAGTGGACACCTGCGCCCGCCCCGGCCCCGCGCCCCTACGCCGCCCCCGCGCCGCCCCGGCCGACCCCGCCACGCACGTCGTCGATCTCGGTGCTCGACAACGCCGGTCAGGCCCCGCGCGTTCGCCCCATGCCCTCGCCGCGTCCTGCGACGACGGCCGCGCCCCAGCAGGTGGACCGCGAGCCGGCCATCTTCGAGCCGATCTCCTTTAACGAGTCGAGCCGGGTAACCGACCTGCTGCGCGACGGGCGAGCGGTGGTACTCAACGTCTCGCACCTCGAACCGGCCGCCGCGCGGCGCACCGTCGACTTTTCAGCCGGCTCGGCGCACGCACTCTGGGCCAAGATTGATCGCCTGGCCCCGGGGGTCTACCTGATCATCCCGCGTGGCACCTACGTCAGCGCGGAGGCTCGTGACCGGCTCCACCTCAGCAACTTCAGGTCCTTTGACGTCTCATGACGCTCCTTCACAACCTGATCTTTCTCTACATTTGGATCCTGATCATCTCAGCGCTGCTGAGCTGGTTTCCCGCCTCAAGCCAGAGCGGGGGACTGGGCACCGTTCGCCACTACCTCTCGATACTCACCGAGCCGGTCCTGCGGCCCATCCGTTCGATCCTGCCGCGCCCGCGCGTCGGGGCCGTCGCCGTTGACTTCTCGGTGCTTATCGCCATTGTCGCGCTCGAGCTCATCAACTCCTTCATTCACTAGCTCGTCCTCGATCGTCCGACACGCGGGCAGTATGGTGGCTGCATGGATACACCGGACACCGCCGCCTCTGCACTGGGCTCCATTGATACCGTCGCCTTCAAGGTCGGTATGCGGGGCTACAACGTCGACGAGGTGGACGAATTCCTCGAACGAGTCGCCGCCGAGGCGCGTCAGCTACGTGACCAGTTGGCCCAGCAGCGCCAGCAGCTGCGCCAGGCGGCCGAACGAATCAACCAGCTCGAGAGCGGTCGTGCAGCGAGCGCCCCGGCGCCAGCACCCGTCAGCGCGAGCCCGGCGCCCGCGGCGTCGAGTCGCGGCGCCGAGCAGGTGTCCTCGATGATCGCGATGGCGCAGCAGTTCATCGAGCACGCCCAGGCCGAGGCCGAGGCCAAGGCCCGCGAGTTGACCACGGCTGCCCAGGAGAGGGCCCGCGAGATCATCGTCGAGGCGCGTAGCCGCGCCGAGGACGAGGTGAACCGGCTCAACGGGCTTAAGCAGCGTCTCAGCGAGGACGTCGACAAGCTCGCTCGTCAGCTCGAGTCGGAGCGCACGCGCCTCGCCGGGGTGCTGAGCGAGTTCAGCCGGTGGGTTGACACCGCGTTCCACGTCAGCGAGACGTCGCGTCCGTCGTCGTCGGCTCCGGCCTCGCCGCCGCTCGCGGCTCCCGCACCCGGTCCGAGTGCGCCTCCGAGCGCACCGCCGCCCGCACCCGGCGCTAGCGTGCGCGAGGTCCCGTCGCCCACGGACAACGCCGGGCCGGCCACGGCGCCCCAGCAGACGATCGGACAGGTCCTCAACTTCGAACCGCGCGAGGATCGCTCCTGATCGAGCGCGTGACTGCTAGGGTGCGGCGCGCACTCTAAACCAAGGAGTTTCCATGCCCTCGAGCGCCCGCCCCAAGGCTCCCGCGAAGAAATCCCCCGCCAAGAAGGCGGCCACGCCCGCCAGGGGTGCGACCAAGACGACCAAGGCCGCCGCCAAGAAGGCGCCGGCCAAGAAGGCGCCGGCCAAGAAGGCGCCGGTGAAGAAGGCGTCCACCAAGGCCGCACCGGCCGCCAAGGCTCCCGCCAAGAAGGCTCCGGCCAAGGCCGCGACGTCGCGCGCGGCCGCGACCAAGGCCGCCGAAGCCAAGGCCAAGGCCCTCGCCACCGCGAAGGCTAAGAAGGAGAAGGAGGCCCAGGCTAGGGCCGCCGCGAAGGCCAAGGCCGCCGAGGCCAAGGCCAAGGCGCTCGCCGCCGCGAAGGCTAAGAAGGAGAAGGAGGCTCAGGCCAAGGCCGCCGCGAAGGAGCGCGAACTCCAGCGCAAGGCCCGCGAGAAGGCCGCGGCCGAGGCGAAGAAGCAGCGCGAGATCGAGGCCAAGCGTCGAGCTCTCGAAGCCGAGAAGGCGCGCAAGCAGCGCGAGATCGAACGGCGCCACCACGAGGAGCTCAAGCGCCAAGAGCGCCGAGAGGCCGAGGAGCGCAAGCGCCAGGAGGCTCTCGAGCGCAAGATGCACTCCAAGCCGTATGCCGACGATGCGGCTTTCCTGGCCGAGGTGCGCGACGCGCTGATCGAGGCGCGCGCGGTCACTGCCGGTCAGATCGCGGTGAGCGAGACTGAGGCCGACGAGATGCTCGTGGACCGTGAGCGCCTCGAGTACGACGACGAGGACGGCTCGAGCGTCGCCTCGGACATCCAGCGCGACCAGCTCAAGGAGTTTGCGGCGGCGCTACGCACGAAGATCGACGAGATCGACGTGGCGTTGGCGCGCGTGGACGACGGCAGTTACGGACGCTGCGATGAGTGCTACGAACCCATCTCCAAGGCTCGTCTCCTCGCGCAGCTGCCCGTGTTCACCTGCGTGTCGTGTCGCGCCGCGGTCTAGACCCGCGCGTCAACTACGCCGTCGTGGCGACGGCCCTCATCGTGACTGCGGCCGACGCCCTGACCAAGGCGTGGGCGCGTCACGCGCTGGCCACTCACGTCGTGCACGTGGGCGGACCCCTCTGGCTGCGCCTCGAGTACAACCAGGGCGTCTCGTTCTCCTTTGGGCGATTCGGCACTCTCACCACGATCGTGACGATCGTGGTGGCGCTCGTCGTGGCCGCGATCTCGATGCGCGCACGACCCGGAGTGCCCTCGATGGGATTCGGTCTGCTGATCGGCGGGGGAGTGGCGAACGTGATCGACCGGCTGGCGGCGAGCCCGCACGTCGTGACCGACTTTGTCGCGGTGGGCTCGTTCCCGGTCTTTAATCTCGCCGACGCCGCGATCACGGTGGGATTCATCGTGTTGGTGGTGGCGGTGCTGAGTGGTGAGAGGTTGATCCGGTGAGCGACGACGAGAATGAGATCCTCGAGGTGGTGATCCCCGAGACGCTGGTGGGTTGGCGCGTGGACCGCGCTCTGGCGATGTTGACGGGTCGCTCGCGGGCCGAGACCCTGCGCCTCGTCGACGCGGGATTGGTGACCCTGGGCGGGCGCGTGCTGACGAAGGCCTCTACGTCCCTCGAGTCCGGCCAGCACCTCGAGGCCGTGATACCGCCGCTGCCCACCGGCGAGGTCGAGCCCGATGCCTCGGTCGTCGTGGACGTGGTGCGAGAGGATATCGATTTTGTCTTGATCAACAAGCGACCCGAGCAAGTGGTCCACCCGGGTGCGGGTCAGACCACCGGCACGCTGGTCGCCGGATTGCTCGCTCGCTACCCTGAGATGGCCCGCCTGGTCGACGAGGGGCTGTGCGAGGCGCCGCGACCGGGGATCGTGCACCGCCTGGACAAGGGGACGTCGGGCCTGCTCGTCGCGGCCCGTACACCTGAGGGGTATCTCTCGTTGTCCGAGCAGGCGTCATCGCACACGATGGTGCGTACCTACTGGGCGATGGCCGAGGGACATCTCAGCGACGACCGGGGCGTGATCGACGCGCCGATCGGGCGTTCGTTGCGCGAGCCGACGATGATGGCGGTGCGCGCCGACGGGCGCGTCGCGCGCACCCACTACGAGGTGATCGAGCGCCTCGACTCGCCCCACGCGGCCACCCTCGTTGAACTGCGCCTGGAGACCGGGCGCACGCATCAGATCCGCGTGCACCTGGCCGCGATTGGACATCCCGTGGTCAACGACCAGCGCTACGGGCACCGACGCGAGCGGCGTCTCGCCGAGGGGCGCTTCTTCTTGCACTCGCGATCGCTGTCGCTACGCCACCCGCGCACCGATGACGTGGTCACCGCGGTCGTCGCGCTGCCCGATGATCTGCTCGCCCTCGTGGGCGGGACCCGCTGGACCTAGGCGACGTCGTGGGCCGCGACGACGCTCTCGTCGTCGCGCAGCAGCGCCAGGGCCTCTTCCTCGGCCCGGCGCACGCGTCGCACGCCGATGTCGAGCTTGTTGGCCGTCGCCTGTAGCGACAGCGGCGTCGATCCGTTGAGCCCGAAGCGCAGGTTCAGCACCTCGCGCTGGAGGTCGTTGAGACGCTCGAGCGCGCCGTGGAGCTGGTCGTCGAGCATCGTCTGCTCGATCTCGCCAACCCAGTCGTGCTGGCTCGGAGCGACCAGGTCGCCCAGGGTGGTCGCCGAGTCTGAGGAGGCCGGCTGGTCCAGGCTGGCGGTCACGCCGGCCAGTCCATGCAGGTTCTCACGCTCGGCCTTGGACATGCCCGTGGCCTCGGTCAGCTCGTCGTCTGTGGGCTTGCGCCCGAAGAGCGAGGTCAACTCGGCCGTCGTGGCTTCGAGACGCTGGAGCTGCTCGCCGACCTCGAGGGGGATGCGGATGGTTCGGCCGTGCTGCTGGACGGCGCGCTGGAGTGCCTGGCGGATCCACCAGGTGGCGTAGGTCGAGAACTTAAATCCTCGCTCCCAGTCGAACTTCTCGACCGCGCGCAGCAAGCCGAAGGTGCCCTCTTGGACGAGGTCGATCATCTCGACGCCGCGGTCCTGGTAGCGACGGGCCCAGTGCAGGACCAGTCGCAGGTTCGCCGCGACCATCTGCTTCTTGGCCTCTTCGTCGCCGGCGGTGACGCGCTTGGCCAACTCGACCTGCTCGTCGTAGTTCGGCATGGGGTAGCGGTCGAGGTCGCGCATCAACAGACCCAACATGTCGTTGGTGTTTACTGCGCTTCGACGGACTGTCGTCATGGCCCCTCCTCGCTGGTGGCACGATCCGCCGGTATTTCTCCTACGGACGCATATCTAATTTACCACGCTCGGGCGCGTCGATCAAGGCATTGCCGCACTATGGGTGCGCCGCAGCGGGGCGTTGCCGCGCACCTGATCAACCATGTCGGCCAGGGTGAAACTGGCGAGGTGCTCGCGCATGTGTGCGCCCACGTCAGCCCAGACCGCGCGCAGCACGCACTGGCCCTCGTGGTCGCAGGCACCGTCGGCGTGGGGTTCGCCGAAGTCGCCGGCGACGATGGGCCCGTCGACCGCGGCCACGACGTCGGCCAGGGTGATCGCTTCGGCGCTTCGTGCGAGAACGTAGCCACCGCCGACGCCGCGCTTGGACTGCACCAGGCCCACACTCTTGAGCGTCAAGAGGATCTGCTCGAGGTAGGGCTGGGGCAGACCGGTGCGTTCGGCCAGGTCACGGACGGAAACCGGCGTCGTGCGGTTGTCGCGCAGGGCCAGGCTCAGCAGCGCGCGGCTCGCGTAGTCCCCGCGGGTGGAAACTCTCACATCGGAAGTCTAGTGACGAGCCCCACGTGGGGTTGGCCGATGACAGGCCTCGCGTCTGGCACACTGCGTAGGTGGAAGAAGAGCGAAACGAGAACGTGTCGGTCAACCCCGACGAGGTGCTGTCACCCGGTGAAAACGCCGAGTCCACCGAGGAAACGACCGACGAGACAACGGATTTCATCAGCCAGCCGGCCAAGGTGATGCGCATCGGTTCGATGGTCAAGACGCTGCTGGACGAGGCGCGTAGCGCGCCCCTCGACGAGGCGGGCCGGGGGAGGCTGCGCGAGATCTACGAGACCTCCATCCGCGAGCTCTCGAGCGCGCTGTCACCGGACCTCTCGGGCGAGCTCGCTCGCATGGCGCCACCCTTCGTGGAGGGCGTGCCCACCGAGTCCGAGCTGCGAATCGCCCAGGCTCAGCTGGTTGGCTGGCTCGAGGGGCTCTTTCACGGCATTCAGGCCTCCCTCTTCGCCCAGCAGGCCGCGGCGGCCGCCCAATTGGAGAAGATGCGCGATCGGGCGCTGAACTCCGGGGGCAGCGACCCGCGCGCGGGCACGTACCTCTAGGAGACGTGGTGAGCACGCGCGTCGCGCGAGGCGTCCGACGAGACGCGGCGGGTTCGTGATGGGCGAGGGATTCGTTCATCTCCACAACCACACCGAGTACTCGATGCTCGATGGCGCCGCGCGCATCGAGGAGATGGTCCTTGCGGCCAAGGCCGACGGCCAGAACGCGATCGCGATCACTGATCACGGCAACCTCTATGGGATCATCGACTTCTACCAGAGTGCGCGCCAACACGGGCTGACGCCGATTCTCGGGCTCGAGGCCTACATGGCCGCCTCGAGCCGCTTTGACCGCCCGCCGCGGCGCGGCAAGATCGACGATACCGGCGGAGAGACCGAGGGGGGCCAGAAGCTCTACCACCACCTCACGCTGTTGGCCGAGACGAATGAGGGCTATCGCAACCTGCGCGAGCTTTCGTCCATGGCCTACCTCGAGGGTTACTACTACAAGCCCCGCGTCGACTGGGAACTGCTCGAACGCTACGGTCGTGGCCTCATCGCAACCTCGGGCTGCCTCGGCGGGGTTGTGCTTCAGGCCCTGGTGCGCGACGACTACGACAAGGCGCGCGACCTCGCCGCTCGCCTGCAGGGCATCTTCGGTCGCGAGCACTTCTTCATCGAACTCCAAGACCACGGGCTCGCCGAGCAGACGCGCACCAATCCGCAGTTAGTGCGCATCGCCCGCGAGCTCGGTGCGCCGTTGTTGGCTACCAACGACCTGCACTATGTACGCCACGGCGACGCTGAGATGCACGACGCGCTGCTGTGCATTGGCACGGGTTCGCTGGTCGCGGACCCCGACCGGTTCCGCTTCGCCAGCGACCAGCACTACCTCAAGAGCGCCGCCGAGATGCGCTACCTCTTCCGCGAGCTGCCCGAGGCCTGCGACAACACGTTGGCCATCGCCGAGCGCGTCGACGTCACCATCGAGTTCGACAACGACGCGCTGCCCGAGTATCCGATCCCGCCCGAGTTTGCCGGTGCCACCCATAAGGAGGGGGCTAACGCTCTCCTGCGCGAGCTCGCGATGCGTGGCGCGCGTGAGCGCTACGGCGACGTGCTCTCGCGAGAGGTGCTCGACCGACTCGATTACGAACTCGGCGTCATCGCTGACATGGGCTTTTCGGACTACTTTCTCGTCGTCTGGGACCTCATCCGCCACGCCCGCGAACGCGGGATCCGCGTGGGTCCGGGGCGCGGATCGGCCGCCGGGTGCTGTGTGGCCTACTGCCTGCGCATCGTCGACCTGGATCCGATTCGTTACGGTCTGATCTTCGAGCGCTTCCTCAATCCGGGTCGCAAGCAGATGCCCGACATCGACATGGACTTCGACGAGCGCTACCGCGGCGACATGATCCGCTACGCCGCCGAGCGCTACGGCAGCGACCACGTCGCCCAGATCGTCACCTTCTCGACGATCAAGGCGCGCGCCGCGGTGCGCGACGCCGCGCGCGTGCTCGGCTACCCGCCCCAGCTCGGCGACAAGATCGCCAAGGCCATGCCGCCGCTCGTGATGGGACAAGACCTGCCCTTAGAGGCCTGCTTTCGCCCGATGGCCGGTTTCGAAGGGCGCTACGCCGAGGCGTCTGAACTGCGCGCGCTCTACGCGGGTGACCCCGAGGTGACCCACGTGATTGACGTGGCCAAGGGCTTCGTCGACAAGCGCCGCCAGGACGGCATCCACGCCGCGGCTGTCGTGATCACCAAGGAGCCGGTGCTCGAGTACGTGCCGGTCCAGCGCAAGGCCGGTGCGAACGGGTCGATCGACGACGCGCCAATCGTCACCCAGTATGAGGCCACGGCGATCGAGAAGCTCGGACTGCTGAAGATGGACTTCCTGGGGCTGCGCAACCTCGCGATCATCGAGCGGGCCCTCGAGCACATCCGGCGTCGTCATGGCGTTGAAGTCGACATCGATCACGTGCCTCTCGACGACACGAAGGTCTACGCGATGCTTCAGCGCGGCGACTCGATCGGGCTCTTTCAGCTCGAGGGCGACAAGATGCGCCAGCTGATGCGCCGCCTCGCGCCGACGAGTTTTGACGACATCGCGGCCCTGGTGGCGTTGTATCGGCCCGGACCGCTGAGCGAGAACGTCCACAACGACTACGCGGATCGAAAGAATCACCGCCAGGACGTCAGCTTCGACCACCCCGATCTCAAGGAGATTCTCGGCGAGACCTACGGGCTGATGATCTACCAGGAAGACATCATGCGCGTCGCGACCAAGATCGCCGGATTCTCCATGACCGAGGCCGACGACCTGCGCAAGGCCTGTTCGAAGAAGATCCGAGAGATGATCCAGGCCCAGCGCGCGAAGTTCGTCGAGGGCGCCGTGCGTGAGGGCTACGGGGACGCGTTGGGCGAGGCGATCTTCAACAAGATCGAGCCTTTCGCGGACTACGCGTTTAACAAGAGCCACGCTTACGGATACGCGCTCATCGCCTACCAGAACGCGTGGCTTAAGGCGAACTATCCAGTGGAGTACATGGCCGCTCTGCTGACGTCGTTTCGTGACGACAAGGACAAGGCGGCGATCTATCTCAACGAGGCACGCCAGATGGGTATCACCGTCGGCGTGCCCGACATTAACCACTCCGACGCCGACTACTCGCCGAGCCCGACCCAGGACCAGACGATCCTCTTCGGCCTCGCCGCGGTGCGCAACGTCGGTGAGTCGCTGGTGGAGAAGATTGTCGCCGAGCGCGACGCCGGCGGAGCGTTCACGTCGATCTATGACTTCGTGCGGCGCGTCGACCCCGTGGTTCTGAATCGTCGTACGATGGAGTCCCTGATCAAAGCCGGTGCCTTCGACGCTATGGGCCTGCCTCGCCAGGGGCTGCTCCTGCGCATCGACGAGATCGTCGAGGTGACCATGGCGCGTCGGCGCGACCTGGCGCTGGGCATCTCGACTCTCTTCGCCTTCGGTGACGGCGGCGGGCGTGACGACTGGGAGGGCACCGAGATCCCGGTGAGCGATCTCGAGTTCGACTCGTCGGTCAAGCTCGACTTCGAGCGCGAGATGCTGGGCACGTTTATCTCCGACCATCCGCTCTACGCCGTCGAGTCGGCGCTCGCGGCCAAGACCGACGGGACTATCGTCGCGGTGCGCGAACGCGCCGAGGACCTGGCACGGCTCGGGCGTCCCGTGACCGTCGGCGGTCTGTTGAGTGAGGTCCAGATTCGCACCACCAAGTCGGGTCAGCAATATGCGCGCGTCGTGCTCGAAGACCTCGGCGGGGCGATGGAGATCATCTTCTCAGCGAAGAAGTTCCAAGAGTGCAGCGGCTTTCTCGCCAAGGACAACGTCGTCCTGATCAAGGGTCGACTCGATCATCGCGACGACGAAGTGCGATTCAGCGCTCTGGACGTGACTCAGTTGCGGGCGGCGCGTCTGGACGAAGAACTGCGCCTGACTCTGCGCCCCGAGGATCTAACCGCGGGCACGATCGCCACCCTGCGCGAGATCCTGGTGCGCTATCCGGGGCCATCGCCGGTCATCGTCGAGACCGGAACGTCGGGAAAAGCCTTTAAATTGGGGCCGGAATTCAACGTGAACATCGCGGGCGTGGTGGGGGATTTGCGGAGCGAATTCGGACGAAACGTCATCAAGGCCTAGCCCAGATTGCCGGGGTCGCTACGTCCCGTAGAATGGGACCTATGGCAATGACCGTCACCACGAAGGACACCACCGCCCTCAGCGACGCGGAACTCGCCGAAATGGCCGACCTCTGCGTCGACCGTGAGCCCAACTTTGACATCGGCTTCCTCTCAAAGCAGCGCGAGGAGTGGGTGCTCGTGACCTGCGCGCGCGAAGGGAGCAAGTTGCGCGGCTACTCCTTCGGCACGCTCGAGCGCATCGGGGGCACGCCGTCGTTGCTGCTCGGCCTGCTGCTGGTCGAGCGCAACGCGAAGAGCGACCAGACCTTGAAGGCGATCCTGCACGATCAGTTTCGCCGGGCGCTGCTCGCCTTTCCCGACGAAGACGTCCTCCTCGGCGCCCGTCTCACCGCACCCGACGGCTTTCGCGCATTCTTGGGCCTTGAGGACATCGTGCCGCGCAAGGGATATCGTCCCACTGGCGAGGACCGTGCTTGGGGCCGGCGACTGGCTAAGCGCTTCGGCGCGGAGAAGGCGATCAACGACCAGACGTTCGTGATGACCGTGCCGGCGGGCCCCGTGGGCTGCCTGGACTATGTCGCCGCAAAGGGCGCGATCCCCGAGGGCGCCGGTGAGTTCTTCGAGGGACTCGAGCCGGACAAGGGTCAGCGCCTGGTGGTCTTCGGCTGGGCCATGGCTGAGTCGCTCGCCTCGGGCAAGCTGCCGCGCTAGCTAATTGCGCGGCAAGAGGCCGGTGCAGCTCTTGTAGCAGTGCCCATCGATGGGCGATGACAGCGTGGTGAGCACGTAGGTCGGTCGAAATCCCAGAGCCGTGCTGAGGTCCTTACCCGCGAGCGATGTGCGCCGGGTCGCCTCCATCGTGCGAATCGCGTGTGTGTCCTCGCACAGCAGCCAGACGTCGTCGCCGAACCACCCGAAGCGCACCCACGTCGAACCGTCCTCAATGCGCCGTAGCAGTTGGGGGCCGCGATCGGCCGCGATGAGAGCGACGCTGGGCCGCTCGCCGCGGAACTCCCAGTAGGGGGCGCTCGGGCCCCGAAAGCCGAAGAGCGGACCGTCGGAGGGGGTGGACAGCTCTTCGAGCCACTTGCGCACTCGACGACCGTGGTAGGTGCCCAAACGGCGAGGCAGGTCGGCCAGGCTGACCGCCTCGGGTTGGGCAAGGTCGGTTCGCCCGATGTCCTCGGCCAGTTGACCCTCGACGACGTCGAAGGCGACGAGGTCGGTCTCGAGGTCCTCGGGCCAGGGAATACGCCAGCGCACGATCGTCTGCGACGCGAGGTCCACCACCGTCGTCGACTCATTCGTCGAACCCAGGACGAGCCCGAACATGGTCGAGCCCGGTGTCAAGTCAACGGTGGGGTAGTGGGGCATCCGCTCGACGAGCTGACGTATGGCCCGGGCCGCCGGGTCGCGAGAGAAGAGCGCCATCAGCCTCCCAACTCCTCCAGTTGCGCTCTCAGGTCGGTGACAGTGCGCACGGGCAGCAAGCACGCGCCCCCGCGACAGACGTAGGCAGTGCCCGGCACGCGACCCTCGAGGAGCGGTGACGAGTTGGAGCCGGTGATCACGACGCTGCGGGGCACGACACACAATCGTACGTGCTCGAGAAGATCATTTGGCGGGCCGGGCACGACGATCTCCACACCCTCGAGAGCGAAGCGCGCCGCCGCGACGAGATCGGCTACCGCGCGCGGATGCTGACTGATCAGCGTTGCGCCGAGGGCGACGAGTCGCTCGGCGACGGCTTGGCGGTCAGAGTCGGCGTCCACGAGAGCCAGACGCGCGAGAGCGCGCGTGGCAGTGGCGTGACTCGAGGGACCGGCACCATCGAAGATCTCTTTGGGGCGCGCGAGCAGGTCCGTGGCGAGGTCGCTCGAGGTGAAGACACCGGCACCGCGTTGGGGGTTCTGAGCGGTGGGCACCTCGCCGTCCCAGTAGTGGGCGAGGAGGTAGTTCGTCGTTTCGCGCGCGCGCTGGAGCCAGTGGTCGTCGCCGGTCGCCTCGAATGCGTCTAAGAGAGCGTCGGCGAGGGCGGCGACGTCGGCGAGCGTGGCGTGGACGCCGCGGTGCTGGGTGCGATAGAGCACGCCGCGTGCGGCGTGGCTCGAGGAAAGGTGCTCGAGCAGATCGAGTGCGACGTCGCGGTACCTCGCGTCACGCAGGGCCAGGCACGCCGAAGCGAATTGGGCGTTCCACTCCAAGATGACCTTGTCGTCGCGTTCGGGCTGGACCCGTTGGGAACGTGCGTTCCGCAGGGCGGCCAGCGCGCCGGCGAGTTCGCGCGGCGTGGTGAAGGGCTCGTTGTCACCGAGTCGCGGGACCGAGCGCCCTTCGAGGTTGCCGGCCGCGGTGATCGTCCAACGCTCGAGTGCTCGCTCTAGATCCGAGCTGCGTCCGCCCGCGCGCAGCGCGTCCGCGACCTCTTCGGGGGTCCAGGTGACGTGACCCCCTTCGAGTCCCGCCGCGTCGGCGTCGAGCGACGCGGCGTATCCATCAGGAACGGCGAGTTGGTCGAGGACAAAGTCCACCGTGGAAGCGGCGACCTCGCGCCAATCCTCTCGCGCGTAGCGACGCGCGGCGTTCGCGTAGGTCCGCGCGAGGAGGGCCTGGTCGATCAGCATCTTCTCGAAGTGGGGAACGTGCCACTCACGGTCCACGCAGTAGCGGGCGAAGCCGCCACCGATGTGGTCGTAGAGGCCGCGGCGAGCCATCGCGTCCAGCGTGGTCGACACAGCGTGCGACGCCGTGTCGTCTGAGTCGATCAGGGCCCCGAGCAGACCCGGGTGGGGGAACTTGGGGGCCCCGGAGAATCCACCGTCCGGATCGAGGGTCTCGACGAGTTCGTCGCGAAGTCGCCGGCGTGCGACGTCCAGGTCCAGGACGCCCTCGTGGGCGACCAGGTGGTCGACGAAGGCGACCTCGCGCACGAGGGCCTCGCCGAGCTCCGCGGCCTGTTCGATGACGGCGTCTCGCTGGACCTCCCAGGCGTTGGCGAGGGCGCGCAGCAAACGTGGGAAGCCGACCTGGTTGGGCCGATCGTTGGGCGGGAAGTACGTTCCGGTGAAGAATGGTCGGCCATCGGGCAACATGAAGACCGACATCGGCCATCCTCCGTGACCACTCGACAGCTGGGTGGCGGTCATGTAGAGCGCATCGACGTCAGGGCGCTCCTCGCGATCGACCTTGATGGGCACGAAGTGTTCATTGAGTAGTGTGGCCGTCTCGTCGTCCTCGAAGGACTCGTGAGCCATCACGTGGCACCAGTGGCAGGCCGCGTAGCCCACGGACAGGAAGATCGGCCGATCGCTCGAGCGGGCAAGTTCGAGCGCGTCCTCACCCCAGGTCCACCACTCGACGGGATTATCGGCGTGATCGCGAAGGTAGGGTGAGCCGAGCTGCTCCTTGACGTCACGAAGTCGTGGCACGTAGTGACATTAGAGGCCGCGAGACGTCGCCTCGGACGGCGAGACGATAACGGAGGTGGACATGGTCACGGCACTGCGGTGGGGCGTCATCGGCACGGGTCGCATCGCGCGCACCTTCGCGAGCGACCTCACCTTCATCGACGACGGAACCATCGTCGCGGTCGGGTCACGCACCCTTTCCGCGGCGCAGCGATTCGCCGCCGAATTCGGGATCGACGCCGCCCACGGGTCCTACGAGGAACTGGTCGAGGACCCCAGCGTGGAGGCCGTCTACGTGGCGACGCCGCACCCGATGCACTACGCCAACGCCCGCCACGCCCTCGAGGCGGGAAAGCCGGTGCTCGTCGAGAAGGCGTTCACGATGACCGTAGACGAAGCGGTCGACTTGGTAGCGATCGCGCGTCGGCGGGGCCTGTTCTTGATGGAGGCGATGTGGACGAGATTCCTGCCCCACATCGAAGCTCTGCGCGAGATCGTGTCCTCCGGTGAGCTCGGAGAGATCGTGGAGGTCATCGCGGATCACGGCAAATGGTTCGAGAAGGATCCGACCTCGCGACTCTTCGCGCCCGAGCTCGGTGGCAGCGCGATGTTGGACCTCGGGGTCTATCCCGTGTCCTTCGCCTCGATGATCTTGGGCACGCCCGCTCGGGTAGTCGCGATGGTGACACCCGCCTTCAGCGGGGTGGACGCCACCGCGTCGGCGGTGTTGGGATACGACACCGGGGCGCAGGCCATCGTGACCTGCACGTCGTCGGCTCGTAGCGCCACGCGCGCGAGCGTGGTGGGAACGAAGGGACGCGTCGAGATCGAGGGCGACTTCTACGCGCCATCCTCACTGGTCATTATCCCTCGATTGGGGGACCCGCGTCGCATGGATTTCGTTACCCGGGGACGCGGCCTGCAGTATCAGGCGAGCCACGTCGCGTCGCTCATCACGGCGGGACGCACAGAAAGCGACGTGATGCCCCTCGATGAGTCCATCGCCATCATGGGTACGATGCGCCGAATCATCGAATCCTGACCTCACCCGCCGGGGATTCGTGTCCAATGGCCAGTGCGCCTGCGCGTCAGGCATTGAAGGGACATGCTATTTTCACCAACTGGACGTTTCGTTCACGAAGCGACCATGAAGTGCCTAAAACAATCGGTGCCGCGGGGCACCACAGAAGGGTTGGGGAGAATGAATTTTAGAACAGGAAGGGCTCTCGCGTCCGTCGCGCTGGTTGGCAGTTTTGTCGTCGCCATGTTGCCGGACGTGAACAGCGCAGGAGCAGCAACCAAGACGGTATCGGCGAGCACGTTCAATACGAGCTTTTCGACGATGAAGTTGCTGAAGGGAATCGTCCACAAGGGCAAGGGCAGCATCGCCGTTATCCTGCCCGACACCGTGACGTCGGCTCGCTACACCGAGTTCGACGCACCGTACCTCAAGGCCGCTTTCAAGGCTGCGGGTATGACGCCCAAGCAGTACGTGGTTCAGAACGCGCAGGGTAGCCCCAGCACGCAGTACACCGACGCCCAGGCGGACATCGCCAAGGGCGCCAAGGTGCTGGTCTTGGACCCGCTCGACTCGACGACCGGAGCGGTGATTGAGGCCTACGCGCGTGCGCGCGGCGTGGCCGTTATCGACTACGACCGTCTGACTCTGGGCGGAGCCCGCAGCTACTACGTCAGTTTCAACAACGTTTCGGTGGGCACCCTCATTGGCACGGGTCTGATGAGCTGCATCAGCGCGTGGAACGTGAAGAGCCCGGTTGTCTACGTCATGCGTGGTGCACCGACCGACAACAACGCGACGCTGTTCGCCCAGGGCTACAACGCCGTGCTGGCTAAGGCCGGCGTGAACACGATTGCGGAGAACACGGGTACGTGGACTCCCAGCGTGGCGCTGACCGACTTCCAGGGCGCCTACACGGCGCACCCGAACATCAACGCGGTTCTGACGCCCAACGATGAGAACGCTGCTCCGATCATCAGCTACCTGCAGTCCAAGGGTCTCGCCCCTAAGACGATTCCCTTCACGGGTCAGGACGCTACGCTGACGGGCTTCCAGAACATCATCTCGGGCTACCAGTGCGGAACCGTTTACAAGCCGATCTGGCTCGAGGCACAGGCCGCCGCCGCGCTCGCGATCTACCTGCGCGCGCACGTCAAGCCGCCGAAGGGCCTCGTCAACGGCACGTCGACTGACTCTGCCGCCACGATCAACAGCCTGAAGAAGGTTCCGTCAGTTCTGCTGACCGCAACCTGGGTGACCGCGGCGACGGTTGAGAAGACTGTCATCAAGGACAAGGTCATCAAGGCCTCGGACCTGTGCACCAAGACAGCACCGACCGTGGAAGGCAAGACAGTCCCGACGTACGCGCAGGACTGCGCCACCTACGGCATCAAGTAGTCCAACATGACGAACAACCCCGGGCCATCAGGGTCGATGGCGTCCAACAGCGGACCCGCATCCCCTGGTGACCCGGGGTTGTCCACATCACTGTTGTCCCTGAGGGGGATATCGAAGAACTTCGGCGCAGTCCAGGCCGTGGAGAACATCAACCTCGATATTTTCCCAGGACAGGTGACTGCCCTTATGGGCGACAACGGCGCGGGCAAGTCGGTCCTGATCAAGACGATCTCGGGCATCTGGGCACCGTCTAGCGGCCAGATGTTCTGGAAGGGCCAAGAGGTCCACATCCACACGCCACGCGACTCCGAGCACCTCGGCATCGCCACCGTGTACCAGGATCTCGCCCTGTGCGACAACCTCGACATCGTGCAGAACATGTTTCTCGGACATGAGAAGACCAAGGTTGGTCTCCTCGATGAGATCAAGATGGAGTTGACCACCAAGCAGACGCTGGCGGATCTGTCGGTGTCGACAGTTAAGTCGGTGCGTCAACTCGTCGGGTCTCTCTCCGGAGGCCAGCGCCAGGCCATCGCGGTGGCCCGTGCGGTCATGCGCGACTCTCAGTTAGTCATCATGGACGAGCCCACCGCGGCCCTGGGCGTGTCGCAGACGGCCCAGGTGCTGAGCCTCATCAAGCGGCTGGCCGAGCGCGGAATCGCCGTTCTGGTGATCTCGCACAATCTCAATGACGTCTTCCAGGTGGCCGATCGGGCCGCGGTCATGTATCTGGGGTCCCTGGTTAGTTCCGGGCCCATCTCCAACTACGACACGTCGAGTGCCGTCGAGCTGATCACCACCGGCGAATCAAGCCGGGTGCCGCCGACGATCGTGGCGTCCTAAACGAACTGAAAGGTCAACCTTGTCGTTGTCAGCCGAGGACACCTCACTAGAACACCATCACAGCTCAAATGAGCCCGGCGTGATGGGCCAGGTCCGCAGACTCTGGCGTGGCGACAGCGGCATGGTGCCGATCGTCCTGGGACTCGCCATACTCGTCGTCTATTTCCAGATGCGAAATTCGGTCTTCTTGTCGGCCGGCAACGTGACGAACCTGTTCGTCCAGGCGACTGTCTTTATCTTGCTGGGCATGGCCGAAATATGGCTTCTGCTGCTCGGTGACATCGACCTGTCGGTTGGCTACACGATGGGCGTGGGCGCGGCGATCACCGTGATCCTCGTCGACCACCAGTTCCACTGGCCGTGGTACGCGGCGTTCGCCGTCACCCTCTTGGCGACGACGGGCATCGCCACGCTTCAGGGACTTATTGTCATCTTCTTCCGATTGCCGTCGTTCATCGTGACCCTGGCTGGCCTCTTGTTCTGGGAGGGCATGCTGATCAATCTCGTCGACCACCAGGGAATCGGCGGCTCGATCTCCAACGAGAACAAGATTCTCTACAACCTCGTCAACGGCAATTTCACGACCGTGTTCACGTGGATCTTCATGGTCGTCGTGGTCCTCTTCATGGCCCAGTCCATGGTGCGTGCCGACCAGCGCCGGCGCGCGAGCGGATTGGTGACCCGTGCGCGAATGGTTCTGTTTTTCAAGATTGGCGCGCTCGCGGTGGCCGGAATCGTGCTCGCGTTGCTCTTCAACGCCAACCGTGGCACCTTTATCGTGTTGCAGGGAATGCCCTACGCGATCCCGATCGACTTCGCGGTGCTCGCCGCGGGCAGCGTCATCCTCACCAAGACTAAGGCGGGACGCTACATCTACGCGATCGGTGGCAATAGCGAGGCGGCGCGCCGCTCTGGCATCAACGTCAATCGCTACCGCTTGCTGGCCTTCGCATTGACGGGCCTGACGACGGGAATCGCCAGCCTGCTCTACGCCTCGCGACTCGGCGGGATCTCGGACAACATCGACAGTTCGCTCGTGCTCTACGCGGTGGCCTCGGCGGTCATTGGCGGCACCAGTCTCTTCGGCGGTCGGGGCAAGATGATCCACGCGGTCATCGGTGGCATCGTCATTGCCACGATCTACAACGGCATGGCGTTGATCAGCATCGGGCCGGCGACGCAGTACATGGCGATCGCGCTCGTGCTTCTCGCCGCCGTCACCATCGACTCGATCGCGAGACGCGGTAGTACCACGAACTGACCGACCGAGGTCGGTAGGGGCGGATCAAAAAAGGTAGGAGAGGTCCGAGCGTCGGACTTTTCCGTTTGAGGTGCGAGGAATCGCCGTCACGTAACGGATCTCCTTGGGCTTCGCCCAGGGTCCGATTCGTTCGGCCGCCACCGCGCGAAGCTCCTCATCGCAGCGGGAGCCGTCGGTGACAACGAGGGCGACAACGCGCTCGCCCCACTCCTCGTCAGTGACGCCGGTCACCGCGACGTCACGCACGACGGCGACGCTTGCGAGCGCGGTCTCGAGGTCCTCGGGCCAGACCTTCTCGCCCCCGGTGTTGATGACGTAGGCGAGTCGCCCACGCACGCGAACCCTTCCGTCGTCGACCTCGCCCGCGTCGCCCGTGGGGAACCAGTCGTCTCGCCCGTCGGGGCCGAGTGCGCGTGGGCGCTCCGCGTCGCGGTATGAGCGAAAGAGGGTGGGCGAGCGCACAAGGAGCTCGCCGTTGACGCTCGCGACGTCGACGCCGGCGAGGGGGCAGCCGTCATAGACGATTCCTGAACCTGTCTCGGTCATACCCCACGTCGTCACGACGTTCTCGCCTAGTTCGTAGGGCGGCCGCGCCCCGCCGAGGAGGACGGTCTCGTACTCCGAGAGGTCGTGGCGCGCCAGCTGGGTTCTTACGACGGCCACGTGGGTCGCACCGCGTTGGGGCCCGACACTGATGTCGTGAATGTTGCCCCACACAAGTGCGCCGTTGGCGAGGATTGCGCGCAGGAGAACCGCGAGCCCGCCGATGTGGGTAGCGGACAGGCACGGGTACCACACGGGCGCAGCGCCGCGGCTGAGCCTCGACTGGGTCATCGCGGCGCTCGCCGAGAGCGCCTCCCAGGTCAGCTCGGCCGCCTTGGGCGGTCCCGAAGATCCCGATGTGAGAATGACCAGGCCGACTTGGGCGTCGACCGCACGACCGCCGTCGAGGCTGACGAGTCCGGTCCCGTCGTCGACGTGGGTAGCGCCCAATGCGCTGATCTGCGCGTCGCGCTGGCGGGGTGACAGGCGCCGGTCGAGAACGCAGACCGCGCGTCGAGCGTCGATGTGGTGGCGCAACGCGGCTTCAAGGTCTGGGCCCATGTCGATGTCGAGGGCGATGAGCTCGGACACGCAGCGACCTTATGTCCTCGACGGATACTGTGATGCGAAGGGGGGTCATGGCGTCACTGCGACACGAACGGCGAATCGCGGCCCCGGCGAACGCCGTCTGGGATGTGGTCCGTCGCCCGGAGGGCATTGTCGCGTGGTTTCCCGGCATTACGGAAGTGGCCGTGGAGGGAACGACCCGCACGATTACCACGGCCACCGGACTGGTCATTCCTGAACGCATCATGGCCATCGACGACTCACTGCGGCGCTTCGCCTACACGATCACCGCCCCCTTGTACCGCTTCCACCTTGGCGTGATCGACGTGTTCGAGTTGGGTCCGTGCGATTCACTGTGCGTGTATTCGACAACGGCCGAGCCGGACATGCTGTGTCTGGTGGTGGCCGGGGCGACGGTGGCGGCCCTCGAGGAGATCGAGCGGATAGCATGTTCTGCGGTGAGGACCTGATGGGGCGCAAGATCCTCTTCATCACGACCGACCAGCAGCGCTACGACACGCTGGGCGTGCACGGCGGGATTGCCCGTACTCCGGTCATCGATTCGCTCGCGGCTGCAGGCATTCGTTACGAGCGCTGCCAGCCGGCCTCGGTGGTGTGCATGCCCTCGCGCGCCTCGATGTTGACCGGGCAGTACCCGTCTTGCCACGGCGCCTGGATGAACGGGGTGCCGCTCGCCGTGGACGCTCCCTCGGTCGCCGAGAACCTCAAGGACGCCGGCTATACGACGGCCCTCATCGGCAAGGCCCACTTCGAACCCTTTCTTGACCCGTTCGGGCGCTTCGTCGAAAACGCCCTCTCGAATCTCGGTGTGCCGACGATTGAGCAGCGATGGTTCGATGGGCGTCTCGGACCGCATCGCGGATTCGACTTCATGGAGATGGCGACCCACGGTGTCGCTGGGCCCTTGCACTACGCGTCCTGGATGAGGCGCGAGCACCACGACGCGTTGGGGGGCTTCTATCCGGTGCTCGATGGAGACTTCAATGTGAACGCCGCCGGCGGCGGCGAGACCAACGCGCCACAGGTCGCGATCAATTCCGTGCCACGTGAGTGGTACCACACGGACTGGGTGGCCGATCGCACGATCCGCTGGCTCACGGCACAGTCCGACGATGCCGACTGGTTCTGCTGGATGAGTTTTCCCGACCCTCACCACCCGTGGGATCCCCCGGCCGCCGAACGATCGCGCATCGACTGGCGCGACGTTGAGTTGCCGGCAAACTTTCCGCACTCACGCGACGAGCGAGAGGCCATTCTCGATGCCAAGTCGCGACACTGGCGCGCCTGGTACGACGGCCGCCTGGTGAGCAACTACGAG
The DNA here is from genome assembly GCA_021790675.1 of Actinomycetes bacterium. Taxonomy (GTDB): domain Bacteria; phylum Actinomycetota; class Acidimicrobiia; order Acidimicrobiales; family RAAP-2; genus RAAP-2. The sequence goes on from JAJYGN010000030.1 coordinate 37,085, forward strand.
GCACCGGCACACTGGGTTCCCGCGACCCTGACCGCGGACCAGGTCCGCGAGGTCAACGCCCTCAACGCCATCGAAGTCGAGTTGATCGACGAGGCGATCGGACGAGTCCTCGCGGCGATCACGGCACGAGGCTGGTCCGATGACCTCGACGTCATCTTCACCACGGATCACGGGGAGTTCCAGGGCGACTACGGATTGCTTTTCAAGGGCCCCTATCACGTTGACGCGCTGATGCGCCTGCCCCTTATCTGGCGCCCAGCGCCGGTGGCGCGCGTCGCCCCGGCGGTGGTGACGACGCCGGTCAGCCTGGTCTCTCTCGCGGCGACCTTTCTCGACATTGCGCGCAGACCCGCACCACCGTGGGTCGAGGGCGCCGCGCTGCCCATCGACGACACCGGTGGCGACGCGGCCACGGTGACCGAGTGGGACTCGGATCTCTTTGGTGTGAGTGTGCACGTTCGCAGTGTGGTCACTCGCGACCATCTCTACACCGAGTACCAACCGGGAACGTTGCACGACGGCACCGAAGGCGAGCTCTACGTCTTAGCCGACGATCCGCTTCAACGGGTCAATCGATTCGGCGACCCGGCGCTCTCCGTCGAGCGCGCGGCGCTGTCCGAGCGGCTGCACGATCACGAGAACCGCCCGGGAGATCGCGCCACGCCCGGGATCCTGATGGCGCCGGTGTGAGGGTTGTCACCTAATGTCACAGCTCACCGCGAGACTACGAAGTAATGAATTTAAGTGAGTGGGCCAACGTGCAAGGGGTACACCCTCAGAGCGCCTACCGGTGGTTTCGAGAGGGAACACTGCCCGTGCCCGCACGTCAGATTGGTCGATTGATTCTGGTGGGCGATCTCGAAACGTCAAGCCCTGATGCGGGCATTACC
>JAJYGN010000024.1 GCA_021790675.1 Actinomycetes bacterium
CTTCCAAGAAATGGCCAAGGCCAACGTCGCCACGTTGAACGGCGTGGGCGCGAAGAAGATCGTGGCGTCGTGTCCGCACTGCTTCAACACGATCAAGAACGAGTACCCGTCGTTGGGTGGCGACTATGAGGTGATCCATCACTCCGAACTGATGGGGCATTTGGTCGCGAGCGGACGCCTGGTGCCCGGGATCAATTACACCGGCACCGTCACCTATCACGACCCCTGCTACCTGGGTCGTCACAACCGGATCTTCGACGAGCCGAGGAACGTGCTCTCGGCGGTGCCCGGCGTCACCCAGATCGAGATGGAGCGACACCGCGAACGCGGGTTCTGCTGCGGGGCCGGGGGAGCGCGCATGTGGATGGAAGAGACCATCGGCAAGCGCATCAACATGGACCGCACCGAGGAGGCGCTCGGCACCGGGGCCGACGTCGTCTCGACGGCCTGTCCCTTCTGCATGATCATGCTCGACGACGCGGTGAAGGCCTCGGGTCGCGAGGATGTCGCGGTTCTCGACATCTCCCAGGTGGTCGAGCGCTCTCTGGGCTAGTCGCCTGCGATGTCCACGGCGTTGACGCGAGTGGGTCGGATGGTCACCACGACGCGCCCCGGATGCGAGCCGTCGTAGGCGCGCAGGTCCGCCTGGTATTTGGTGCCGAGGTGGTGGGCGAACGCGTAGTCGGAGTCGTCCGCGATCTCGGCGTCGCCGCGCACCTCGAGGTATCTCGTCGGAGCGGCGGGATCGAGGATGAAGAATGTCACCCCGGGGCGGGCTCTCAAGTTCTTCACCTTCTGGCGTGACGTGTGCAGCGAGACACGGATCACATCGTCCTCGGCGAGGAACCACACGGCCGAGAGCTGCGGACGGCCGTCGGGACCGTTGGTGGCGAGGATCGCAGTGTCGCTCTCGAGGAGGTCGCGATGCGAGTCGGGGATCACGGGGGTAGCCATAGCCGCACCCTATTGGCCGACCACGCCCCTACCTCACGAGATCTCCTAGGTCGTATCTACTAAGGTTGGCCTTATGACTTTGCGCCAACCCACCCCTGACCAGGTCGCGCGCGCCCTGCAATTGAGCATTCGCCTGCTGAATCACCGGTTGCGCCTGGCGCCGGTCGACACCGGGCTCGCCCTGCCCGAGGCGTCGGCGCTCGCGCGACTCGACCGCCTGGGTGCAAGCGACGTGACGACGCTCGCGCGCGCCGAGGGCATCAGCGCCCAATCGATCGGCGCGACGCTCGCCACCCTCGAGAGCCGCGGTTACGTCGCGCGCCGCCTCGACCCCGAGGACGGGCGCCGCCGGGTGCTCGTCCTCACCGAGGCGGGCGCGGCGGCCCTCGCCGCGCGCCGCACCCAGCGGGCCGACCAGCTGGCGCGCGCTCTCGCCGAGGACTTCACGGCGGGCGAGCTCGCGCGACTCCTCGATGCGGCACCACTGATCGAGCGTCTGGCCGAGCGCCTGTGACCACGACGCTCGACGCCGCTACGAGTCGGTACAGGTGGATCGCGCTGTCCAACACGACGGCGGCCGTCTTTATGTCGGCCCTCGACGGCTCGATCGTTCTCATCGCGCTGCCGCCCATTTTTCGCGGGATCCACTTAGATCCCCTGGCGCCGAGCTCGATCGGCTACCTGCTGTGGATGATCATGGGATACCGGCTCGTCCAGGCCGTCCTCGTCGTGACCGTCGGTCGCTTCGGCGACATGTTCGGGCGCGTGCGGATCTACAACGCGGGCTTCGTCGTCTTCACTACCGCCTCGATCCTGCTCTCCTTTGATCCCTTTACGCGCGGCGGTGGGGCGACGTGGTTGATCGGCTGGCGGGTACTGCAGGCGATCGGTGGCTCGATGCTGATGGCGAACTCTGCGGCGATTCTGACCGACGCCTTCCCCGCGAGCCAGCGCGGTTTCGCCCTCGGGATCAACCAGGTGGCGGCCCTCGCCGGGCAGTTCGTGGGGCTCGTCGCCGGGGGACTGCTCGCCTCGATCGACTGGCGGCTCGTCTTTTGGATCAACGTGCCGATCGGCCTCTTCGGCACCATCTGGGCCTACCTGCAGCTGGTCGAGACCGGCGAGCGCAAGCCCGGGCGCATCGACTGGGCCGGCAACGTCACCTTCGCCCTGGGACTTGGCGCCCTGCTCTGGGGTGTGACCCAGGGCGTGCAGCCCTACCACGGCCAGGCGATGGGCTGGTCGAATCCGATGGTGGTGCTCGAGCTCGGCGGCGGGATTATTCTGCTCGGCCTCTTCGCGTTCCTCGAGCGCCGGGCCGTCGATCCGATGTTCGACCTCGCGCTCTTTCGCATTCGGGCCTTCTCGGCCGGCAACGTCGCCGCGTTCCTCGTCTCGCTGGTGCGCGGCGGCCTGCAGTTCATCCTCGTGATCTGGCTCCAGGGGATCTGGCTGCCCCTGCACGGCTACTCCTTCTCGCGCACCCCGTTGTGGTCGGGGGTGTTTCTCCTCCCCATGACGGTCGGCATGCTGCTCGCCGGGCCACTGTCGGGGTACCTGTCGGATCGCTTCGGCTCGCGCCGGCTCGCGACGAGCGGACTGGTGGTCTTTGGTGCCAGCCTGCTCGGACTGCTCGCGTTGCCCGTGAGCTTCTCCTACGCGCCCTTCGCGATTCTCATCACGTTGAATGGCATCGGCGGGGGGATGTTCGCCGCGCCCAACACCTCCTCGATCATGGGCTCGGTGCCGGCGAATCAGCGCGGCGAGGCCTCGGGGATGCGCGCCACCTTCATGAACTCGGGCACCGCGCTCTCGATCGGCGTCTTCTTCTCGATCATGATCGCCGGGCTCGCCCGGCACTTGCCCCAGGCGCTCTCGAGCGGCCTCGTCGCGCGCGGCGTGCCGCTCGCGGCGGCCCAGCACGTGGCGACACTGCCCCCCGTGGCCTCGCTGTTCGCGACGCTGCTCGGGGTCAATCCCATTTCCCACCTGCTCGCGGCGAGCCACGTGCTCGCGAACCTCGTCAATCCGGCGGCGGTCACTTCGCCGCGTTTCTTCGCGCACCTCTTGAGTCACCCCTTCGGCGAGGGACTCGCGCCGGTCCTGTGGGCGAGCGTCGCCTGCACGCTGGCGGCACTGCTCGCCTCAGCCTCGCGCGGGCGCGACGCGCGTCGTGGCGAAACGGCCATCGTCGTCGACGTTGACGCCGATCACTAGTTGAGGGAATCTTGCGAGTTCACACGCCCGAAACACGTCGCTAACGGTTCAGAAATCCTCGCTTGACACACTGGGTCAAACGAGGTCAGCGCCGCCCTCCTGTCTCAAGAAGGAGCGGATGTGTTCGCGACCATCATCCCCTATCCCAGTTGGTTGAATCCGGCGGACAACACGTGGCAGCTGGTGGCCGCCACGCTGGTGGGACTCATGAGCCTGCCCGGGCTCGCCGTCCTCTACGGCGGCCTGGTGCGCAAGAAGTGGATCGTGAACACCATGCTCATGGTCTTCGCGGGGTTCTCTCTCACACTCGTTGTCTGGATGCTCTGGGGTTACAATCTGGCCTTCGGAGTCCAGTCGCACTTCGGGCCGACGGGATCGTTCTGGAGTGGCTTCATCGGCCACTTCCAGCCGCTGTCCACCGCCGGCGCCGAGCAGGGACAGGCGGTTTCGGGGGCGAACACTCTCATCCCCTTCCACTTTCCGACGGCGACGCTCGCCTACTTCCAGTTCGTCTTCGCCGCGATCACGCCGCTGCTCTTCCTCGGCGGGCTCGTGGGACGTCTCAAGTTCAAGGCGTGGCTTCTCATCGTGCCGCTGTGGATCACTCTCATCTACTGCGTGAACGCGGCGCTGCTCTGGGGCGGGGGCTTCTTCGCCCAGAAGGGCGCGGTCGACTACTCCGGTGGATATGTCATCCACCTCTCGGCCGGGGTGGCGGCTTTCGTGGGCGCGGCGATCGTCGGCCCGCGACGCTGGCAGGATCGTGAGAACGCGTTCCCGAGCAACCTGATGATGGTGGCCGTAGGCGCGGGCATCCTCTGGATGGGCTGGAACGGATTTAACGGCGGCGACCCCTTCTACGCCGGAGCCGACGCGGCGAGCGCCGTGCTGAACACCAACGTGGCCACCGCGGTCGGGGTCCTCACGTGGCTCCTTATGGACATGTTCTTCTCGCGCCAGAAGAAGCCGACATTCCTCGGTGCGATCAACGGCATGCTCTGCGGACTCGTCGCCATCACGCCGAGCGCGGGCTGGGTGAACGGGACCGGGGCGATCTTCGTGGGACTTATCGCCTCCTCGATCGTCTGGGTCGCGTGGAACTATTTGTCTCGCGTTCGTCCCTTCTCCAAGGTCGACGACGCGATGGGCGTCGTCTACACCCACGGCATCGCTGGCCTGGTCGGCGGACTGCTGGTGGGTGTGCTGGCTGACCCGGGCATGACCCAGTACGGGGTGTCGGGCGCGCACTACAAGGGCCCCGGGGGCTTCTCGGTGGGCGGGTGGTTCTACACCCACTCGTTCCACCAGCTCTGGGAGCAGTTCTTGGCGGCAAGCTGGATCATCCTCTTCACCGGCATCGGCACCGCCGTGGTCTTCTATATCGTGAAGGCCGTGGTCGGACTGCGCGAAACGGACGAGGTGCTCGCCCTCGGCGACATCGGCATCCACGAGGAGGAGGCCTTCCCCGAGCCGACCTTCGGTGAGCCGCTCCTCACCCCCAGCCACACGCACCCCGACAACCTGTAAGGAGAGATCCATGAAACTAGTAACCGCCGTAGTGAAGCCCTTCAAGCTCGACGAGGTGAAAGTCGCTCTCACCAAGCTCGGGGTGTCGGGCATGACGGTGACCCAGGCGCGCGGCTTCGGTCGCCAGGGCGGACACATCGAGATCTATCGAGGTCGCGAGTACGAGTTCGACTTCATCGACAAGATCCGCATCGAGGTCGCCTGCACCGACGAGCAGCTCGACGCGGTGATCGACGCGATCGTCGCCTCGGCGCGCACCGGCACCGTGGGTGACGGCAAGGTATGGGTCACCGACGTCGTGCGTGTGGTGCGCGTGCGAACCGATGAGCGGGGTCCCGACGCGCTGTAGTTCCCCCGGACTGCTCCAGCATCGGTGAGACACCACGACGACCGGCCCGCGGGCCGGTCGTCATGGTGTCTCAGGACGCGTCATCCCTGATCGGAAGGATCGTTACGGTACGCGATGTAGGGCCCGCGAAGGAGAGTTAGCCGGCCTGGCGCGCGACGGCGGCCGCGGCGGCCTTGGCCGCTTCGGCGTCGCCGAGATATCCCGCTTCGACGATGTCGAGGCTCGCGTCTAAGCGAATGCGATAGGGGATGCCCGTCGGTATCTCGAGGCTCGCGATCTCGTCCTCGCTGATGTTCTCCAGGATCATGCGCACCGCGCGCAGCGAGTTGCCGTGCGCCACCACGATCACGCTGCCGCCGCGGGTCGACTCGCGACGCAGGTCCTCGTTGATCACGTCGGCGAGGTAGGGGCGCACGCGCGCGACGACGTCTTTGAGACACTCGGTCGCGGGCAGGAAGTTCGCCGGCACGTCGCGATAGCGCGGGTCGTTACCGACCGCACGCGGATCGTCGGGCGCCAGAGTGGGCGGGGGCACGTCGTAACTGCGTCGCCAGAGGGTGACTTGCTCGAGGCCGAACCTCTCGGCGGTCTGCTTCTTGTCCTGGCCCGTCAAGGCCCCGTAGTGGCGCTCGTTGAGTCGCCAGCTGCGCGTCACCGGCAGCCAGGAGCGGCCGACCTCGTGCAAGGCGATCTCGGCGGTGCGGATCGCGCGGGTGAGAACCGACGTGTGCAGCACGCGCAGGTCGAGGTCGGCCTCGCGCAGGAGACGGCCCGCCTGGGCCGCCTCGTCTTCGCCGAGGGGGGTGAGGTCGACGTCGGTCCAGCCGGTGAAGAGGTTGAGCTCGTTCCACGCGGACTGGCCGTGTCGCAGGAGGATCAGATCGGACACGTTCTCAGCGTACCGAGCCCCGCGAGGGGGTGGTTCCGCGCCCCCGCGCCAGAATCCCTGAAATTCCAGGGATTTCGAGAGTTCGAGGCTATCTGTTACATAACGTGGATACTTTCTTGACAAGGAGAGGCTCAAGTTAGTACACTGTTCCGCGTGAGTCGTGGGCATCTGGACGGTCCGGCCCCCGCAACGAAGGAGCATCATGGCTAAGGCAGTCGGCATCGACCTGGGAACGACCAACTCGGTCGTGAGCGTGCTGGAGGCGGGCGAGCCCGTCGTCATCCCCAACGCGGAGGGCGGTCGCACCACGCCGTCGGTGGTGGGATTCTCCAAGACCGGCGAGGTGCTGGTCGGCGAGGTCGCCAAGCGTCAGGCGATCACCAACCCCGAGCGCACCATCCGCTCGGTGAAGCGCCACATGGGCGAGAACTGGACCGTCGACATCGACGGCACCAAGTACACGGCCCAGGAGATCTCGGCGCGCATCCTGCAGAAGTTAAAGCGCGACGCCGAGGCCTACCTCGGTGACACCGTGACCCAGGCCGTCATCACCGTGCCGGCCTACTTCAACGACGCCCAGCGCACCGCCACCAAGGAGGCCGGTCAGATCGCGGGCCTCGAGGTGCTGCGCATCGTGAACGAGCCCACCGCGGCCGCCCTCGCCTACGGCCTCGACAAGGGTCCGGCCGAGCAGACGGTCCTCGTCTTTGACCTGGGCGGCGGCACGTTCGACGTGTCGGTCCTCGAGATCGCCGACGGCGTCTTCGAGGTGAAGTCCACCCACGGCGACACCCACCTAGGCGGCGACGACTGGGACGACGCTGTGATGCAGTGGCTGATCAAGACCTTCAAGGACACCGAGGGCGTGGACCTGGCCAATGACAAGATGGCCGTCCAGCGCCTGAAGGAGGCCGCGGAGAAGGCGAAGATCGAGCTCTCGAGCGTTCAGGAGACGACGGTCAACCTGCCCTTCATCACCGCGACGGCTGAGGGCCCCAAGCACCTCGACCTGAAGCTCTCGCGAGCCAAGTTCAACGAGCTGACCGCCGACCTCGTCGAGCGCTGTCGCAAGCCCTTCGACCAGGCGATCAAGGACGCCGGGCTGACTCTTGACAAGATCGACCACGTCATCTTGGTTGGCGGCTCGACGCGCATCCCCGCAGTGCAAGAGCTCGTCACCCGCGTGACCGGCAAAGAGCCCAACAAGGGCGTCAACCCCGACGAGGTCGTCGCCGTCGGCGCGGCCGTCCAGGCCGGCGTCTTGAAGGGCGACGTGAAGGACATCCTCCTGCTCGACGTGACCCCGCTCTCTCTTGGAATTGAGACCAAGGGCGGCGTGATGACCAAGATCATCGAGCGCAACACGACGATCCCGACCAAGAAGTCCCAGATCTTCACGACGGCTGACGACAACCAGCCGAGCGTGGAGGTGCACGTCCTCCAGGGCGAGCGCGAGATGGCCTCCTACAACCAGACCCTGGGCAAGTTCCAGCTGGTGGGGATCCCGCCCGCTCCGCGCGGCGTGCCCCAGATCGAGGTGACCTTCGACATCGACGCCAACGGCATCGTGCACGTCTCGGCGAAGGACCAGGCGACCGGCGCGACCCAGTCGATGACGATCACCGGCGGCTCCTCGCTCTCCAAGGAGGAGATCGACCGCATGGTGCGCGACGCCGAGGCCCACGCCGAGGACGACCGCAAGCGCCGCGACGAGGCCGAGGTGCGCAACAACGCCGACGGGCTGGTCTACCAGACCGAGAAGCTGTTGAAGGACCAGGCCGAGTCGTTCCAGGGCAGTGAGCGCGACGACGTCGAGGCCGGACTCGCCGGTCTCAAGGAGGCCCTCGCGGGCACCGACGTCGAGGCGATCAAGGCGGCGACCGAGAAGCTCCTCACCGCGAGCCAGGGATTCAGCCAGCGCCTCTACGAGGAGGCGGCCAAGGCCAACGCCAGCGCCGGCACCGGCGCCGGTGAGTCTGCGGCCGGCAACGACGACGAGATCGTCGACGCCGAGATCGTGGAGTGACCGTGGGAGATGAGTCGTTGAACGACGCCGTCGAGGCGGCTGAGGAGATCGTCGCCGAGGCTAACGCCAACGCCGACGCCGACGCCGGCTTCGACGCTGGCGCCGACGCGCCCGGCGAGGTCGACGAGCGCAGTGACGTTGAGCGCGAGCGCGACGAGTACCTGGGGACGCTCCAGCGCCTCCAGGCGGACTTCGAGAACTACCGCAAGCGCGTGGCGCGTCAGGCCGATGACGCGGCCACGCGCGCCGCGGGCGATCTGGTCGCGAAACTCTTGCCCGTGCTCGACGCGTTCGACCTCGCGGTCGCGCACTTCACCGCAGCCGACACCGAAGAAGGGATAGCCCTCGCTCAGGCGCGCGGTCTCACCCTTGACACGTTGGCCAAGGAGGGTCTTGAGCGCATCGATGAGGTGGGCGTGCTGTTCGATCCCACCGTGCACGACGCGGTCGCCCACGACGAGGGCGACGGCGAGAGCCAGGTGGTCGAGGAGGTCCTACGGGCCGGCTATCGCTGGAAGGGAGCGGTGCTGCGCCCGGCGATGGTGAGAGTGAAGGGCTAGATGGCCGAACGAGAGTGGTTCGACAAGGACTACTACAAGGTGCTGGGTGTCACGTCGAGCGCGACGGACAAGGAGATCACCCGCGCCTATCGCAAGCTCGCGAAGGAACTCCACCCCGACACGAATCCCGGCAGCGAGGAGAAGTTCAAGGAGATCTCCGCCGCCTACGACGTGCTCGGTGACGCGGACAAGCGCAAGGAGTACGACGAGGTGCGCCGTCTCGGGCCGGCCGCGGCCGGGTTCGGTGGCGGCTTCGGCGGAGGATTTGGGGCCAACGCGGCCGACTTCGGCGACCTCGGGGACCTCTTCGGCGGCCTCTTCGGGGGACGGCGCCAGCGCGCCGCGCGCGGCGCCGACGTGGAGACCGCCCTGCACCTCGCCTTCAAGGATGCGGTGCAGGGCATCACGACGACCGTGACCCTGCCGAGCAACGAGGCCTGTCACAGCTGCGGCGGCCGCGGCGCGGCGCCGGGCAGCGGGTTCGTGACCTGTGAGCGCTGCGGCGGACGCGGGGTGTTGAACGACGACCAGGGTCCCTTCGCGATGTCGAGCATCTGTCCGGTCTGTCAGGGACGCGGCGGGCGCATCGTGACGCCCTGTCCGACGTGCGCGGGAACCGGACGCGAGCCGTCCTCTCGTCGCGTGAACGTGCGCATCCCGCCCGGGGTGGTCGACGGCCAGCGCATCCGCTTGAAGGGCAAGGGCAACCCCGGTTCTCGTGGCGGCCCGGCCGGTGACCTCTTCGTCGACGTGCACGTGGCGAGCGAGCCCAATTTCGCCCGTCGCGGCCGCGACGTCACGACGAATGTGACGGTTCCCATCACCGCCGCGATGCTCGGCACCACGGTGACCGTGCCCACGCTCGACGAGCCGGTGACCCTGAAGGTGCCCGCCGGCACCCAGGCCGGCCAGACGATGCGCGTGCGCGGGCGCGGCGTGCCGGCCCACGGAAAGAACCCGGCCGGCGACCTGCTCGTGACCGTCCAGGTCGCGATCCCCAAGAAGTTGAACAAGGAGCAGCGCAGTGCCGTCGAGCGCCTGGCGCACGCGCTCGGTGAGGACGAGTCGTGACCGAGCGGCGCGTCGACCACGCGGTCTACGTGATCTCGGTCTTCGCCGAGCTCGCCGGCGTGCACCCCCAGACGCTGCGCAACTACGAGCGCTCGGGCCTGCTCGCGCCGCGGCGCACGAGGGGTGGCTCGCGCCGCTTCTCCGACGAGGACCTGGCCGCCCTGCGGCGCATCCAGCAGCTGACCACCGAGGGCGTGAACTTAGAGGGCGTCAAGCGCATCATGGCCCTAGAAGCAGACGTGGCCCGACTCACTGAGGAGATCGTGGCGCTGCGCGAGAGCGTGCGCGAGAGCGTCGAAGACACCCACCGCCAGTACCGGCGCGAACTCGTGCCGGTGAAGAACGCCCTCGCACTTCTGAGCGACCTGCGACGCGAGAAAGGACGCTCGTGACCCTGGACCCCCAACGCTGGACGGTGAAGACTCGCGAGGCCTTCCAGGCGGCGACCACCCAGGCCGCGGCCGCCGGGAATCCCTACGTCACCCCGGCGCACCTGCTGCTTGCTCTCCTCAACCAGCCCGAGGGCGTGGCCCGTCCATTGCTGGCCGCCGCCTCACTCGATCCGATCGCAGTCGCGGCAAATCTCAGTGAGAAGGTGGCGAGTGAGCCGCGCGCCGTCGGCGGGTCCCAGCCGGGGCTCTCGGCCGAGGCCCGACACGGCCTCGAGGCCGCCGACGAGCTGCGCGCCGATTTGGGCGATGAGTACCTCTCGGTCGATCACGTCCTCGTCGCCTGGGCCGACCTCGTGGGCACGTCCCGCGAGGCGCTGCTCGCGGCGCTGCGCACCATTCGCGGCAGCGCGCGCATCACCTCGGAGAACCCCGAGGAGACCTTCCAGAGTCTCGAGAAGTACGGGCGCGATCTCACGACGCTCGCGCGCACCGGCAAGCTCGACCCGGTCATCGGACGTGACGACGAGATCCGCCGGGTCATCCAGGTACTCAGTCGGCGCACCAAGAACAATCCGGTTCTGATCGGCGAGCCGGGAGTGGGCAAGACCGCAATCGTCGAGGGGCTGGCGCTGCGCATCGTCGAGGGCGACGTGCCCGAATCCTTGCGCGATCGGCGCCTGATCGCGCTCGACCTCGCCTCGATGGTCGCCGGGGCGAAGTACCGCGGCGAGTTCGAAGAGCGGCTGAAGGCGGTTCTCAAAGAGATCGAAGACGCCAAGGGCGAGGTCATCACCTTCATCGACGAGCTGCACACGATCGTCGGCGCCGGCGCGAGCGAGGGCTCGATGGACGCGGGCAACATGATCAAGCCGCTGCTCGCGCGCGGCGAGCTGCGCCTGATCGGCGCGACGACGCTGGATGAGTACCGCCAGTACATCGAGAAGGACGCCGCGCTCGAGCGGCGCTTCCAGCAGGTCTTCGTGGGCGAGCCTTCCCTCGAGGACACCGTAGCGATCCTGCGCGGCTTGAAGGAGCGCTACGAGGTCCATCACGGCGTGCGCATCCAGGACGCGGCCATCGTGGCGGCCGTCACCCTCTCGCAGCGCTACGTGGCGAACCGCTTCCTGCCCGACAAGGCGATCGACCTGATGGACGAGGCGGCCTCGAAATTACGCATCGAGATCGACTCCATGCCGACTGAGCTCGACGTCGTCATCCGTCGCATCCGCCAGCTCGAGATCGAGCGCGTGGCCCTCGCCGCCGAGACCGACGCGGCCAGCCGGGACCGATTGGGGGCCCTCGACGCCGAGCTCGCCGAGCAGCGCGAGAAGTCCGACGCGCTGGCCGCGCGCTGGCAGGCCGAGCGCTCCGTCATCCAGAAGATCCAAGACGCCAAGGGCGAGCTCGAGGACAAGCGCGCCGAGGCTGAGCGGTTGGAGCGCCAAGGCGACCTCGCCGGAGCCTCGGCCCTGCGATATGGCACCGTACCCGAGCTCGAGCGCACGATCGAAGCCGCCACCGCCGAGCTCGCCGACCTCCAGGCCCACGGGGCGTTCTTGAAAGAAGAGGTCGACGCCGAGGACATCGCCGAGGTCGTGAGCCGCTGGACCGGCGTGCCGGTCTCGAAGCTCTTGGAGGGCGAGGTCGACAAGCTGCTGCGCATGGAAGAACTGCTGCACAGCCGCGTGGTGGGCCAGGACGAGGCGGTCACCGCCGTGGCGAATGCCATCCGGCGTAGCCGCGCCGGACTGGGCGACCCGCACCGGCCGATCGGCTCGTTCCTCTTTCTTGGGCCGACCGGGGTCGGCAAGACCGAGCTCGCTCGCGCGCTCGCCGAGTTCCTCTTCGACGACGAGTCGGCAATGGTGCGCATCGACATGAGCGAGTACATGGAGAAGTTCTCCGTCTCGCGCCTCGTGGGCGCCCCCCCGGGATATGTCGGCTACGAGGAGGGCGGACAGCTCACCGAGTCCGTGCGCCGGCGCCCCTACGCGGTGGTGCTGCTCGATGAGATCGAAAAGGCCCACCCCGACGTCTTCAACATCCTGCTCCAGGCCCTCGACGACGGGCGCCTCACCGACGGCCAGGGCCGCACCGTCGACTTCACCAACGTCGTCTTCATCATGACGAGCAACCTCGCGGGTGATCCCATCGACTTCTTCCGACCCGAGTTCGTGAACCGCATCGACGAGATCATCCGCTTCCGCTCACTGGACGAGTCCGACGTCGCGGTCATCGTGGGCATCCAACTCGGACGACTCCGCCGGCGCCTCGCCGAGAGGCGTCTCAGCCTCGACGTGACGCCCGCCGCGTCCGCGCTACTCGCCCACGAGGGATACGACCCGGACTACGGCGCGCGGCCCTTGAAGCGCGTCATCCAGCGTCGCGTCGAGGACCCGCTGGCGTTGAAGGTGCTCGAGGGCACGTATCGCGACGGCGACACGATCACCGTCGACTCACGAGACGGACAGCTCGTCTTCACGTAAAGGTCGAAATCGCGCTGGGGTAGGATTGGTCGTAGGCCAACTCGAGGAGCGCCGTGCCCGCAACAGTCGTAGTCGGAACGCAGTGGGGCGACGAGGGCAAGGGCAAACTCACCGACTTGCTCGCGCGCGAGATGGACGTCGTGGTTCGTTACCAGGGCGGGCACAACGCCGGGCACCGCATCGTCGTGGGCGGCGAGGCCTTCGCATTGCAGCTCGTGCCCTCGGGCGTGCTCTACGAGCACATCACGCCGGTGATCGGAAACGGCGTCGTGGTCGACCCTAAGGTCCTGCTCGAGGAGATTGACACGCTCACCGCCAAGGGCGTCGACTGCTCGCGCCTGCTGGTTTCGGGCAATGCACATCTCATCATGCCGTACCACCAAGAGCTCGACCGCCTGACTGAGCGCTTCCTCGGCAAGAACGCGCTCGGCACCACCAAGCGCGGTATCGGTCCGGCCTACGCGGATAAGTCCGCGCGCGTGGGTCTGCGGGTCCAGGACCTGCTTGATCCCAAGATCTTTCGCCAGAAGCTCGACGTCGTCTTGCACGAGAAGAACCTGATCCTCTCCAAGGTTTACAACCGCCTGCCGATGAAGGCCGACGAGATCGCCGAGAAGTACCTCGACGTCTACGCCGGACGCCTCGCGCCGATGATTGCCGACACCGTGACCTTCGTGCACGATGCGCTGGCCGACGGCAAGCGCATCCTCTTAGAGGGCGCGCAGGCGACCTTTCTCGACCTGGATCACGGGACGTATCCCTTCGTCACCTCCTCGAACCCGGTCGCCGGGGGCGCCGCGACGGGCTCGGGGCTGGGTCCGCGCGATCTCACGCGCATCGTCGGCATCGCCAAGGCCTACATCACGCGCGTGGGCGCGGGGCCCTTTCCCACCGAGCTCGACGGCGAGATGGGCGACCTGCTGGTCGAGCGCGGTCACGAATTTGGCACCAACACCGGTCGACGCCGTCGCGTCGGCTGGTTCGACGCGGTGATGGCCCGCCAGGCGGTGCGCTTGAATTCATTGAGCGAGATCGCGATCACCAAGCTCGACGTGCTCGACACGCTCGAGGAGATCAAGGTCTGCGTCGCCTACGAGGCCAACGGCGTTCGCTACGACTACCCGCCCTATCACCAGTCGGTGCTGCACGACGTGACCCCGATCTACGAGTCGGTGCCCGGCTGGAAGAGCGACCTGACGCGCTTCACGCGTTTCGAGGACCTGCCGAGTGAGGCCCGCGACTACGTGGGCTTCTTGCGCGAGGCCATCGGGATTCCCATCGTGACCGTCGGCGTGGGGCCGGGTCGCGAGCAGTTCGTCCGCCCGTGACGCGTGTCGTCGTCGTCGGCGCCGGCGCGCGCGAGCACGCCCTCGCCCTGGCGCTCTCACATCGCGCCGAGGTGATCGTCGCTCCGGGAAACGCCGGCATCGCCGCGCACGGGATTGCTTGCTCTGGCGCTTCTGTGGCCAGCCTCGACGCCGACCTCGTCGTGGTGGGACCCGAGCAGCCCCTGGTCGAGGGGCTCGCCGATGAGCTGCGCGCCGCCGGCGTCGCCGTCGTTGGTCCCGGGCGCGAGGGCGCGCGCCTGGAGGGCTCGAAGGCCTACCTGAAGGACTTCCTCGCCGCGGCCGGTGTGCCGACCGCGGCCTACGCGACGTTCTCAAACGAGGCGGCGGCCCTCGCGCACCTAGAGACCATGACCGCGCCCTACGTCATCAAGACCGACGGACTGGCCGCGGGCAAGGGCGTGCTCGTCACCTCCGACCTCGAGGCCGCGCGCGCCGACGTGCGCGACAAGCTGAGCGGCAGCTCCTTCGGCGCGGCCGGCACCACGGTCGTGCTCGAGGAGGGGCTGGTGGGATTCGAGTGCTCCCTGCACGTGCTCTGTGACGGCACGCGCGCGGTGCCCCTCGTCACCGCCCAGGACTTCAAGCGCGTGGGTGACGGCGACGTCGGCGCGAACACGGGCGGCATGGGGGCCTTCGCCCCACTGCCTGCGGTGTCGGCCGCCGACGTCGAGGCGATCATGGCGACGGTGATCGAGCCCACGCTCGCCGAGCTGAGGCGACGCGGCGTTGACTATCGCGGCGTCCTCTACGCCGGACTGATGATCGGACCCGACGGCGCGAAGCTGATCGAGTACAACGTGCGCTTCGGCGACCCCGAGACCGAGGTGCTTGCCCCCCTCTACAGCGAGAGCCTCTTCGCGCTGCTCGAGGCCACGGCCACCGGCGAGCTCGTCGCGCCGGCGACGCCCGCGGGCGCGGCCGTCACGGTCGTCGTGGCCGCGCAGGGCTATCCGGGCACCCCGCGACGCGGTGACGTGATCTTCGGCCTGGCCGACAACGGCCAACTGGCGACGCCAGTTCCGGGTGTGAACGTGTATCACGCCGGCACCGCCCGCGACGCCGAGGGCCGCTTCGTCACCGCCGGCGGTCGCGTGCTCGCGCTGAGCGCGGTGGCTGATTCGATTGGCCACGCACGAGAGCGCGCCTACGCGGCGGCGGCCACCGTATCCTTCGATGGCATGGTGATGCGTACGGACATCGCCGGAAAGGCGGTCTCGTGATCCCCCGCTACGCGCCACGCGACGTGGCTGCGCTCTTTACCGACGAGCACCGCTTCGACACGATGCTCGAGGTCGAGCTCTTGGCCGCCGAGGCCCTCGCCGAGGTCGGCGTGGTGCCTACCGGCGACGCCGTGGCCTTGCGTACGCGCCGCCCGGTCGTCGACGCCGAGTTCGTCGCCGACGTGGCCGCGCGCGAAGCGATCACCAACCACGACACCGCGGCCTTCGTCGACGTCGTCCAGGAGCGCATCGGCATGCCCGAAGGCGCCTGGATCCACTACGGCCTGACCTCGTCAGACGTGGTCGACACCGCGCTGTGCGCGACATTGACGCGCGCCACCGACCTCGCGATCGACGCCGCGCGCGAGCTGCGCGACGCCCTCAGCGCGCGCGCTTTAGAGACGATCGACTGGCCGATCACCGGACGCACCCACGGCATGCACGCCGAGCCGACCACCTACGGCGCGAAGTTCGCCCTCTTCGCCCTCCAGGTCGAGCGCGACCGCGTGCGCTTAGAGGCCGCTCGAGAGGCCATCGCGGTCGGCAAGCTCTCGGGAGCCGTGGGAACGTACTCGAACATCGACCCCGCGGTCGAGGCGCTGGTCTGTCAGGCGCTGGGGCTCGCCCCGGTGCCCGCGACCCAGGTGATCGCCCGGGATCGACACGCGCAGGTCCTCTACGCCCTGGCCGCGCTCGGCACCTCGATCGAGGCCTTCGCCCTCGAGGTGCGCCACCTCTCGCGCAGCGAGGTGGTCGAGGCCGCCGAGCCCTTCGCCGCGGGCCAGAAGGGCTCCTCGGCGATGCCCCACAAGCGCAACCCGGTGCTCTCCGAGCGCCTCTGCGGGCTCGCGCGGGTGCTGCGCGGCTATCTCCAGGCGGGACTCGAGGACGTCGCGCTCTGGCACGAGCGCGACATCTCGCACTCGAGCGTCGAGCGCGTGATCCTGCCCGATGCGTTCGAGCTCGCCGTCTACATGGCGCGCGCCGCGCGCGGGCTCGCCGCCGGTCTCGTGCTCTACCCCGAGCGGGCCCTCGAGAACCTGACCGAGGGTTCCCTCGGTCTCGTCTTCTCCCAGTCGGTCCTCCTCGCGCTGGTGGATTCCGGACGAACGCGCGACGACGCCTACCGGCTGGTCCAGGCGGCCTCGCGCACCGCCATCGAGTCGCGGCGCAACTTCCGCGCGGTCCTCGCCGAGGATCCCTCGCTCGGGCTCTCCGAGGCCGACCTCGCGCGGATCTTCGATCCGGCGCGCCTGCTCGTGCATCGACAGCGCTTCGTCGAGGCCCTGACCTGGCTGGAGGAGTCGTGAACCTCGAGCCCTTCTACTCGGGCAAGGTTCGCGACCTCTACGACGTGGGCGAGGACATGATGCTCATGGTCGCCTCGGATCGCCTCAGCGCCTACGACGTCATCATGCGCGAGACGGTTCCCGAGAAGGGTCGCGTCCTCACGGGACTCACGGACTTCTGGCTATCAGAGTTCTCCGACGTGCCCTCGGCACTGGTGAGCTGTGACCCGTCGGTGATCGACACACACGTCGCGGGGTTCGCCGCGCGCAGCGAGTGGCACGGCCGGACGATGCTGGTTAAGCGCGCGGCGATGCTGCCACTGGAGTGCATCGTGCGCGGGCGTCTCGCCGGACAGGCCTACGAGGAGTATCGGGTCTCGGGCACCGTCCACCACATGGACGCCCCAGCCGGACTGCGCCTGACCGATCCCCTCCCCGCGCCGATGTTCACGCCCTCGACGAAGTCCGAGAGCGGTCACGACGTCAACATCGACCTCGCGGAGGCGGCCAACCTAGTGGGAGCGGAAATCCTCGCCGCGGCGAGTGAGATCTGCGTGGGGCTCTTTGGCCGCGCGGCCAGTCGCCTCGCGAGCGTGGGCTTGGTGCTTGCCGACACCAAGTTCGAGCTCGGCGTTCTCGACGGCCGACTGGTGGTCTGCGACGAGGTGATCACCCCGGACTCGTCGCGAATCTGGCCCGCCGACCAGGTCGTTTCCGGCGAGGTGCCGCCGTCGTTCGATAAGCAGCCCTTTCGCGACTGGCTCGACGCGCTCGGCTGGGATCGCACCCCGCCGCCGCCCACGGTGCCGCTGGAGATCATCGCGATCACCAGCGCGCGCTACGTCGAGGCCTACGAGCGCGTGAGCGGTCGCTCGTTATCGGACTGGTACGGTGCGTAGGTGAACTACCCGATCATCGTCGACGTGACGTTGCGCGAGGGGATCGCCGATCCCGAGGGCGCGACCATCGAGCGGGCCCTGCCGGCCCTGGGATTCACCGGCGTCGCCCACGTGCGTACCGGCAAGACCTTCCGTTTCGGGGTCGAGGCCGGTAGCGAGTCGGCCGCCCTGGAGACCGCTCGCTCGCTCGCTGAGCGCCTATTGTCCAACCCCGTGATCGAACGGGCGGTCGCCCGACTCGAGGCCTGATGCGCGTCGGCGTCGTCATCTTCCCGGGGTCCAACTGCGAGTACGACGCGGCCTCGGCGATGTCTGAGCTGGGCGCGACGACCGAGTTCGTCTGGCACACCGCGACCGACCTGTCGCACCTCGACGGGGTCATCCTGCCCGGAGGCTTCGCCCACGGCGACTACCTGCGCCCGGGGGCCTTGGCGCGTTTCTCGCCCGTCATGGGCGCGCTCGCCGACTTCGCGAAGAAGGGCGGCGCGGTGCTCGGCATCTGCAACGGATTCCAGGTCCTCACCGAGGCCGGCCTGCTACCCGGCGCGCTGGTGAAGAACCGCGGCCTCACGTTCCTCTCGATGCCGACGACGCTGGTCGTGTCCTCGACGCGCTCTGTTCTCACCCGCGCGGCAACCGTCGGCCAGGAGCTCGTGATTCCCATCAACCACTTCTCGGGCGCCTACACCTGCGACGACGAGACCTACGCGGCCCTCGTCGAGAACGATCAGATCGTGCTGCGTTATCGAGACAATCCGAACGGCTCGCGCGATGACATCGCGGGGATCTCGAACGTCGCGGGCAACGTGGTCGGTCTCATGCCCCACCCGGAACGGGCGATGTCGACCCTGCTCGGCAGCGCCGACGGTCGGGTTCTGCTGGAGGGGTTCGCGTCGGCGCTCGCCGACGGTGCGGCCTTCGTTCGTTAGAGGACTTCTCGGGCGAGGTCGCCGAGGCTCGGCTCTAGAGTTCCGAGGCGTCGCCGGCGGCGCGCAGAATACGAGACTGGGTCGCGGCCAGGACGTCGGTCGGTGCTCGATTGGTGCGCCAGGGCGGTGCCAGATCGTCGCGTTCCCATCTCGGCACCAGGTGCAGGTGGAAGTGAAAGACCGATTGCCAACCGGCCGCCTCGTTGGTCTGGATCATCGTCAGTCCATCAGGGCGCAACGCTGCCTTCAGCAGTCGCGCGACGTGGATCGCCGTCGAGAACAGGGAGTTCGAACTAGCGGGATCGATGTCGAAGAGGTTCCTCGAATGTTCACGTGGGACGACCAGGGTGTGACCCTGCGCGGCCGGCGCCCGATCGAGAAAGGCGATTGAGGTGGCGTCTTCGTAGAGGAGGAGCGCCGGTTCATCGCCCCGCACGATTCGACAGAAGGGGCAAGGGGGCTCTTCACTCATCGTGTCCACCACGATAGGCAGACCGTGATCGTGGGACACGGACGCCCACGACGAGTTCGCGCCCCCGGGATCTCCCGGGGGCGCGAACGACGACTCGGTGGCAGACTACGCGCGTGTGCGAGCGATGCCCGAGCGCTTCAGCACGTCGGCTGAGACGCCCAATTCGCGGAATGCGCTGTAGCCAATTCCGTTGCGCTTGGCGTAGGTCTTGGCCACCTTGATGAATTCCTTCTCGAGGCTGGTCAGATCGACGCGCGTCGTGAGACGGTCGCGTTCGGTCGCCAGGTCGAAGCGCTTCTGGGTTAATTCAAGGCGTCGGATCGGCGCGGCGGTGACGATTTCCTTGTCAATGCGCGCGATTTGCATCGAGATCGACTCGGGAGTCCGCTTGCGGCCACGGCGACCCTTTCCGGCAGCGATCGCGTCAAGATAGCGGCTTACGATCCTCGATTCGCTTCGTCCCTGCGCCAATTTGGCCTTGTGGTCATCGCTCATCGTACGCTTCGCGACCTTCTTAACGGCGGGCTTCTTGGTGGCGGTGGCCATTAGGTTCTCCAGACTTCTAGGTTCGATTCCAGTGTAGTGACTCACACAATACTCACGCCAGATTGTGAATTCGTTAAGACTCAAATCAATTTAGACAACTTGCGTAGAACGGCGTTCCGTGGACTCCAACGATTTCGCGAGGCCATATGAGATATCAGAAATATCAAAACTGAATATGGTTACTCTCCGGAGCCTCTAGTTCAGAGTCGTCACCACTCCCGAGCTAAAACTCTGAGGTTTTGTTGTGTTTCGGCAAACAAATTTTCCTAGCAAAATGCCGGAGCGTGTCCTGCGTGCTTGAGAGTCAAGCGATAGTGCGAACAAAAACGTCCGTGCGATCACGGAAATTACGCATGTAGCAATTAAGGAGATCCGGTGAAGAGCAAATTCCACGGATTCCCTTGGCGTTATTGGACTTTGGCCCTTCACCTCGATGGTGAGATCCAGGGCGGCCGGTAGTTTGGTGGGGTGACTTCTGACTTGCACCGGTCGCTCGGTCTGACCGACGACGAATTCGCCGAGATCTGCCGAGTGCTCGAGCGCGAGCCCAATCACCTCGAGCTCGCCCTCTACGCGGTCATGTGGAGCGAGCACTGCTCGTATAAGTCCTCGCGGCTGCACCTGCGCCGCCTGCCCACCGCGGGCGAGCACGTCCTGGTGGGCCCGGGCGAGAACGCCGGCGTCATCGACGCCGGCGACGGGATCGCGGTGGCCATTCGCATCGAGAGCCACAATCACCCTTCGGCGATCGAGCCCTACCAGGGCGCGGCGACCGGGGTCGGGGGCATCTTGCGCGACGTCTTCACCATGGGCGCGCGCCCGCTCGCGGTGATGGATCCTCTCTTCTTCGGCGACCTCGACAGCGCCCGCCAGCGCTGGCTGGTCGAGGGCGTCGTCTCGGGCATCTCGGGATACGGCAACTCGGTGGGCGTTCCCACCATCGGCGGCGAGCTGACCTTCGACGAGCGCTACGCGGGCAACCCGCTGGTGAACGTGCTGTGTTGTGGCGCGCTGCCGCGCGAGCGCCTGGTGCTCGGCGTCGCTTCGGGACTCGGCAACCTCGCCGTCTTGTTGGGATCTTCCACGGGGCGCGACGGGATCGGCGGCGTCTCGGTGCTCGCCTCGGCGGGGTTCTCCGACGAAGGAGCCGATGACGCGAAGAGGCCCAGTGTGCAGGTGGGCGACCCTTACGAGGAGAAGCGCCTCATCGAAGCCTGCCTCGAGCTGCTCGACTCGGGACTCGTCGTCGGCATCCAGGACCTCGGCGGCGCGGGACTGGTCTGTGCGACGAGTGAGACGGCCGCGCGCGGCGGCGTCGGCATGGACGTCGACGTGACCGCGGTGCCCTTGCGCGAGCTCGGCATGGAGCCGTTCGAAGTCATGACCTCCGAGAGCCAGGAGCGCATGCTCGCCATCATCACTCCCGAGAACTGGGAGGCGGTCGCCGCACTGTGCGCGAAGTGGGAGGTGCGCGCCACCATCGTGGGTAAGGTCACCGCGCCCGAGGTCGACGAGCACAGCCGCGAGGTGGGACTGCTGCGCGTGCGCGACGGCTTCGACGGCGAGGTCCTCGCCAGCGTGCCGGCTAAGTCTCTCGCCGACGAAGCCCCCCTCTACGACCGCGCGCGAGAACGTCCGGCCGGACTTGACGCCGTCCTCGCCGACGATCCCACGAACGACGAGTCCCTGGAAGGCGCGGCCGATGACCTGCTCGCGATGCTGGTGGACCCGTCCTGGGTCTATCGCCAGTACGACTCGCAGCTCTTCCTCAACACGGTCGTCGGTCCAGGCCGCGACGCCGCGCTGTTGCGCCTCGCGGGCCCGGGCCTTCCCGCCTCGCAGCGCGGCATCGCGCTCTCGACTGACTCGAACCCCCACTGGTGCGCGCTCGACCCGCGCCTGGGAACGGCTCTCACCGTCGCCGAGAGCGTGGCGAACCTCGCCTGCGTCGGCGCCACGGCCAAGGCCGTCGTGAACTGTCTCAACTTCGGCAACCCCGAGCACCCCGAGGTGATGTGGCAGCTCTCCGAGTCGATCGACGGCATGGCTCAGGCCTGCAACGATCTGCACCTGCCCGTGGTCGGCGGCAACGTCTCTCTCTACAACGAGAGCGCTGGCCTGGACATCTTCCCGACGCCGGTCGTCGGATTGCTCGGCGTCGTCGACTCGCTGGTGGCCCCGCCGCCGGGCTGGAACTGGCGCGACGGTGACACGGTGGTGCTGGTGGGCACGCGCACCGCCCAGGGCGAGCACGACTTTCCCTTGGCCGGCAGCCGCTGGGCGGTCGCACGCGGACGCCGCGGGGGACGCCTCGCGCCCTTTGATGCGGCGGACTTCGCCGCCACGACCGCCTTCGTCGCGGGCGAGGTGGCGGCGGTCTGTGCCGGCCGGGCCAGCGACGTCACCGCGGTGCACGACGTGGCCGGCGGCGGCCTCGGCGGCGCGCTGGGCGAGATGGTGGCGGCGACCGGGCTCGGCGTTAGCGCGCAGCTGGCCGCCCCCGGCGAGCTCTTCAGCGAGTTCCCCGGTCGCTTCGTGCTCGCGAGTAGCGACCCCGCGGCGCTGCTCGCGCGGGCTGCGGCCGCCGGCGTCGACGCGGTCGCGCTGGGCGTGGTGGGCGGCGAGGAGTTGGTCCTTGGCAACGTGCGCCTGGCGGTTGCGGCGATTCGCCACGCCTACACCCATGCGCTGCCCGACGCGCTCGCGCTGCGCGAGTGGACCGCGCCAGTCCTCTAGGGCACGTCGGCGGTTCCCGGCGATACCATCACAACACGGCTCCGGTTCGACGAGTGCCACGGCCAACGACGACCGCGACAGTCGTCCCCCGAACTCGACGAGGAGGGTGTATGGCACTATTCGACAAGGTGAAGACGCAGGCCGCGGGGCTGGCCCAGAAGGCCCAGGAGGCGGGCAAGGCGGGTCAGGCCAAGCTCGACGAGGTCCAGGCGCGACGCAAGAACGACGCGAACCTGCGCGAGCTCGGTGCGGCGTACTTCGCGACGCGCCAGGGGCGCGCCGACGCGGACACCGCAACGACGATCGAGCGACTGATCGGTGAGATCGCGGCCTACGAGGCCGACGGCGGCAGCTCCTCGCCGAGCGACGACCCCGAGGAGGGTTAGTTCGCGACCGCCGCGCGCATCTCGTCGAGGATCTCGTCGGGCACGTAGAGGTCCCCGTACTGGCCTAGACCCAAGGAGACGTGCTCCTTGTAGGTGCCGTGGTAGTCCGAGCCCCCGGTGGGGATGAGGCCGGCGTCGCGCGCGAGCTTGACCATCAACGCCCTCGTGCGCGAGGAAGTGCCGCCGTAGTAGGCCTCGATGCCGTGCACGCCGCGCTCGCGCAGCGAGGCGAGGATGCGCGGCATCGTGGTCGCCACCTCCGTGTCGTCGAGCCGGTCCAGGTAGTTCACCAGCGGGTGCGCGACCGAGAAGAAGACCCGAGCGCCGCGCGCGGACTCGATGAACTCCTCTAGGGGCATCGACGTCTTGGGCACGTAGGAGCGCCCCTCGCTGCCGAGCCAGTCGGTGAAGACGCGTCGCCAGTTCTCGTCGGTGTGCGCGCCGACGATCTCGGGGTGCAGGTCGAACATGGCCTGGGCGAAGTGGGGCCGTCCGATCGAGTGGATGGAGCGGGCCAGGCCCGTCAGATACCCGATGGTGAGCCTCTCGAAGCCGAACTGGCGCAGCTGGGCGATGAGAAGGGTGTTGCGCACGTCGCGGTCGTGGCGCAGGGCGGCCAGCTTTACCTGAAGGGGGTGGTCGTGGGACAGGGGCACGAAGTAGGCCAGGACGTGGATGTTGCGCGGGCCGACCGAGCCGTCGCGCTGGACCTTGGGGAAGTAGTTGTCGCGTAAGGAGACCTCGACGCCGGTCACGTACTCGAGGTCGTAGCGCGCACAGGCCGCCGCCATCTCGGCGTGGCTCGCCGTCGTGTCGTGGTCGGTCAGAGCGATCGCCGAGAGACCTACCCGCTTGGCCGCCCGGGCGAGCTCGGCCGGGGTGTCCGATCCGTCGGAGAACGACGAGTGGGTATGGAGATCAAGCATCCATGAAGAGTAGTAAGCCGCGAAGGGCCCGCGGGTCTGGAAGACTGGGCCGGTGCCACGCCCCGCACCCGTAGAGTAGAGGTCGCATGAAGGAAGCCTGTGGCGTCGTGGGGATTGTGGCTGCGGGCCGGGACGTTTCCTACCTCTGCTACGACGCGCTCTACGCGCTCCAGCACCGCGGCCAGGAGTCGGCGGGCATGGCGACCTTCACGAATCAGCAGATCACGGTCGTGAAGGACAACGGCCTGGTGAGCCACGTCTTCGCTGAGACCGCCCTGCGGGCTCTGAGTGGTTCCCTCGTCATTGGACACACCCGCTACTCGACCTCGGGCTCGGCGAACTGGACCGCGGCCCAGCCCGTCTACCGCTCGGCCGGTCAGTCGGGCTTCGCCCTGGCGCACAACGGCAATCTCACCAACACGACCGCCCTCGCCGAGGCTGCGGGTCTGTCGGTCACGTCGATGCTCTCGGACTCGGACCTGGTGGCCGAACTGCTCGCGCGCGAGGTGGAGTCCGGCGCGGTCCTCGCCGACGCCCTCGGCCACGTGCTCGGGCGCGCCGAGGGAGCCTTCTCCATGGTCATCCTCGAGGCCGACGCGGTGCACGCGGTGCGCGACCCCCACGGCTTTCGCCCGCTGTGTCTTGGACGACTCGGCACCGACGACGCCCCCGAAGGCTGGGTCGTGGCCTCGGAGTCGCCGGCCCTCGACGTGGTGGGCGCGGCCTTCGTGCGCGAGATCCTTCCGGGCGAGATGGTCACGATCACCAACGACGGTGTCACCTCACGCCAGCTCCTCGAGCCTGCGAGCGGTGCCGAGAAGCTCTGCATCTTCGAGTTCGTCTACTTCGCGCGCCCCGACACCTATCTCATGGGACACCAGGTCCACACCAGCCGGCGTCGCATGGGCGAGCTGCTCGCGGCGCAGTCACCGGTCGCGGCCGACATCGTGATGGGCGTGCCCGACTCGGGCGTGCCGGCCGCCGAAGGCTACGCCAAGGCCTCAGGGATCCCCTTTGGCTACGGGCTGGTGAAGAACCGCTACATCGGGCGCACCTTCATCGCGCCCACCCAGAACCAGCGCGCGGCCGGCGTGCGGCGCAAGCTCAATCCCTTGCGCGAGAACATCACCGGCCAGCGCCTCGTGGTGGTGGATGACTCCATCGTGCGCGGCACGACGACGCGCGCCCTGGTGGGGATGTTGCGCGACGCGGGCGCGACCGAAGTGCATTTGCGCATCTCCTCACCGCCCTTCATGTGGCCCTGCTTCTACGGCATCGACACGCCCACGCGCGACGACCTGCTCGCGGCGAATCACACGGTCGCCGAGATGACCGAGTACATCGGCTGTGACTCGCTCGAGTTCATCTCGCTGGCCAACCTGCGCGCGGCGATCGGACTGGTCGACGAGTGCTGCGACGCCTGCTTGACCGGCCACTACCCGGCCCCGACCCCCGTCGCGATCGGTCGCGCCAGCCGCTGGTGAGCCGCCTCCTCGACGTCGCCGGCGGCCTGACTTACGACCAGACGGGCGTGTCCATCGCCGCGGGCGACGAGTCGGTCGAGCGCATCCGCGCCTCCGTTTCCTCCACGATGCGCCCCGAGGTTCTGGGGGGCATCGGAGGATTCGGCGGACTCTTCGCCCTGGGCCGCTACGACGCGCCGGTGCTCGTCGCCTCGGCCGACGGCGTGGGCACCAAGCTCGAGATCGCCCGGCGCACCAATCGCTACGACACGGTTGGCGTCGACCTCGTCGCCATGCTCGTCGACGACCTCGTCTGCGTGGGGGCCGAGCCGCTTTTCCTGCTCGACTACGTGGCG
Source organism: Actinomycetes bacterium (assembly GCA_021790675.1). Taxonomy (GTDB): domain Bacteria; phylum Actinomycetota; class Acidimicrobiia; order Acidimicrobiales; family RAAP-2; genus RAAP-2. The sequence continues at coordinate 25,043 of JAJYGN010000024.1, forward strand.
GTCGGCCACCTCGTGCCCGCTCGCCTGGCCGAGCTCGTCGACGGCGTGGCCGCGGGATGTCGCGTGGCCGGCGTGGCCCTGCTCGGCGGTGAGACCGCCGAGCACGGCGGCGTGATGTCACCCGACGACCTCGATCTCGCCGGCTTTGCGGTCGGCGTGCTCGAGCGCGGTCGCGAGCTCGGACCCGAACGGGTGCGCGCCGGCGACGTGCTGATCGGACTGCACTCGCCCGGACTGCGCTCCAACGGCTACTCCCTCGCGCGCGCGGTGCTGGCCCCCGAGGGCGCGGACCTGAACGCGCCCGCCTGGGCGGGCGCGTCGACGAGCCTCGCCGACGAGCTGCTGCGCCCCTCGGTGATCTACTCGCCCGCGGTCGTTTCCCTGCTCGCCGGTCTCGGCGAGTCGGTGCACGCCGCGGCCCACATCACCGGCGGCGGCATCACCGGCAACGTCGTGCGCGTCCTGCCCGAGGGGCTCGAGGCGGCCATCGACATGGCGAGCTTCGAGACCCCCGAGGTCTTCTTCGAGATCCAGCGCCGTGGTGCGGTGTCGGCCGCGGAGATGACCCGGGTCTTCAACTGCGGTCTCGGCATGGTCATCGCCCTCGACGCCGCGGCGGCCGACGAGGCGCTGTTTGCGCTCGCGCTGCACGACGCGGTCGTCGTCGGCGAGGTCCGCGAGGGTTTCTCCGGGGTGGTGCTCGCATGAGCGCGAGAGCACGCGTACGCGAGCACCTCCTCGCCCATTCGGTGCGCCGCGGCGACTTCGTCTTGAAGTCCGGCAAGCGCTCGAGTTGGTTCATCGACTCCAAGCAGACGATCCTCGCCCCCGAGGTGATGGAGGACCTCGCCACGCTGATGCTCGAGCGCATTCCCGATGACGCCACCGCGATCGGGGGCCTCACCATGGGCGCCGACGGCGCGAGCTTCGTCACCGCGGCGGTCGCCGCCACGCGCGGGCGCTACCTGCGAGCCTTCAGCGTGCGAAAAGAGGTGAAGGATCACGGTGCGGGTGGGCGCATCGCGGGCTGTCTCGAGGTGGGAGATCGCGTGGTCATCACCGAGGACACGACGAGTCGCGGCACCAGCCTGCTCGAGGCCCTGCGCGTGGTGCGCGAGTTCGGCGCGACGCCGGTGCTGGTGCTCGCGGTGGTGGATCGCGGGGGCACCGCCGCGGCGCTCGCCGCGAGCGAGGGCGTCGCCTTCGACGCGCTCTTCAGCGCCGCCGACCTGGGATTCACCTACGACGTCGGCTCCTGAGCGAGCACGTCGAGCAGGTTCGCGCGCCAGCGGTACAGTTCGGGGTAGTGCTCTTCGGAGGTGTGGCCAAAGCGCAGCACGAGCGCGTCGAGCGCGGGCACCACGCTGATCGACTGGCCTTCGTAGCCACTCGCCCAGTAGGTGCCGTACTCGTCGCCGGTGACCCACCACTGCCAGGAGTAGTAGTACCCGCTCTCCGTCTCCACGCTGAGGGGGACCTGCGCGGTGTCGGTCCAGTCGCGCGAGACGAGCTGGCGGTCGGCGAAGACGCCCCCGCGCAGGTAGCACAGGCCGAACTTCGCGAAGTCGCGAGCGGTCGCGTGCACGTAGCTCGAGGCGATGAACGTGCCCGCCGCGTCGAATCCCGGCGAGGCGCTCGCCATCGCGAGGGGGCCGAAGATCGACTCCTCGAGGAAGGCCCGGTAGTCGTCGTGGCGCCCGACGAGGTCGGCGACGATGCCCGAGAGGATGTTGGTGGTGCCGCTCGAGTAGTTAAAGACGGTCCCCGGCGCGTGCGCGAGGGGGATGGACGCGGCATAGCGCGCGACGTCCTCCTTGCCCTCGCCGAAGAGCATGTCGATCACGTGGCTCGTCTGGCCGATCTCGTAGACCTCGACGAATCCCAGGCCGTCGCGCATCGCGAGCAGGTCCGCGACGCGAATCGTGGCGCGCGGATCTCCCTCCCCCGTCCACGCGGGAACCGGGGCCAGGCCCACGGGGTCGAGCCGGCCGGACTCGACGAGACGACCCAGTCCCAGGTGCAGGATCGACTTGGCCATCGACCACGACAGGAGCGGGCTGTCGGGCCCCACCGGCTCGGGTGGGCGGTCGAAGAACTCGATCACGCCGCCGTAGCGCTCGTAGACGAGGCGTCCGCCGCGCGCGACGAGTACCGCGTTGGTCACCCCGAGGGCGGGGTCGTCGAAGGCTCCGTCAGCGGCGTCGCGCAGTGCGGGTGAGGCCTCGCCCGTGGGCCAGGCCTCGACGGGCCAGGCAACGCCGTCGGGCTGGGGCGCGTAGCGCGGGGTGACGAGGGGGATGTCCATTCACCCACCTTGGCAGATGCCGCGCTCGCGGCACCACTACTGGTGGTCGAGACCGGCGTCGATCCGGTGACCTCACGCTTTTCAGGCGCGCGCTCTACCAACTGAGCTACTCGACCATGCTCGGCACCCTCACGGGTGTCGGAGCGGACCTGACGGGATTTGAACCCGCGACCTCCGCCTTGACAGGGCGGCGTGCACTCCGAGCTGCACCACAGGTCCTCGGACCTCGGGATCGAGACCCCGAGGCGCGAAGGTTCAGTCTATCGGCTGGGACCCGGCGGGGCTAAAGGGCGATCCCGAGGGCGCCGGCGAGTGCGGCGTCACTCGGCTCGACCAGGATCGTCCCGTCGGGCAGGAAGATGGTGGGCACGACGCGCGTGCCGTTGTTGTGGGCCTCGACCTCGCGCGCGGCCGATTCGTCGGCCTCGATGTCGGTCCACTCGTAGGCGACGTCGTGCTCGTCGAGGAAGCGTTTGGATCGGGTGCAGTCCGAGCACCACGAGGTGCCCAGGACCCTCAGGGGGGTGGTCATCGCCCCAGCCTAAAAGTCTCAGACCCCCTCGGGACGCGGCCACCAGACGAGGCAGAAGGGATGTCCCACCGGGTCGCGATAGACCCGGAAGGTCTCGCCCGGCTGGAACGGGTCCTTCGTCGCGCCGAGGGAGAGCACGAACTCCTCGCCGGCGTCCAGATCGGTCACGTTGAAGTCGAGGTGCAGCTGCTGGGGGACGGGACCCTCGGGCCAGGTGGGGGCGACGTAGTTCGCCACCTTCTGGAAGGCGATCGTGGCCCCGGATTCGGCCACGAGCTCGATCCAGGTGACGTCCTCTGGCTTGAAGTCGCCGAGGGGCTCGACGGGAAGCCCGGTCAGGCGCGAGTAGAAGTCGGCCAGGGCCAGCGGGTCGGGGCAGTCGAGCGCGGTGAGCGAGTAGCGGGCGAACATTTCGTCACGGTACCAGCAGATCGAGTTCTTACGCTGGCCGTATCTGTGCCGTCACCGTGGGAGGTAGCGTCACCAGTGGGGGCTGAAGGAGGTCCGCATGTACGGATGGCAATATCAGGATGGTCCCGGCGGCTGGGGGATCTTCATGATGCTCATGATGGTCCTGTTCTGGGGATTGCTGGTCTGGGGCATCGTCGCTTCGGTGCGCCACTACTCCAACTCTCGCGCGGGGCAGCTCCCCGGGCCCGGTGCGAGCGCGAGTGCGGGCGCGGCCCTCGAGGCCCTGCGCCTGCGCTACGCCAAGGGCGAAATCGATGACGAGGAGTTTGAGCGTCGCCGGGCGAACCTCGACAAGGGCGGATCCGCGAGTTAGCTTCCCGCGGGGAAGTCGAAGTGAAGCCGTAGTCCCCCCAGGTCGCTGCGCGAGGTCGCCAGCGAGCCGTTCATCGACGCCGCGACGTCGGCCATGATGCTCATGCCGAGCCCCGAGCCGCCCGAGGTTCGCGAGCGGCTCGGGTCGAAGCGGCGAAATCCCTCCGGCGCAGCGCCGTAGGCGTCGCTCGGCATCCCGGGGCCGCCGTCGTCGATGTCGAGGGTGACGCGCGCGCCCTCGCGCGCGAGGCTGATGCGCACGGGGTCGGTCGCCTCGGTGTGGCGCGCGATGTTGGCGAAGGCGTTGTTGAGGAGGCGCTCGAAGAAGTCGAGGCGCCCCTTCACCGTCACGCCCTCGCCGACGTTCACTTCCACGTCGCGCTCGGGGTGGTCGATGGCGAAGTCGTGGGCCGCGCCGCTCACTACCTCCGAGGCGTTGATCAACGTCTCGCCGCGTCCGCGCACCTCGGCCACCTCGGCGAGGAAGAGCAGATCGGCCACCAGCACGTCCATGCGCGCGACTTCCTTTCGCACGCGCTCGAGGGCCCGCTGGCGCTGCTCCTCGTCGGCTTGGCCGCCAGCGAGGAGCTCGGCGTAGCCGGTGATCACCGTCAGGGGTGTGCGCAGCTCGTGTGACGCGTCGCCGATGAAGCGCTGCATCGCTACGGCGCTGCGCTTCTCCGCGTCGATCGTCGCGCGCAGCGAGCGCACCATGTGCTCGAGCGCGCGCTGGAGTTCGCGCACGTCCGAGCTGCCCGTGGCCGGGGGAACGGGATCGTCGAGGTCGCCCTCGGCGACCTCGGTCGCGAAGGTGATCAGCCGGCGGATCGTCGCAAGCTCGCCCGCCATGGCGAGGCGCGCGAGCACGCCGATGAGAAGCGCGGCGAGCAGGCCGACGAGCACGGTGCGAATCACGACCTGGTGGACGTGCCCGGCGATGGTCGCGGTCGAGCCCGCGATCACGAGGTAGGCGCCGCCGCCCACCGGCAGGGATCGAAAGCGAAAGCCCGGCAGGTTCGCGGCCGTGCGGATCGAGCCGAGCGAGCTCTTCACGTTGGCGAGGGTCGGCTTCACGGTGAGGGGGATCTCACTCGAGGAGATCTGGGTCACGGCGCCGGTCGGGTCCACGACGTCGAGCGTGAGGTCGAGGTTGTCCTGCTGGACGAGGTTGAGCGCGTTGGTCAGTGCCGTGAGCGGGTGCCCCTCGCCGGAGGCCGCCACCGCGTTGATCGAGTCGTCGAGTGTCGCGTACTGCGCGCGGCTCGAGGCCGAGACGGCGAACGTGCCCACCGCCAGGGCGACCAGGGCGGTGATCACCATCAGCAGGATGGTCAGGCGTGTGGAGAGCTTCACTGCCCCGCGGCGTCGACCAGCTTGAACCCCACCCCGCGCACCGTGGTGATCGGCGCGAAGCCCTCGCGGTGAATCTTCTTTCTCAGGTACGAGATGTACGTGTCGAGCACCGACGTGTCGGAGTCGAAGTCGATGTCCCACACGTCGCGCAGCAGCTGCTCGCGTGTGAGCAGCCGGTTCTTGTGGGCGAGCAACACTTCGAGGAGGCGAAACTCGGTGGCCGAGACCTCGATGGGCTCGTCGCCGTAGGCGACCTCGTGGCGGTCCACGTTCATGGTGAGCGGCCCGCAACGCAGCCGGCGCTCGTCGTCCGTGCCGGCGGTGCGGCGCAGGATGGCGGCCACGCGCAGCAAGAGCTCTTCGAGACTGAAGGGCTTTCGCACGTAGTCGTCGGCGCCGATGCGCAGCCCCCTAGCCACGTCGGTGGGCGCGTCGCGCGCCGAGAGCAGTAGGACGGGAATGGTCGGATCGGTCTTTCGAACGGTCTCGACGAATTCGAAGCCGTCCATCGTGGGCATGTTGATGTCCACGATGCACAGGTCGATCGTGCGGGTCTTGAAGATCGTGAGGGCCTCGAGGCCCTGGCCGGCCACCTCGGTCTCGTAGCCGGCGATGCGCAGGGTGTCGGCGAGCAGCTCGCGCACGCCCGCTTCGTCGTCGACGACCAGGACCGTTGTCATTTTGTGCACCCCATAGGGCAAGGGTAGTGTTCGCGGCGCGCGCGGCGAAGCGAAATCCTCGCGCGGGGGCCGGTTCTTACTGGTTCCGAGGGCCATTCACAACGCATTCTCAAGGATTCTCGGTAGTCTTTTCCTCGTAATCGAGGAGTGTCCATGTCGTTAGCGAGACGAGCGTCGGCGGTAGCCGTGGCGGCGTGCCTGACGCTGGGCGTCGGCGTGACGGCGGCCGGGGCCGTTGGCGCATCCGCCCGCAACTCGGCCTCGGTCGCCCTCTCCGCGCACGGACGTGTCACGATTAAGACCTACGCTCAGCTCCTCGCCGACTACGAGAAGTCACTGACGCGCATCAACCACTCCTACGGCCAGCGCGTGACCGCGGCGCACGCGAAGTACCTCAAGTCCCTCGCCCGGGCGAGGAGTGCCGCCGACAAGCTTCACGCGCGCGCGGCGTATCGCAATGCCGTGGTGGCGGCGACGACCGAGCGCGAGGTCGAACTCGAGATCCTCGGCTCGCCGCCGGGGCACTCCGACCAGTCGTCGGGTGACGGCGTGGTCATCTCGGGCGATAACTAGCGCCGAGCCCGTCCCACGCTGAAGTAGGACCAGGGCGTGGGTCCGGACGCGAATCCCTGCTCGAGTTCGACGATCTCGAAACCCGCCGCGCGCACCAGCGCCGGCGCGTCGCGCGTGAGATGGCAGCCGTCGGCGACGACCTGTTCGATCGGATCCAGCCAGCGCTGCCAGCGCGCGACGCGCGCGCTCGGCGCGACGCCGTGCTCGAGGAAGTGCAGTGAGGCTCCCGGGCGCAGGACGCGGCGCACCTCGGCGAGCACGCGGGCCGGGTTCTCGACCGTGCACAGCGTGAAGGTCATCAGCGCCGCGTCGCAGGACTCGTCGGCGAGGGCGAGTGCGTGCCCGTCGAGGCCGACGCGCTCGATTCTCACTCGCGAGGCGCCGACGCGGCGCGCGGCGAGGGCGTAGGAGACGTCCGAGGGCTCGACGGCGAACACGCGAGTGACCGCGGCGGGGTAGTCGGGCACGTTGAGCCCCGTGCCGAATCCGATCTCGACCACGTCGCCCGACAGTCCCGCGCAGACCCGCTCGCGCCAGCGGTGGATGGGCGGCAGCGCGCACGCCCAGTTAACGACGCGCGGCACGATCACGCGCTGATAGAGACCCATGGTCTAGAGCGCGGCGATCACTCGCGCCAGGCGGGCCCGCGCGTCGGCCGTGAGGTCGGACATGTTCTCGGCGGGCATCATCTGTTCGGGATCGGCGATCGTCACACGCGTGGTGGACCCGTCGAGGGACTCGAGCACGACGTTGCACGGGAGCACGAGCGCCGCGCTCGCGTCGCGCTCGAGGGCGTCGTGGGCGAAGTTCGGATTGCAGGCGCCGAGAATCTTCAGGGGCGAGCGTTCGATGCCGAGCTTCGCGCGAAAGACGCCGTCCACGTCGATCTCGGTCAGGACGCCAAAACCTTCGTTCGCGAGCGCGGCGCGCACCGCCGCGTCAACGTCGCTGAGTGGATGGGTAACCGTCGTCGTCAGTTCGCCCATCGGGGCCTCCTAGTGGTGATACGTACTCATCTTCAGCACACGATAGAGCGGACAGAACCCGGTCGCCGCGGTGAGGGCCAGCGCCACGGCGACGATCCACAGGATCACACCCCCGACGCTCGAGGATCCGACGGCGATGGCGACGATCGCCGCGACCACCGCCAGCACGCCGCGCAGCCACCGATCGAGAGTTGCTTCGTTTCTCATGCGACCTCCTTGTCCGTGGTATCAGTATACCCCCAGGGGTATCAAAGGACAAGGGGCCAAGGACGGTGAACCCGGCTAGCGGCCCTCGCGCAGGCGCCCGATGACGTCGTCGACGACACCGCTCGTGGTCGAATCGCCACCCAGATCGAAAGTGCGAATCCCCGCGGCCGCCCCCTCGAGGGTCGCCGCGCGCAGGCGCTCGGCGGCGTGGCGGAAGGCGTCGTCGCCCAAGTGGATCGCCGCGTGGTCGAGCAGCGCGGCCTGGGCCAGCAGCATCGCCATCGGGTTGGCGACGTTCTTGCCCTCGAGCGAGGGCGCGGTGCCGTGGGGCGCCTCGGCCATGGCCACGGTGGGGTGCAGGTTCTCGTCTAGTGACAACAGCACCGACTCGGCGCCGGCGATCGAGCCGAAGAGGGCCAGCACCATGTCCGACAGGCAGTCGCCGTCGCGATTGAGCGAAGGAATCACGAGTGTCTGGTCGTGCACGTCGGTCAGCAGCCCGGCGTAGGTCGCGTCGATCAGCACGGGGCGGTAGGCGACGCCGGGGTGGCGCGTTGCCGCCTCGTCCATCTCCTCCTTGAGCATGCCCTCGTAGGTGGGAGAGACCGTCCACTTGGGCCCGCCGTAGACCATGCCGCCCACCTGGGCCGCCGCCTGGAAGGCGTACTCGGCCACGTGGCGACAGATCGAACGCTCGATGCGCTCAGTGCGCCAGGCGACTTCGCCGACCCCGCCGAAAGCGCCCTCTCGACCCTCGGCCGCGCCGTAGGCGTCGCCGACGGCCATGCGGATCACGATGATCGGCTTGGTCGAGGCGACGACCGGAGCGACGCCGGGGATTCGCCGGCCCGTTCGCACGATGACCGACCCGCCGATTCCCTCGCGCAGCAGGCGATTGGGAGAACCGACGCTGCCGATCTCGGTGGGCGTGACCGTGGCGGCCTTGAGCCCGAGGCCCGTCTCGACCATCGCGGTGGCCGCCTCGCGCACGACGCCGTTGTTCGTCGCTTGCCGGTTCGCCAGTGAGAGGTCGAAGTGGGTGAAGGCCAGCTCGACGCCGAGCAGTTCGGGGGTCATGACGCGCAGGGACTCTTCGAGGAGTTCCTGACCCGTCTGGTCGCCGTCGCAGACGACGATAGTGGGGGTTGTGGACATGACCTATCTTCTCACACGCGAATCGAGACCGGTCTAGGGTTCGACCCCGAGTCGCATGACGACGATCACGTTGTGGCAGATCGGCTCGACGAAGGCGCTGATCGCGCTGCCGGGCACCGGCATCTCTTCAACGAGCACCCGTCCGCCGTGTTCGAGGACGGTCTCGCGCGCGGCCGCCAGCGAGTCGACGAGAAAGACGGGATTCCAATGGGACTGGCCCGCGAGAACCTGAGGCGAGGAGATGCTCGCGAACCATTGCTCGCCGGCGCTGAGGATGCGCAGACCCGCCTCAGGCTCGATGAGCGAGTGGCCGGTCAGGCTGCGGTAGTAGCGCGCGGCCGCCTCGGGGTCGCTCGAGACGTGGTCGAACCAGCCGGGCGCGCCGACCTCGTAGAGTGCGCCGAAGCCAGTGAATTCGCGCGCTTGCCACAGCCCGTGCACCACCCCGGCCGGGTCCATCAGCAGAGCCATGTGGCCGAGCTCGAGGATCGGAGTCGCCTCGATGATGACCGCGGCGCCCAACTCCTCGGCGCGAGCGACGCTCGCGTCCACGTTCGCGGTCGCGAAGTAGGTGACGAACGTGCCGGACGCCGCGTCCATCTGGCCGAGGCCGAGCACCGCGCGGCCCCGGTGGGTGGCGATGGAGTAGAAGCCGGTGTCGGCCTCGCCGTGTTCCCAGTCCCAGGCGAAGACTCCCGAGAGGAAGTCCTTCATCGCCGCGAGCTTCTCGCGCGTGGGCACCATCGCGTCGATCCACACGGGCAGGCCCGGCGTGGGGGTGTTGACATCGACCATGGCCCATCCTCGCATCGTGCGCGCGTCACGTCCAGGGCGATCCTCGCGAACGCGGCCCGGGTCCACTACAGTTTCCCCATCAACGGGGGAGGGCCTATGGTAGGCACCGAAACGCACGCGCCCGCGACGCGACCCAAGATCGCGATCGTGCCCGTCGCCGGGCTGCCCATCGTGGCGCTCGTCCTCGCCCTCGAGATCGCCGCGATCCTCGGCAACTGGCGCTGGGGGCTCATCTTCAGCCACGTCGTCGGCGGGGCGCTGTGGACTTCGATTGACCTCTTCGTGGGCCTCGTCGTCGGGCCGATCCTCGGGCGCCTTTCGATCCCCGCGCGTATCGAATTCGTCTCGCGCTTCATGCCCAAGATGGTGATCATCATGCCGACCGTCGTTGCGATGAACCTGGGTGCGGGTTTCCAGGTGGCGCGCCTGCTCGGCAACCTCTCGGTGGACAGCCCGAACCACGCGTGGCTGATCGCGTCATTCATCGTGGTGGGCGTCATGGTCGTCATCGCCCTCGGGGTGCTCGAGCCGGCGAACATCGCGGTGCTCTTCGAGATGAACAAGGAGCAGCCCAGCGGTGAGCGCATCGAGCACCTGATGAAGCGCTTCGTCTACAGCGCGGGGATACTCGGTCTCATGCAGGTGGCGACGCTGATCATCATGACTCGGGTGGCTTCGCGATGACCGACCGTCACTACCCTCCGGTTCCCTGGCTGACCTCGATCGCGTTGGGCTTCGTCGTGATCGGCGGCATCGTGATGGCGGCCTACGCGCCGCGTCATCCCCCGATGGGCGTCGCGACTGCGCTGCTCGTCGCCGGGCTCGTCTGCCTCGGCGTGGCCGGCGCGATGATGACGCGTCTCGGGACCTTCGCCTGGGCGACGTTCGTCAAGGTCTTCAAGTGGGCCCTGCTCGCCTACATCGTCCAGAGCGGGATGATCGAGTTCGTCTTCGTTCGCGACCACACCCGCGGCGCGCCGCTCGTCGTCGTGACTCTGATGCTCGCGGTCTTCGCCACCAGCGTGCCGACGACGATCGCCTTCACGACCGCGCGCTACGCGGACGTCTGATCAGATCTCTCTCTCGCGGGGCAGTCCGAGCACCCGCTCGGCGATGATGTCGCGCTGAACCTCTGAGGTTCCCCCGCCGATAGTCAGCGCCGGCGCGAAGAGGAAGCCGTTGCTCCACATCGTCGCTTCGGCGCGGACTCCTGACCCCGGTCCGCGGCCCGCGAGCATGCCGGCGTTGCCGGCGAGTCGCTTCGCGAGGGTCATGATCTCCTGGCCGTGGACGTCGGCGAGAGCCTTGCGCACGCTCGCCTCGGGTCCGGGGGCGCGCCCCGCGAGCGCTGTCGCGAGCAGGCGCAGGCGCAGCACGCGAAGGATCTCCCCGTGGGACCAGCAGCGCACCAGGGCGTCGCGCGCGAGCTCGTCGTAGGCGACCTCTCCCTCGCGCACCGTGGCGACCAGGTCCGTCGCGGTGGGTCCGCGTCCCCAGAGTGCGCCTTCTCCCGAGAGCGAGACCCGCTCGTTCCCCAGGGTCACCTTGGCCAGACGCCAGCCGTCGTTCTCGGCGCCGACGAGGTAGTCCGCCGGTAGTCGCACCTCGTCGAGGACGACCTCGTTGACGACATGCTCGCCGGTCATGTCACGGATCGGGCGCACCGTGACGCCCGGCGCGTCCATGGGACAGACAAAGTAACTCACGCCGCGCTGGCGCGGCGCGCTCGAGGTGCGCGCGAGCAGGATGCCCCACGAGGCGACGTGCGCGTAGCTCGTCCAGACCTTCTGACCGCTGACGACCCACTCGTCGCCGTCGCGGCGCGCCCGTGTTGAGAGCGCCGCCAGGTCGCTGCCGGCACCGGGCTCGGAGAAGAGCTGGCACCAGAACTCCTCACCGCTCAACAAGCGTGGTAGCCAGCGCGCCTGCTGTTCGAGCGTGCCGGCGTAGATGATCGTCGGTCCCGCCCAGCCGATGCCGATGGGGTTGAGCGGGCGCGCAACGTTCGCGCGCGCGAGCTCCTCGGCGATGAGGAGCTGGTACTCGACGTCGGCGTCTCGTCCCCAGGGCGCGGGCCACTGCGGCGCGACGAGGCCGGCCTCGGCGAGCTCGGCGCCGGAGGGCTCGGGGTGCTCAGCGAGCCAGGCGCGCAGTTCGACGCGGCGCGGGTCGTCGAGTTGCGCAGTGTCCGATGTCGGTGTCGCCGGTATCTCGCGGCCAGCCGTTACGTCGCGTTCTGGCGCGGTGGACATGGTTGTCGCCTCCGCCGCTACGGTACACGGGTCGTCGGTCAGCTCGGCGGCGGCCTCGGTAATGTGTCGCCATGACCGATCCCCACGCGCCCAGCGCGGACCTCGCTTACCTCAGCGTCGCCGAGATCGAGGGACGCCTCGCCGCGGGCACGCTCACCTCACTCGCCCTGGTGTCGGCTCTGCTCGAGCGCATCGCCGCGATCGACGCGCCGCATTCGCCGGTCGCACTGCGCGCGATCGCGGCGCTCGCACCGGACGCGCTTGAGGTGGCGGCCGAGCGCGACGCGGAGCGCCGCGACGGGCGCGTGCGCGGGGCTCTGCACGGCATCCCGGTGGTGATCAAGGACAACGTCGAGGCGATCGGCCTGCCCGGCACCGCCGGCTCGACCGCACTTCTCGGACGCCCCGCGCGCGAGGCGCCGCTGGTGGCGCGACTGCGCGAGGCCGGCGCGATTCTTCTGGCGAGCACCAATCTCAGCCAGTGGGCCAACATCCGCTCGGTGCGCTCGACCAGCGGCTGGTCGGCGACCGGCGGCCTGGTCGGCAACCCCTGGGCGCTCGATCGCTCGGCCGGCGGCTCCTCATCGGGCTCGGGCGCCGCACTCGCCGCGGGCCTCGCGCCACTCGCCGTGGGCACCGAGACCGACGGGTCCATCGTCTGTCCGGCGTCGGTCTGTGGCGTCGTAGGCCTCAAGCCCACTATCGGGGTCGTGCCGGCCACCCACGTAGTGCCCATCAGCGCGAGCCAGGACAGTCCCGGGCCACTGGGCCGGCGCGTGGACGACGTGGCCCGCATGTTCGGCGTGCT
>JAJYGN010000019.1 GCA_021790675.1 Actinomycetes bacterium
GCTGGATCTCGCCGGCGAGATCCAGCTCTTCGCGCTCGCGGCTCTCACCGAGGGCTTCGACGACTTCGTGCGCCTGCACCTGGGCGACTGGGTCGGCGTGGCCGGCGAGATCGTGCGCACCAAGCGCGGCGAGCTCTCGGTGAAGGTGGGCTCGTGGCAGACCCTCGCGGTCGCCCAGCACAACTTCGGCGACAAGTGGGCCGGTATCGCCGACTTCGACCTGCGCTACCGGCACCGCGAGGCCGACCTGTGGGCGAACGAGAAGTCCCGCACGACCCTCGCGCGGCGCAGCGAGGTGGTGCGCGCGGTGCGCGAGCGCTGCTGGGCGGCCAACTTCATGGAGGTCGAGACCCCGATCCTCAACCCGATCGCGACGGGGGCCTCGGCCCGACCCTTCGTCACCTTCCACAACGCGCTCGACAGCGAGTTCTACCTGCGCATCGCGCCCGAACTCTGGCTGAAGCGCCTCGTCGTCGGGGGCTTCGAGCGGGTCTTCGAGCTCGGCCGGGTCTTTCGCAACGAGGGCGTGAGCCCGCGACACAATCCCGAGTTCACCATGCTCGAGCTCTACGCGGCCTACTGGGACTTCGAGGACATGATGTCCTTCACCGAGGAGCTCGTCGCCGGCGTCGCCGCCGACGTGCTCGGCTCGACCGAGACCACCTACCAGGGCCGCGCGCTCTCCTTCGCGACGCCCTGGCCCCGGCGCACGATGGCCGAGCTCGCCAGCGAAGCCGTCGGCGAGGAGGTCTCGGTGCGCACGCCGCGTTCGCGCCTGGCCGAACTGCTCACCGAGCGCGACGTGGAGGTGTCTGACGCCTGGGGCACCGGACGCTGCCTCGCGGAGCTCTTCGAGGCGTCGGCCGAGTCGGCGCTGTGGGACCCCATCTTCGTCACCGAGCACCCGGTCGAGGTTTCACCGCTCGCCCGGCGCCACCGGCGCGATGCCGAGCTCACCGAGCGCTTCGAGTCCTACGCGGTGGGCCGCGAGCTCTCCAACGGCTTCAGCGAGCTCAACGACCCCGTCGACCAGCGCAGCCGCTTCGAGGAGCAAGCCCAGCTCGCCGCCGCCGGCGACGACGAGGCGATGCGCATCGACGAGGACTACGTGCGGGCACTGGAGTGGGGGCTGCCCCCGACGGCCGGGCTCGGCGTGGGCATCGATCGGCTCGTCATGCTGCTCGCCGACGAGTCGAACATCCGCGAGGTCATCGCCTTCCCAACGCTGAAACCCTTACGCGGCTGAGGGCACCGGCGGGCGACCGGTCCCGTTCATACACTGATAATTGAGCGGTTTGTCGACGCGAAATATATCAGAATTACGGTTCTTGCTCACAGGCAGTTCTCACGAATCTCACAGTGTGCTCCCAGGGTCGTTTGGGCTGACTCAACTAGGGTTCGTCTGGGGCTACCCGCCCCTCCGCTACCCACTCAAGGAGTTCTGCTATGAGAGTTGGTTTGGTTGGATTTGGCAAGGCCGGCTCGTCGGTCGCCGCCGTTCTCCTGCGCGATCCCACGATCAAGCTCGAATGGGTTGTTCGCAAACACGAGTCAATGGTCCGGCGAACAGTGCCAGAAATTCTCGATATACCATCGGACGATGCTGGCTTAATGTTCACCGTTGACGAGGTGTCGGCCCAGCAGCTCCTCAACGAGCACCCGGTGGACGTCATCATCGACTTCTCCTGCGAGGAGGGTCTCGACTACTACGGCGAGGTCGCGGCCGCGCGCCGGGTGAACGTGGTGACGGCGATCTCGCACTACTCCGAGGGCCAGCAGGCGCGACTGCGCCGCTTGGGCCAGAGCACCGCGGTGCTCTGGTCGCCCAACATTACCGTTGGCGTCAACTTCCTCATCCTCGCCGCCCAGTCACTGCGTCGGATCGCCCCGCACGCCGACGTCGAGATCCTCGAGGAGCACTTCAAGCTCAAGAACGGGGTGTCGGGAACCGCCAAGCTCATCGGCGAGGCCCTCGAGGTCCCCGAGTGCGAGATCAAGTCCGTGCGCGCCGGCGGCATCATCGGGGTGCACGAGATCCTCTTCGGCTTCCCCTACCAGGTCGTGCGGCTGCGCCATGAGTCGATCTCGCGCGAGGCCTTCGGTGACGGCGCCCGCTTCGCCGCGGTGGGGCTTGCGGGGAAATTGCCGGGCCTCTATACGATGCAGGACCTGATGGCGCCGCTGTTCGCCTCGGCGTCACCGGCGCCGCAGCGCCGCGAGCGCCTTCGGACGCGGCGCCGGGGACTGCCGACCTTTCGCCGGTCCGCCGACGCTCGCGCCAGTGTTGTGACGACAACGGCGTCGGATCGTTCCCGCGCCTAACGCGGTGGTACCGACCGATCGAGGTGTTCGAACCGCTCGGGTCCTCCCCGGTTCGAGCGAGGATCGCCGCGCCCTGGTGGTCGGCCCGGTGCACGATCGCGCGGTCACCGGGGCATCGTGGCCTTGCTACTGTGCGCCATGCTTTGTGCGCGCTGGCGCCCACGACCGGGCGGTGCCTGACGACAGGGGGCCCAGCGCTGCCTAGTGTCGGGGGAACGAAAGGGCGTGATGGACGGTGTGATCGGAGCAATCGAAGCGGGCGGGACCAAGATGGTTCTCGCCGTTGGGCGTACGTGGCAAGAGGTGCGTGACGCGCAGCGCTACGTCTTGGCCACGACGACACCGACGGACACCCTTGCTCGCGTAGTCGACTGGTTTTCTCAACGTGACGCTGAGACACCGCTCGCCGCCATCGGTGTCGCATCCTTCGGTCCCGTCGACCTGAGTCGTCGGGCCATCGCCGCCACGACGCCCAAGCTCCTCTGGCGTGGTGTCTCGTGGCCCGAGGTCTTCGCCCCGCATTTCGCGTCGCTGCCGATCGGGGTCGACACCGACACCGGGGCTGCGGCGCTCGCCGAGTTCCGCTTCGGCGCCGGCCGCGACAGGGATGTCGTCGTCTACGTGACCGTGGGAACGGGAATCGGCGGCGGTCTGGTCGTCGACGGGACGGTGGTGCACGGGCTGTTGCACCCCGAACTCGGTCACATGGTCGTACGGCGTCGCCCGGGCGATGACTTTCCCGGATCGTGCCCGTCACACGGCGACTGCCTCGAGGGTCTGGCGAGCGGTGTCGCGGTCAAGCAGCGGTGGCATCGCGGCGGCGGGCCCCAGCTGCCGGCCGATCACCCGGCGTGGGAGCTCGAGAGCGAGTACCTCGCCGACGCGGTGCGCAACATCGTGACGATCACGGCGGCCAACGTCATCGTCCTGGGCGGGGGGATCATGGCGGTGCCCGGTCTGCTCGAGCGTGTCCGAGGGAAGGTTCGCGACTCGTTGAACGGCTATCTCGCGGTGCCCGAGCTGACGACCGAGGTCGATTCGTTCCTCGTCGCCCCCGGCCTCGGCACCGCCTCGGGCATCGTTGGCGCCTTCGAGGTGGGTGTTGACGCGCTGTCGTAGCCCGCGCCGTCGGCGCGTGACAGCGTGTGGTCCCGTCGGGACGTTTTGTCGTAGTCTCATCTCGCCGATGCCGTGCAAGGAGGATTCGTGACCGACGGGGATGCGGCTCGGGTGGTGCGGGGCCGCGCGACGATGAAGGACGTGGCTCGCCACGCCGGTGTCTCAGTGAAGACCGTGTCGCGGGTCGTGAACGGGGAGCCCGGCGTGGTCGCGGAGATGGGCGCACGGGTCCGCGCCTCGATTCTGCAGCTCAACTATCAGCCCAACCTCGGCGCCAGCGCGCTGCGGCGTCTCGACCGTCGGTCGTCTACGATCGCCGTGCTGCTCGAGGATCTGTCGAATCCCTACTCGGCCCGGGTACTGCGCGCCATCGAGGCCGTCGCTCGCGGGCGCGGCGTCTCGGTGCTCGCGGCCAGCCTCGAGGAGAACCCGGATCGCGAACGGCAACTGGTGGTGGCCATGTCGCGTCACCGCGTCGACGGCGTGGTGATCGCTCCGGCGAGTGCCGACCAGCGGTACCTCGCCGACGAGCAGCGCCTCGGCGTCCCATTCGTGTTCGTGGACCGCCCGCCTCGGGCGATCTCGGCCGACGCCGTCATCGTCGACTCGCGGCTCGGCACCCGACGGGCGGTCCAGCACCTCATCGCCCACGGGCACGCGCGAGTCGCCTTCATTGGCGACTTCACGCGAATCGCGACCGCGGTCGATCGACTGCACGGTTACCGTGACGCACTGTCCGAGGCGGGTCTCGAGATCGAAGAGGCACTGATCGTCACCGACGTGCGTTCCATTGAGCAGGCGCGCGCGGTCGCCACGGCGATGCTCGACGCACAACAGCCGCCGACGGCGTTCTTCGCGGGCCAGAACCTGCTCACGATGGGCGTGGTCTACGCGCTGCGCGACCGGGAGTTGTCGCGGCGTGTCGCGCTGGTCGGGTTTGACGACTTCGATCTGGCCGACGTGCTCGACCCGCCGGTCAGCGTGGTCGCCCAGGACCTCGAGGCGATTGGACAGCGTGCCGCCGCGCTGCTGTTCGAGCGTATCGATGGCTACGACGGCCCGACACGCCTGGAATCCCCTTTGACCAGGTTAATTGAGCGTGGATCCGGCGAGATTCCCGGCCCGCGTTTTTCTTCAAAGCGTGATTGACAACGATGTCATGGACCGCTAGGGTCCTATCCAGACACGACGGAGCCACCGTGGAGCCGTCAGTTTCGAACAATGGGAGGGAACTATGAAGTCACGTTCGTGGCGCTTAACCAAGGGGGTGGCGATCGCCTCGACCTTGATGGCGTCGTCGCTGACCTTCGCCGTAGGCGCGCCGATGGCTTCGGCTGCGCCGCACCGGTACACGATCGGATTCGTCGTCGGCGCCGAAGCCGACCCCTTCTTCCAGTCGATGTACGTGGGCGCTCACGCCGAAGCACTGAAGTTGCACGTCAACTTGGTCTGGCAGGGCGACCCGGTCGACTACTCGCCAGCCACCCAGATCCCCGTCGTCCAGCAGGTGCTGGCCCTCAAGCCCAACGCGCTGATCATCGCGCCCACCGACACCAAGGCACTCAATCCCTACATCGCCGCGGCGGTCAGGTCGCACATCAAGGTCTTTAACGTCGACTCCGGCTCGTCGTTTCAGCGCAACATCACCTCGTGGGTGACGGGCAACAACACCCAGGGCGGCAAGGCGGCCGCGGACGCGCTCGCGACGGCGATGCACTACGCCACTGACTGCACGGCGGCCAAGAAGTGCGACGTGGCCATCGGCGTCTCCTCGCTGACGACGTCCACCGACGCGGCTCGCGTTGCCGCATTCAAGGCCGAGGTCAAGGCCAAGTACCCCTACATCGAGATGCTCAATGACGTGGTGAGCCAGTCTCAGCCGTCGGTCGCCCAGTCGGCCTTCGCCCAGGACATCTCGGCGCACAACCTGGCCGGGATCTTCGCGGTTGACGGCACGGACGCCGAAGGGGCCACCGCCGCCGTGAAGGCGGCAGGCTCGGCGGGGGCTTCGATCAAGATCGTCGGCTACGACGGCTACGCCAACAACATCGCGTCGATGGTCGCCGGCGGACTCGGTTCGTTGTCAGCGATCATCTCCCAGCAGCCCACCCTCGAGGGCACCTTGATCATCAAGTACGCCGTCGCGGCGTTGCAGGGCAAGAAGGTCCCGCACCTGCAGACCCTGCCGAACATCACCTTGTTGCCGTCAACACCCGCGTCAGTGCTGGCCAAGTACCAGTACGTCGCGAGCTAACCCTCCCCGTTGCCGGACCGGGCCCACGGGCCCGGTCCGGCAACCCTGGATAGAGTCGGCTGGAACCTTAAAGGAGCCTGGTGAGCACGTCCGTTGACGCGTTGGGAACCACCGTCAAGAGCCAATCGCGAGTGCGCCGCGTCGTGACGAATCAGCAGTTCGTGCTCTTCGTCGTCCTGATCGCGCTCATCCTGTTCTTCGCCTCGCGCAACTCGCTGTTCTTTCGCGTCGGCGAGTTCTCGAACCTCTTCACCGACTTCAGTGGTCTCGTCTTGATCGCGCTGGCCGAGACCTACGTCATCGTCGCCGGGGGGATCGACCTCGCGGTGGGATCGACGGCCGCCGTGTCGGGCGTGGTGGCCGCCGGCTGGATCCAGCCACTTGTGAACCACGGCGTGAATCAGGCCGTCATCCTGCTCGTGGGCACGCTCGCCTGCGCCGTCGTCGGCGCGCTGGCCGGCGGGCTGAGCGCCCTGCTGATCACCGCCTTCGATCTCGTGCCCTTCGTCGCCACGCTCGTGACCTACAGCGTCGGGGCCGGACTCGCGTTGGTCATCTCACACGGCGCGCCCGTCGGGTACAACCCCGGCGCCATCTACTGGAGCGCCTCGGGCATCGGTATGATCACCTGGCTGGTCGCCATCGTGCTCGTCGTGGCCGTCGTCTTGGGCGTGGTGTTGCACCTCACGGTCTACGGGCGCTACAACTTCGCCATCGGATCCAACGAGTTCGCCGCTCGCGCGGCGGGCATCGCCGTGAGGCGCCACCTCATCTCGGTCTACGTACTCGCCGGCGTGCTCGCTGGCTTGACTGGCATGTTCTTCTACATTCGCTCCGGATCGGGAGCCGCGACCACGGGCGTCACGAACTCGGCCAATCTCGTCGCCATCGCGGCCGTGGTCATCGGCGGGGCGTCGCTCACCGGCGGCGTCGGGCGCTGGGCCGGCACGATGCTGGGGGCCGCCGTCCTGACCGTGGTGAGCGACGGACTGATCTTCATCAACGTCCCGCCAACCTGGATCCAGGTGGTGGTCGGGGCGCTCATCGCGGTGGCGGCCCTGCTGCAGAGCTTCCGCCGACGTTCGAGGAGAGTGCCGTGACCATCGCCAGCGAGCGCACACCCGTTCTTGAGTTGCGCAACATCACGCTGCACTACGGCTCGGTCGAGGCGCTGCATGACGTCAGCATCAAGTCCTACGCGGGCGAGGTGATCGGACTCGTCGGGGACAACGGGGCGGGCAAGTCATCGCTGATCAAGGTGATCTCAGGGGTGAACACCGCTGACTCGGGCGAGGTCATCGTCGACGGGGTTCGACGACACTGGCGCTCGCCGCACGACTCGATGGCGGCGGGCATCGAGACCCTGTATCAGGACTCGGGCCTCGCCCCCGATCTGTCGATCGGCTCGAATATCTTCCTCGGGCGTGAGAAGCGTCGGAGCGGGCTGCTCGGTCGGCTGGGGTTCGTCGACCAGCGGGCGATGGAGAAAGAGGCGCTTGAACAGCTCGCGCGCGTCGGCATCACCATTCCCGCGACCCAGCGGACCGTCTCGGAACTCTCGGGCGGCCAGCGCCAAGCCGTCGCCATCGGTCGGGCGATCGCGTGGGCGAAGCACGTGATCGTTCTGGATGAGCCGACCAACCACCTCGGCGCGCGCCAGTCAGCCGAAGTGCTCAACGTGATCAAGTCCGCGCGCGAACAGGGATTGAGCGTCATATTCATCTCGCACAGCCTGCCGCACGTCCTCGAGGTCACTGACCGCATCATCGTGCTGCGACTGGGTCGGGTGGTGCGTGACGCGCCGACGGGTGAGTTCACCGTGGAGAGTCTGCTCGGGACCATCACGGGTCTGAGCGAGTCAACTGGCTCGTAGTCGTGAGCAGTGGGCGCCCGAGCTAATAGACGGGCAGGTCCTCCAGCAGTGACTCGATGAGCGAGTCAAAGCCGCGGCGAAGACCTTCACTCGGCAGCGCGGCGATGGACTGGCGGGCGAGTTCGAGGAACCGCTGGGCGGCGTGGATGGTTCGCGCCACGCCGTCGGTCGCGACCACGAGCTTGCGGGCGCGCTCGCGGTCGTCGTCACTCAGCACCGCGCCGAGGATCGACCCGAGCTCGTCGCCCACCGACGGGTCGCGCAGCGCGTAGAGCGTCGGGAGGTTGTAGATCCCCTCGGCGAGGTCCTGGCCGGCCGGCTTACCCAACTCGTTGTCCACGGCGATGACGTCCAGGATGTCGTCGCGCAGCTGGTACACCATGCCGAAGCACCGGCCGAACTCGGTGAGCGCCTCGGTGTACTCGGCGCTGTGACCGGCCGTGATGGCCCCGACGCGGCAGCTCGCGGCCATCAGCGAGCCGGTCTTGCCCTCGATCGCCTCGAAGTAGTCGTCCTCGGTGCGCTCAACGGAGAAGGCCGTGCGCACTTCGGAGACCTGGCCCCGGGTGAGCCAGGCGAGCGTGCGCGCCATCAGGCCCGCGACGTCGGTGCCGAGGTCGGCGGCGATCCCGGCCGAGCGGGCCATGAGGTAGTCCCCGGCGACGATGGCGACGAGGTTGCCGTAGCGGGCGTTCACGCTGTCGACGTTGCGGCGCACGTCGGCCTCGTCCATCACGTCGTCGTGGTAGAGCGAGGCGAGGTGCATCAGCTCGAGCGAGATGCCCCCGAGCAGGTCCTCCTCGGTCGCCTCGCGCTCGCCGAACGTGGCGGCCGCGATCGCCAACATCGGCCGTAGCCGCTTGCCGCCGGCGTAGATCAGGTGCGTCGTCACTGCATCCAGGTAGGTGTCGCCGACGACCACCGAATCGGCGAGCAGCGCCTCGAGCCGCTCGAGGTCGCGCTCCACCAGGGGCAATTGCAGTCGCTCGTGCGGATTCACGGTCCCACAATAGATGAGCCCTCGACCGGCGTCGTCGGGCGAGGTCGCCCCTGGCCGCACCGCCGGTACACTGCTACTTATCAGCGCATAAAGGATGAACGTTGTTCG
>JAJYGN010000009.1 GCA_021790675.1 Actinomycetes bacterium
GTGTCGCACCCTGCCCGGCCGCGACCCTCAAACGGCGTCGTTTTAGGGCGCGATGACCGAGCGGATCGAGCGCGGCGCGGCGTCCCCGAGTGGCTCGAAGACGGCGAGCAGCGCCGTCGCGTCCTGGGTGATCCGCTGGGCGAACGCACCCGAGGGAACCTCGATCACGAGCACGCCGTCCTTGATGAACAGGGGCTGGCAGCGCGCGCGCAACACCTCGTCAACGTTGTCGTCCCAGATCGCGCGCACCTGGTCGATCAACCGAACGTCCACGCGCTTGAGGCGGCCGGCGACGACGTTCAAGATGTCGCCCAGCGACGCCGGCTCGCCGCGCCTGCCCTTCACGCGCGTCCTGTCGCCAGGTCGATGATCGACGCCGGCTTCATCTTCGTGGGCAGCGGCATGGCGGTCGTGACCAGGGTCTGGCCGACGGGCAGCAGCGCCAGCAGCCGATCGCTGCGCACGGGGTCGAGCTCGCTGAAGACGTCGTCGAGCAATAGCAGCGGGTCGACGCCGCGGCGCTGTTGGATCAGCTCGTGGCCCGCGAGCCGTAGCGCCAACGCGAGTGAGCGCTGTTCGCCCTGGGAGGCCTGACGTCGGGCGTCTCGATGGTTGAGGGTGATCAGAATGTCGTCGCGGTGTGGTCCCTTGGTGCTGTGACCCCTCGCGACGTCGTCGTCGAACGCGACGTGTAGCGCGTCGAGCAGGTCGCCGCTCCACGAGCGGTCATAACCCAGCGCGACCGGCTGACCGTCGTCGGCGAGGGCCCGGTAGTACTGGTTGACCAGCGGGTCGAGTTGGGCGAGCAACGCCTCGCGTTCGCCCACCAGTTCCAGCCCAGTACTCGCGAGGTCGGTCGTCCAGACCTCGAGCTCCTCGCGTTCACCTGGGGTGGCGCGCCGTTCCTGGATCCGGCGCAGGACGGCGTTGCGCTGCGAGAGCACGCGGGTGAACCGTTCGAGCAGTGGACTCGTCTTCGGATCTACGTCGTTCATCACGTGGTTGAGGAAGTCCCGGCGCTGCTCGGGCCCGTGGCGGATGACGTCCACCCCCTCGGGAGTGAAGACCGTCAGCGGGAGCGCTTCGGCGAGGTCGGCGCGCGACTGGGGACGCAGACCGTTGATCAGCATCCGCTTCTGGGTCGAGCGGGCGCCACGGGTGAGTGTCAGATCGACCTGGACCCGGCGGTCCTGGTGGAACAGGACCCCGTGGACCTCGGCGACAGACTCGCCGGCTCGCACCATGTCGGCGGCGCTGCTCGTTCGAAACGAACCAGCCGTCGCCAGGGCGTAGACGGCCTCGAGGACCGAGCTCTTGCCGGTGCCGTTGGGCGAGAGAAAGACCGTGACCGACGTGTGGTCGGGCCGGAACTGGTATTCGTCAAAGAGTCGGAAGTTACGCAGCGTGAGCTCGTGGAGTCCCACGGCGATGCATCCCGTCTACTGGACGCGAACGGGCATCAAGAGATACCGGAACCGCTCGTCGTCGACGCCGTGGACCATCGCGGGTCGCACGGAGTCCGACATCTCGAGCACCACCTCGTCACTCGGCACGGCCTCGATGCCATCGATCAGGAAGTTCGGATTGAAGGCAATCGTCAGGTCTTCGCCCACGTAGTCCGCGTCGACGTTGTCCTCGACGTCCCCGGTGTCTTGGCTCTGGGTGCGGATCTCGACCATGCGGTCCTTCACGAGCAGGCGCACCGACGAGGTCGAGTCCTTTGCGAGGAGCTTCGCGCGCTTGAGCGACGTGAGCAGGGTGTCCTTGGCGACGCGCAGCCGGTTGGGGTAGCTCGCGGGGATCAGCTGGAGCACCGAGGGGTAGTTCCCCTCGATCAAGCGCGACGCGATGTTCGTGCGCCCGACGACGAAGGAGATCTCGGCGCTGGTCAGCGTGACCCCGATCTCGGCGTCGTCACTCAGCGAGGACGCGGAGCGCTGCAGCTCGTGCAAGGCGCGGGCGGGCACGAGGACGTCCTGGCTCGCACCGATGGTGGAGACGCCCGGCACGTCGCGCACGGCCAGCCGGTAGGAGTCCGTCGCGATCAGTCGAAGCGCGTTGTTCTCGGTCGTGAAGAGCACGCCAGTCAACAGCGGTCGCGCGTCGTCGGTTGCGGCTGCGCGAACCACCTGGGTGATGCCCTGGATCAGGTCGGCGGCGGGGATCGTGATGAGGGCCCCGGTGATGGGTGGCAGCTTGGGGTAGTCCATCACCGCGAAGCTGCGCAGGGAGAACTTCGCGCGCCCGAGCGAGACCTCCACGGTCTCCTCGCCACCGTCCACCGTGACGGCCCCCGCCTCCAGGGAGCGCACCGCGTCCACGACGAGCCGGGCTGGCACGACGACGGACCCATCCTCGAGTCCGATCACGTCGACGGTCGTGCGAACCGTGATGTCGAGGTCGGTGCCCGTGACCACGAGCTGGTTGCCGGTCAGGGTCAGCAGTACCCCGGAGGTGGCGCCAACGAGCCTCGTCGCCACGACTCGGCTCGCACTACTCAGTGCGTCGACCAGGATGTCGCGCTCGGATTTGAACTTCATCGGTTGCCTTTCTTTGACTACTGAGGTTACGTGGCTTGTTTAGTTGAAACAGTGGTTGGTAGTAGTAGGGGTGTGGATTTGTGGATAGATCGTTGTAACCCCTGATTGATCCGGTGAAACTCCTGGGCAGATTTCCAACACCACTGTCGAAAACTGTCTCAACCTGCGTACCTAAAGATTCACGTGATGTTGATTTCTCACGAGTTGTCACCCACCAACCAACAACGATGTCCCCATGTTGTTCACAAACCTATTCGAACCCCTCCCCCTGCAGACGTCGCTTGAGGTGGTTGATCTCGGCGAGGAGGTCGCCGTTCACCGGCAGCTGTTCTTTGATCTTCTCAACCCCGCTGATCACCGTCGTGTGGTTACGCCCGTCGAAGATCCGGGCGATCATTGGGTAGGAGTAGTTGTTGAGCAGTTCGCGGATGAGGTACATCGCGACGTGCCGGGCGTGCACCAGTGGCCGGAGCCGCTTGGAGCCGCGGATGTCGGCGACCGAGAGCCCGTAGTAGTCCGACACGGCGTCCAGGATGGTCTCGGGTTTGATGGTGACCTGCTCGTGGCCGAGGTTGGTGAGATGGCTCTTGGCGAGGTCGAGGGAGATCGGCTCTTGGCGAAGGTTGGCGAAGGCGCGCAGCATGGTCACTGACCCTTCGAGCTCGCGGATGTTGTCACGGACCCGGTGCGCGATCCACTCGGCGACGTCGCGGGGCAGGTCGACCCCCTCGCCCTCGGCCTTGGCGTGCAGGATCGCGATGCGCGTCTCGAGATCGGGTTGATCGATCTCGGTGACGAGTCCTTGGAGCAGCCGACTTCGGAAACGCTCTTGGATGCCCGCGAGGTCGCGCGGTGAGCGATCCGACGTGAGCACGATCTGTTTGCCGTCGCCGTGCAGCGCGTTGTACGTGTGAAAGATCTCTTCGTGGAACGTCTCACCTCGGGTCTCCATGAATTGGATGTCGTCGATCAACAAGACGTCGTTCTCGCGGTAGCGCTCGTGCAACGCGAGCTGTGTGCGCGTCTGGATCGCGCGAATGAAGTCGTTGAGGAATGTCTCGGTGGAGACGTAGAGGACTTTTCGTCCCGGGTAGTTCTCGTGGACGTAGTTGCCGATCGCGTGCAAGAGGTGGGTCTTGCCGAGACCGCTGTTACCGTAGATCATCAGCGGGTTATAGGCCCGACCAGGTGTTTCTGCCACCGACTGCGCGGCGGCGAACGCGAGACGGTTCGACGAGCCGGGCACGAACGAATCGAAGGTCATGCGTGGGTCGAGACGAGCTGGTCGATCGACGCTCGGCGCGTACGTCGTAGTCGTCGTCACGGTCTTGGTGACATCAGGTGTCGTCACTGTGTCGACGTTCGTCATCGGTTGGTCACTAATCGTTAACGAGACACGCACGTCCTCACCGATGATCTGCTTGGCCTGTTCGATGATGAGCGGCAGGTAGCGCTGTTGCACGCGCTGCAGTTGGATCTGGTTCGGTGCGCCGATGACTAACTCGTCGTCGTGGTAATCCACAAGGCGAAGTGTGTTGAGTCCAGCGGACCAAACGGCCTCAGATGCACTGCCACGTAAGGATTCTCGTAGCGCTGACCAGACGTCGTCTCCGTTCGCCACTTCGTTCCTCCACAAGTCAGTATCGACATTATCCACAGGAGGGGGACCCGTGCTCAGCCGATTACCCCTGGGTGTTTCACGTTACACCGTTGGTCGTGGGGTGGGGGCTGGGCGCGACGGTGCGGTAGGATTATCGGCGCTATCGCTCGCGGCCCTCCAGGAGGGTTTCGCGAAGCGCGTGTGACATCGTGAGAAGAGGATTCTGTGAAGCGGACCTATCAACCCAACAAGCGAAAGAGGGCCAAGACGCACGGTTTTCGTGCCCGGATGCGTACGCGCGCCGGTCGGGCAGTGCTGAAAGCTCGTCGGGACAAGGGTCGTCACGATCTGACGGTGTGATCGATGCCGGATCGGGTTCGGACCCGACGGCAGTTCGCACGGTTCGCCAGCCCCGACGCACGGGGCCGAAGCGGGCCAGTGCGCGTTGTCTTCGTTGACGATCAACCCGAAGGGCGTGGTCTGGCTGCTGCCTACACCATCAGCCGCAAGGTCGGGAACGCCGTGGTGCGCAATCGCATTCGCCGCCGGCTCCGTGTGTTGCTCGACGAAGTTCATCCGTCCGTTAGATCAGGAACATACCTGATCAAGTGCGGAAATGAGACTGGAAGTCTTTCCTATGATCAACTCAGATCCCATCTCCACGAGGCACTCGAGCGAGCACAGCTCCTCACGTAGTCCTGGCTGGGCTGCGATGGTGCTCGCTCGAAGCATCACGGCCTATCAGCGCGTGACCTCGGGTCGGCCGTCGCCGTGCCGGTTCTATCCGTCGTGTTCGAACTACGCCCTCGAGGCCATCGAGGTCCACGGTGCGTGGCGTGGCGTGTTGCTCGCGGTTCGTCGGGTGAGCCGCTGTCGCCCATTGGGTCCACACGGTGTGGACCTCGTCCCAGAAGCTCGGCGTAAGACAAGGAGTTCGAAGTAATGGCATCCATCACTCACTCGATCGGCGCGATCTTTCAGCCGATCTTCCACCTCTTCGGATGGATGCTGGCCTTCCTCTACGGCCTGATCCCGAACTACGCCGTCGCGATCACGCTGCTGACGATCATCATCATGGGCGCCTTGACCCCCTTCACGGTCAAGAGCACGAAGTCGATGATGGCGATGCAGAAGTTGCAGCCGGAGATCAAGAAGCTGCAGCAAAAGTACAAAGGCCCGGAAAATCGCCAGGTCCTCAACGAGGAACTGATGCGGCTCTACCGCGAAGAGGGTGCGAACCCGGTCGGCGGCTGCCTACCCGTCCTCCTGCAGGCACCATTTCTATTTATTTTGTATAGTGTCATTCGAGGCCTGACGAACATCACGCCGGCTGGTGTCGTTGAGCCTCGGTACATCCCAACGACCTCGAAGATGTACCACAACCTGATCGCGACCCACGGTCAGATCAATGCCTTCGGCATGGACCTCAACCTCAAGCCCTTTAGTCACCACGGGTCGCTAGGAGCGACGATCCCCTTCTTCGCCCTGGTGGCGCTCGCCGTTGGCTTGCAGTACTTCCAGATGGCGCAGATGAACAATCGCAACAAGAAGACCGGACAGGCCATGCCCAGCCAGCAGCTCATGTTGCAGCGCTTCCTTCCTGTGTTCTTCGCGTACTTCTACATCGTCATTCCCGCGGCGGTCGTGCTGTACATGATCGTCTCGACCATCATTCGAATTATCACCCAGGACCTGATGTTCCGCGCGGGTGTTTCGAATCCAAACAAGGAGAAGGAGCGGTCCATTCCGGCCGTCGGGAAAGTCGAGGCCATCGAGCCGGAGAAGAAGTCCGGTGCGTCTGACCCGAAACCTTCAACTATCAAGCCCCAGCAGCAGACCCGCTCGCGGTCAAAGCGTAAGAGAAAGGCGCGTTAACCCATGGATTGGGTAGAAACAACAGGTAAGACGATCGACGAAGCGACGAGTCGCGCACTCGCCCACCTCGGTGTCAATAAGGATGACGCCGAGGTCGAGATCCTCGAAGAGCCCAAGACCGGTCTCTTCGGGCGCGTCAAGGGTGAAGCTCGCGTCCGCGCTCGCGTCCGCCCGACGGGACCGCGGCCTAAGCGGACCCGTCGTTCCGGCACCGGCCGCGAGGACCGGCCACGTAGCTCGGCGTCGCGAGGCGATAAGCATCGCGGGCCGAAGGCCGCTGACGCGTCTGGTCGAAAGGAAGCAGGAACGCTCGACTCGGGCCGAGACGATGTTGCAAAAGAGAAGAAGGAAAAGAGCGGTCACGGGGAGAACCACCCCAAGAAGGCGCATAAAGACAAGGGGACCCCACGGGTCGAGAAAAGTCCGAAGAAGGAGGACACAGTGGCCGAGGGAATCTCTCTAGCCGAGCAAGGTGCAATCGCGAAGGAGTTCCTGGTTGGACTCCTCGCATCGATGAACATCGCAGCCGAGATAACGGTGAGCGAGCTTGATGAGGAGACAGTCGAATTGGCCGTCAACGCCAATCCCCCGACCGAACTGGGCATCCTGGTCGGTCCGCGCGGGATGACGCTGCAGGCGCTGCAAGAGGTGACGCGCACCGTCGTCCAGGCGAAGAGCCCCGGTCGCACCGACCGGATCCTCGTGGACGTCGCGCAGTACCGCGAGCGACGCGTTGCGGCCCTCGGACGCTTCGCCCAGAAGGTCGCACAGGAAGTCATCGAGACCAACGAGGAACGGGCCCTCGAGCCGATGTCCGCCGCGGACCGCAAGGCGATCCACGATTCGCTCGGTGGCCTGGACACCGTTGTCACAAGGTCCGAGGGAGAAGAGCCGCGCCGCTTTGTGGTGATCGCTCCGGCATAATTGTTTCCGTGACATCGTTATGGTTGACCCGCGCCCTCGAGGAATCGAGGGCGCGGGGCTTTTTGGGGCCGGGTGCAATTGAACCCCAGATTCAGCACGCCGAGGGGTTCGTCGAGGCGTGGCGGGCCCATCGGGCCGATCCCCCGACCACGATCCTCGACCTCGGCAGTGGAGGTGGCCTACCCGGTCTCGTACTACTTGACGTGTGGGGGCACCCCACGACCTTCCTCGACTCCATGGAGAAGCGGACGAACTTTCTACTCGAAGTGCTGGCTTGGGACGACGTGCCGAGCGGGGGCAGCGTGTGGCGCGGCCGCGCGGAAGTCCTCGCTCGCGAGACAAGGGGCGATTCGCGGTTCAGTATCGTCACAGCGCGGTCGTTCGGTCCACCCGGCGTGACGGCGGAATGCGCAGTTCGATTCCTGCACATCGGCGGACTACTGATCGTCTCCGAACCCCCCGAAGGTGCCGATCGGTGGAGCGCGACGGGACTTGACCAGCTCGGTCTCGTGTCGAGGGGGACCTTTCGCACGAGCGCTGGATACAAGGTGATGGAGAAGATTCGTCCCACGCCACTGCGATTCCCTCGTTCCTCGGGCACACCAGGAAAGAACCCCGTCTTCTAGCAGCGCGTGTCCCATTTCCGGCACACCGGTTTGCCTTGACCGACCAACGGTCGGTGCTTGTTCGCCGTCCGGATAACCAGGAACCCCTGGCATTTCCCGGTTCTCCCAGAGCCCTACCTCAACCTCGAGGCTTGTACGGGTGACGAATGGCTCGTCCCGTGTGCTTCACGGTGCGCGCTCGCAGGGCCAACGCCTTGCACACCCAACAACGACAGTACCTGGCCACTGTGACAACGCACTGATCTCTGAGGGCCCAGAACTAGAACACACGCTGTACGACGCGCGAGAGCGGATCCGTAATCCCCGTTCGTGAGTGGGCCAATGTTTCACGTGAAACATGAGAGATTCGCCAGCAGCGAAGGCACCCCCCTTTCGTGGCTAGCCATGACGACAGCTGGCCAGAAATTCGATGCCATGACCGTGCCGAGCGTGCCGACGCCGACGCGGTGAGGACTACGCGCCGAGTGCACCGCGTCGCGGTCCGACCACGTTCGCGTCACCACCTGGGTCTTTGCCCGTTACCCCCCGCTTCGATGACTGTCTATTCCCATAGAGCATGGAAGTGGTCGCGGAGGCACGATCACCCGTGGGTCCCATGTAGCTTTGACGGTTTCTCACGTCGCGCAGCGTGGTGATGGTGTCAAGTGAGCAGTAGCAAACCTGGTCAACGTCGTGGCCGTCGTGATCGCCGTGAAGGCCTGGTGGGGCGCTGGAAATCGGTCGTGACCCGCGTCTGGTGGTACGACCGCGACCCCGAGAGCCTGGTAAAGCCCCAAATTGCTGCAATCAGCACTGGCTGCGTGCCGGGTGGCTTGTTTCACGTGAAACATCCCAGATCGAGCAGTATGAGAAGGACTCGACATCTCGCCACCCTGGGACGTTCGGCCTCGGACTGACCGGTGAGGGCGATCACGTGACCCCGAGTTCGACGGTGCACTCCCCCAATGCGCGGCATGGACGCCGAACACGTAGCCCGACCATGAGTTTCTTGTGTCAAGGGTGCCGGTCAAAGCGTCGCCAGGCGACAACGCCGTGACGCGACCATGCGGTGTTTCACGTGAAACATGGGGAGCATGAAAGGGCTAGCCGATATCGTGGCGTACCACCTTCGTGTTCCTTCCGTAGATGGTGCGCTGATCGTACGGAACGCGGAGTTCATTGATCGAACAACGGCGAAACCGGAGCGAACGGTAGGCAGGACCAGTTATAGGTCCATTGGAGGGGTCAGAGCCAAGTCGCGCACCCTAGTACGAGTCAACGAGTCGCCAAATCCCCGGTGCTGTCGAATCAGCGCCTTGAGCTGAGGTTGGATCATCGCTATGGGCTTCCGACGCAGGTTTGCCGAGTGGACGTGCACCAGCGCCCAGGGAAGGTAACGCCGATTCGAGTCGAGAGGCGGGAGAACGTAGCAACGGTGGGGCCCACCAGCGGGGCCGCCAAGATGCCCCGCGACGGGTACGGGTCTCAGAAACACTGAGGTGGTCCCACCTCGGTGTCTAGTGGGTCGGGTCGTGCACCTTCCCCGTCGAACATTGGAGACCTTGGGTCGGGTTGTGCATCGGCGGCGCACGGCTCGTGGTGATCAGGTATCTGAAACGGTGGGGATACGAGCTTCGAGGTCGATGTCGTCGGTCATTCGCACTGCCACCGAGGTTTCACGTGAAACAATTGCACCGACCCGACACTGGATTGGCCGAGCGTCGCGAACGGCCTTCGGATACTGCCTTTGGCGACCTCGTTTGGACGAACCGCCGATCGGATGTCAGAGATGATCGGTTCGGTCCCGTTGAAGGAACACACGGCTGCGCAATGTCATTCTTGAGGGCGTAAATCCAGCGCCAATGCGCCGCTCGAGTGTGGCGAAGTGTTCGGATGTGGACACCCCAAGCGTACGTTGGACGATGTTTCACGTGAAACATCGAGTCGCGGGTCCGGCAGCCAAACTGACGGCAGATCGAGAATTCCTAATGTTTATAGCGAATTACAAGAATTGGATCCTTCGCTTCGGACGCATCGCTGGCCACTCGAGCCAGGACGCGATGATGTTTCACGTGAAACATCGATACTTGACGACCTTCCAAAAACCGTGTTGAATGGCAGGGGACTTGACAGGTGTCGGGGGTCCGTAACGCAGGAAGAGGCTCATGGCGGACGACAGTACGATGAGGATTTTCGCCGTAGCCAATCAAAAAGGTGGAGTCGGAAAGACAACCACTACGACATCGCTCGGCGCGGCCCTCGCGCAGAACGGCAAGCGGGTCCTCGTCGTCGATCTCGACCCGCAGGGCAATGCGACAACTGGTCTCGGTGTCGACGGTCGAAAATTCGAGCGTTCGGTCTATGACGTGCTTCTCAATGACGTGCCGATGGTGGACATCGTCGAGCCGACTGGCTTCAGCAACCTCTTCGTTGCTCCCGCCACTCTTGATCTCGCCGGCGTTGAACAAGAGCTCACGTCAGTCATCTCGCGCGAGCTCCGTTTGAAGCGTGCGATCGAGTCGGTGAACGGTGACTTCGACTACATCTTCATCGACTGTCCACCGTCGCTCGGGCTCATTACGATCAACGCCTTCGCAGCGGCCACTGAGATCATGGTGCCGGTCCAGACGGAGTTCTACGCGCTCGAAGGACTGACACAGCTTCAACGAATTGTCGACCTGGTCCAGAAGAACTTGAATCCGACCTTGCGAATCTCCAAGGTCATCTTGACCATGTACGACTCGCGCAATACCCTGTCAATAGACGTCGCAGCAGAGGTCCGGCGTCACTTCCCCGTCGAGTTGTGCCGGACCGTCATTCCACGTACGGTGCGGTTGGCGGAGGCACCATCATTCGGACAGCCGATAACGTACTTCGATCCGAATTCGAAGGGCGCCAAGGCGTATCGCGCATTAGCGGAGGAGATCATCAATGGCTAGGAAACCAGGTTTGGGCAAGGGCCTGGGTGCGCTCATCCCCGATGCTCCCGAGGAAGAGGTCGAGCATGAGGGCGTCGAGGTCGGCGGACCGCTCCGGCGCATCTCGGTCGAGTCGATTCGACCCAATCAGTTCCAACCCCGCAAGTCGTTCAACGACGACAGCCTGCAAGCACTCGCGTCCTCGGTTCGAGAGCTCGGCGTGCTCCAGCCGCTCATCGTTCGACCGGTTGATGGCGAACCGGGCGTCTTCGAGCTCATCGCGGGGGAGCGTCGGTGGCGCGCGGCGGCCCTGGCTGGACTCGAGACGGTACCGGTACTGGTCCAAGACGACGTCAACGACCGTCTGTCGCTCGAACAGGCGGTGGTCGAGAACCTGCACCGTGTCGATCTCCATCCGCTCGAGGAGGCGGCGGCGTACCAGCAGTTGATCGACGAATTCGATCTGACCCATGAGCAAGTGGCGCAGCGCGTAGGCAAGAGTCGAGCAAATGTTACGAATACGTTAAGACTCCTGCAACTGGGCGAGGCCGCACAGGCGGCCCTGGTCAACGGCGACCTGACGGCTGGACACGCTCGTTCGCTGCTCGCCATCTCGGATCCGAACGCTCAGGCCCTGATGGTGGCCCGAGTCGTGAAGAATGAGTTGTCGGTTCGCGCTACGGAGGAAGCGGTGAAGGTCTTCTTGGAGCCCAAGATCGTGCCCGTCGACGAGCCGATGCCGCGTGAGGTCTCGGGGGCGCCACGGCTTCGTCCAGTGCCCGACGCCAGCGTGGCGGAGCTCGAGCACTTGCTCGAGGATTACCTCAACACCCGGGTGCACGTGGACCTGAAGGGCCGCAACGGTCGAATCATCATAGATTTTGCTGATCTTGATGACCTAGAACGTCTGTATATCGTTATCTCACAAGCGAAGTAACCTTCAACATTAAACCTAACGTTTTCGTTGAAGTTTTCCCCAACTTGTGGATGAAGTTGTGGTTTACTCTGATTCACCCTCAGGAAAGGCCTGATTTTCCTAGTCCCGGCAGTCATTGGCACACCGCCGTAAGGGTCTAGTTGTGGAGAACTTTTCTCACTAGTCCGTTCACGATGGTCGCGATCTCGACCACCTGGTCGTCGTAGGCACCGTGCTCGATGTGCAGCGTGGTCATCTTGGTTTCACGAAGCACCGGGAGGGCCATGCCGGTCACCTCGACCCGCGGCAGCAGGTCCGCGTTGGCGAGCGCCGCGGCGAGGGCGCTCGCGAGTTGCTCACCGCGACGCGAGTGGGACCGATAGCTGGCCCAGTAGTGGATGTGGATGCCCTGAATCTCGCCGTTGAACTGGAACGATAGGACGACGGCCGCATTCGCTCCGTTGGCCGTCGCAGCGATCTCCTCGGCGCTCGAGCTCTCGAGCCTGACCAGGTTGCCCGACGTCCATCCGCGCGCAACCGCACCGGCGAGGGAGGTCGTTCCGGCGACCATCACCAGGTCGGAGGGTAGTTCGTTGAAGCCGGCGCGGTCACGCGCCTCGGTGACGAGGTTGTGATCCGACATGATCGAGGTCATGCGCCACAGCTCGAGCAGGGTGGCGCGCGTCAGGACGCCGGAGGGCTCGAGGGCGCGGTTGCGCTGGAAGTCGGTCACCGCACCGTCGAGCAGGGTGCCGAAGATGCCGTCGATGCGTCCCGGATCGAAGCCGAGCTGGGCGAGTCGGATCTGCAGTTCGGCGACGTCGTCACCACGCAGGTGGGGACGCGTGAGGTAGAGGAGTCGATCGCCGAGGTGCCAGCCGGCCTCGACCAGTCGCGCCCACGTGGTGGCATCGACCTGGCCCGTGATCGGCAGACCCCGCGCGCGCTGGAAGGCCTCGACCATCGCCTCAGTGCCCGCACCGAAGACGGCGTCGTCGTCGGCGGGCGCGCCGTAGCCCAGTCGCTGGAGCCGCTCGTGCAACTCATGGACCGACTGGCCCACGCTGCCGCGTTGAATAAGGCCTGTGATCAGGGTAGTTAGAGGGACGCCGTGATCTCGTGCAACAGGGCGCCCTTGGGCTTGGCCCCGACGATGCGCGCGACGACCTGGCCGTCCTTGAAGAGCAGCAGCGTGGGAATGCTCATGACGGAGAACTTTGTTGCGGTGGCGACGTTGACGTCGACGTCGAGCTTGCCGATGGTGAACTTGTCGGTCTGCTCGGTCGAGAACTCCTCGAGGATCGGGGCAATCATGCGGCACGGACCACACCACTCCGCCCAGAAGTCGACGAGGATTGGCTTGTCCGCCGACCCAATCACTTCGTCGAAGGTGGCGTCAGTGAGAATGGTGATCGGGCTTGTCATTGCTACCTCCCAGTGACACCCGGTGGCGTCGTGGCGACCACCTTACCTGGTGGTGCCAAATTCAGGGCCAGCGAGGGGCTCACGGCGAACGGCGACGGACCGGTGCTCAGCCGTCGAGGGCCTCGAGCCACCGTTCGGCGTCGATGGCGGCGATGCACCCCGAGCCGGCCGACGTGATCGCCTGGCGGTACTCGTCGTCCTGGACGTCGCCGGCGGCGAACAGGCCGTCGACGTTGGTGTACGAGCCCACTCCGGTTCGCACATAGCCGTTCTCGTGGAGCTCGACCTGGCCGCGAACCAGCTGGGTGTTCGGCACGTGCCCGATCGCGACGAACACGCCGGTCACGTCGATGGTGCGCTCCTCGCCGGTCAGCGTGTCGGCGACGCGAAGTCCGGCGACCTTGTCCTCGCCGAGGACCTCGAGGACCTTCGTGTTCCACGCGAAACGGATCTTCTCGTTGGCGAAGGCTCGCTCCTGCATGATCTTGGATGCGCGAAGCGAGTCGCGCCGGTGCACGATCGTGACGCTGGAGGCGAAGCGCGTCAGGAAGGTCGCCTCCTCGATCGCCGAGTCGCCGCCGCCGATGACGGCGATGTCGTGGCCGCGGAAGAAGAAGCCGTCACAGGTGGCGCACGTGGACACACCGTGGCTGAGAAGACGGGCCTCACCAGGGACGTCGAGC
This sequence comes from Actinomycetes bacterium, assembly GCA_021790675.1. Lineage (GTDB taxonomy): Bacteria > Actinomycetota > Acidimicrobiia > Acidimicrobiales > RAAP-2 > RAAP-2. The sequence goes on from JAJYGN010000009.1 coordinate 13,487, forward strand.
ATCAATGACTGGGCGCCCGTCGCGAGGATCACGGTGTCGGCGGTGATGCTCGGCTCGTCGTCACCCGACAGCCACGCGCGGAAGGGACGTCCGCCGACGTCGAGGCGCTGCACCTTGTTCACCCGGAGGTCCGCCCCGAATCGCTCGGCCTGGGCGCGCATGTTGGCCATGAGCTCCGGGCCCGAGATGCCCTCGATGAAGCCGGGGAAGTTCTCGATGTCGGTGGTGAGCATCAGCTGGCCGCCGGGCTGGTCCGAGGTCGAGGAGGGCTCGCCCTCGATCACGATCGGCTTGAGTTGCGCGCGCGCCGTGTAGATGGCCGCGGTGAGTCCCGCGGGGCCCGATCCGATGATGAGGACCCGGGTGTGTTCAGTCATGGTGATTCTTTCGTTGGGGGAGCGGACGGCGACGGCGCCAGATGAGAAGTCCGGCGGTGAGGGAGAGCACGCCGACCAGGGCGTAGCTGAGCCACACGTGGTTGGCGAAGAAGTAGACGTTGAACAGCCGGATGATCCCGATGATCAAGACGCTCACGAGGACGAGGCCGACGAGGAAGAACACGAAGATGAAGGCCACGGTGCGCCCGGCGAGCAGGATCGGTCGCAGGAACTTGTCGTGGACGACGTCGAGTGCGTGGTCCAGCGTCCCAAGCGCCCGGTCGACGAGATCGGGCTCGCGGTCTGGGGTGGGGCTCGACTCGCTCACACTACGAACATAGTGGTCCGAGGGGCTCAGGCCTTAATCCAGCAGGCGGCGATGATCCTCGGCCCGCCGTGGGTCCCCACGACGGGACCGACGTCGGTCACGACGAGGGTCTGCTCGGTCGCGACGTCGGCGATCATGGCGACCAGGTCATCGACGTCACTGGCGTCGCCGTGCACGATCGAGAGCCGTTCGAAGGGCGCGTTGGCTCGTACCACCGACGCGACCGCCGCGAGTGACTTGGCCCTCGTGCGCTGACGGCCGGCCTCGGCGACGACGCCGTCCTTGAGGGCGAGCAGCGGCTTGATGGCGAGGACCTGGCCGAGCAGTGCGCGCGCGCCGCCGATCCGACCACCCTTGACCAGGTGTTCCAGTGTGTCAAGCGTGCCGCAGATGCCGACGCGCTCGAGCAGTTGGCGGGCCCGCGTCTCCAGGCCGTCGAGGTCGGCGCCGGACGCGGTGAGCTCGGCGAGGTCGATCGCCATTAGCCCGACCGCCATCGACACGGCCTTGGTGTCCACGACGCGCACGGGGATGAGATCCGCGACGGCCTCGGCGGCGAGGGTCGCGGATTGGTGGGTCGCCGACAGCGCCGCGGAGATCGTCAGGACCAGGACTCCGTCGTAGCCGTTCGCCGCCGCCGATTCGTAGGCCGCCTGGAAGGAGCCGGGGGAGGGGGCGGCGGTCTCGGGCAGGACCTTGGACTCCTTGCACTTGGCCCAGAACTGTGACGGCGAGAGGTCCAGGCGATCGGTGTACTCGTCGTCGCCGAAGCGGATCGTCAGGGGCACCACGTCGACGCCGAGCCGGCGCGCGACGTCGTCAGGGATGTCAGAACCGCTATCGGTGATCACACGGATTCGAGCCATACGTCCCCCTCAGCGTCTCGCCGTCTGTCAGCCTTGCACGTTCGAGGGCCGCCGGCCAACGCGGCGCTGTCCGAGGGCGACGACCACGACGTAGGCGACGATCCCCACGACGAACGCGCCCGCGAACCGGATGATCAAGCCGAGGCCGACGCTGGCGCTCGACGCGGCGTAGGCGGCGGCCATGGCCGCTCCCGCGATGAGCGACGCCACGGCGCTTCGACGGACGTGAACCGACCAGATCGTCGAGGTGATCGAGACGTGGCGGCGCGAGAGCGCGAGCAGTGCCGCGACGGCCGCGACGGTGTAGGAGACGGAGACGCTCGAGGTCAGCGCGGCGATCGAGTGGCGCCCGAACGCCAGCGCCAGGGCGATGTTGAGCCCGTTCTGGAAGAGGTAGAGCACGAAGACCTGGCGTGCGCGCTGCATGGCCTGCAGCCCGCGCACGCAGAGCATGTAGACGGTGAAGCCCGGCATGCCCGCAGCGAGGACCGCGAGGACGGTGCCCGCGGCGAGGGTGTGGGTCGCGTTGACGTGGTTGAGCACGGCCACGAGGGGCTGACTGAGGATGATGAACCCGACCGTGCACGGCACGATGATCACCAGCGACTGGCGAAGGCCGAACCGGAGCCGCTCGCTGAACCCGGCGTAGTCCTCGTCCGTGGCCATCCGCGACAGCTGGGGCGCGAGGGAGCTCAGCACCGAGACGACGATCACCGCGTAGGGGATGAGGAAGAACGACCAGCCGTAGGTGTAGGCGCTGACCGGTCCGTTGCCGCCGACGCCGAAGGCGAGCGCCAGGATCACGTAGAGCGACGCCTGGTTCGCGACGACGACGAGCAGGGTCCACCCGCCCAGGCGCGCGATGGCGTGCAGGGCGGGGTCGTGGCGGTCGAACCGCGGGCCGATGCGCCAGAGGTCGCTGCGCGCGAGCGAGGGGAGCAGGAAGAGGAACTGCACCGCGACGCCGAGCGTGGTGCCGAGGCCGAGCCAGAGCAGGTCGCGCGATCCCGGGAGCTGGCCGAGCACGGGCGTCGGGTCCGCGAGGTGGAACCAGATCAGCACGGCGATGGCGATGACGTTGTTCGCGACCGGCACCCAGGCCGGCGCGCCGAAGCGGTGGCGCACGTTGAGCAGGGCCGTGGCGAGTCCGATGAGGCCGTAGAAGAGGATCTGGGGGACGAACCAGCGCAGGAGCTCAGTCGCCACACGGCGCTGGTTGCTGAGCAGGGTCGCCGCGTGGCCCGCGTCGAGCTGGTGCAGTGCCGTAAAGCCGTCGATGATCCACGGCGCGGCGATCCAGGCGAGGACCGACCCCACGATCAGGGTGACGACCGACGCGGTGAGCACGGTGGAGATCGAGTGCCACGCGCGGCGCTCGCCATCCACCGCCAGGCGCTCGACGAACACCGGGATGTAGGTCGCGATCATGATCCCGCCCAGAACGAGGTCAAAGAGCATGTTCGGGATCGTGTTGGCGAGGTTGAAGGCGTCCGCGAGCGGGGTGAACCCGAGCACCCAGACGAGGACGAAGACGCGCAGCAGCCCCGTCAGCCGCGAGGCGAGCGTGCCGCTCGCCATCGACAGCACGCGCGAGGAGTGGCTCGAGGTCGTGCTCATCGGGCGTGGCGCCCCTTCGAGCGGCGCCGGTACGTCCGCAGCCACCACGCCGCGAGGACCAGCAGTGACGCGAGGGTCAAGAGGTACCCGACAACCGACGAGCCGGCGATCCGGACCTGGATCGCCGCGTGCGCGAGCAGTACCTGCTGGTTCGGGGTGGTCACGTTCACCTGGAGCGTGAGGCTGCTGCCGTGCCGGCTCACCGCCGGGACCCGTACCGACGTCGTCGGGGCGCCGAGGGTCACCACGACGCTCGAGCCCTTGGGGAAGTGCAGCTGGTTGGTCAGCAGGTGCACGACGGCCGTGATCGTGTAGGGGGCGGTGCTGTGCAGCGTGATCGGCAGCGCGGTGCCGGGGCCGGCGAGGGTGATGGCGCTCGGGTCGACCGTGAACTTGGCGAGCTGCGCGTTGAGACTGGCGGCGGCCGCGTTGATGGCGTTCTCGCGAGATTGCGCGCTGCCCGTCGTCTCGGTGCGAGCGGTGGCGACTCGTAGGGCGAAGGCGACAGCGTGGTCGGTGATGGCCTGGCTGAACGAGTCGACCTGGATGGCGAGCGCGGTGATCGAGTCGACGTTCCTCGCGCTCCAGTGCGAGGGCGTCACCGCGAGCAGGGTGCGGGTGGTGGGCGAGCCGTCGGTGCCAACGAGCGAGGAGGTGAACGAGGGGACCAGGCTGCTGGCCACGACGAAGGGGTCCGAGGCCAGTCCCGAGGCGACCTGGTTGAAGAACGGGATCGACGTCATCGCGGCGGGCACGGTCACGACGACCGATCGGCTGGCCGGCGCATTGGGCGCCTCGAAGTGCAAGAAGGCGAGGGTGGCGAGCAGGATCGCCGCGCGGCGCCCGGGCTCGATGGCGCCGTCGATCGCGAGTTGGTCGAGGGGCTGATCGTCGGCGAGGGCGACGGCCGTACCGGCGCCGGTCAGGTGAAAGGGGGCGCCCCAGGCGAGGGTCGTGGAGGGCTCGACCGTGAGCCGGCTCTCGGGAACGACGACGTCGGACACGCCGACCGTGCCGAGCGCCGCGACCGCCGCCGCCGAGGGATCGCCCTGGAGCAGGACTGGCGCGTCGAGGTACCGACCAGTGATGGCCCCGACCAGTTGGCTCGCCAGGTTGAGCTGGGTCTTGATCTCGCCACTGAGTCCGTTGGCGGCGAGCCCGGCGAAGTCGACCTGGCGCGGCGGGGCGTTGATGATGCGGTGCAGCGGGCTGGCGACGGCGTGGTTCAACGCGTCGCGCCAGAGCGTGCCGCGCGGGCCGGCGTCATAGGCGCTCGCCAGCGTCTCGTAGTTCGCACTGACCGTCAGGGGCAGCGTCGGTCGCCGGCTGATCGCGGTCAAGACCGCTGCGGTGCGAACACGCTCGGACCACGTCCCCGCGCCGAGCGTGGTGATCCAGGTCAGGCGCAGCGGGGTTGAGACGGCCACGGACTGGACCGCGACGAGGGACCACTCCACTGTCGTCGTCCCGTTGGCGGTGACGGCGTAGCGAAGCGGGTAGACGCCGTCACAGGTCGCGCCGGCACAGCTGAGTCGCAGGCGGGGCAGCGGGCCGCATCGGCCGCGACTCGTGAGGGGCTGGCCCGTGAAGAGCACGACGGTGATCGAGCTCGAGCGCGACGCCGTGCAGTCCGGCTCGAACGAGCCCGTCGAGGCGGCGGCCCGTCCGGCGACGCCGGCGCCCGAGACGATGGGTGCGATCTGTGAGCGCATGATGATGCGCGGGTAGAGCGCGAGCGTGGCGCGCGTCGAGGCGTTCGGGTGGGCGAAGGCCATCGTGATCTTGATCCTCGCGGTGCCCGAGCTCGACAGGGCCGCCGAGGCGTCCTGGTGCTCGACGGCGAAGACCGGGGTCGTCGCGGCGCCCGAGGCCGAGGGCCACGTGATCGTCGCGAGGCCGAGGAGTACCACGCTGAGCGCCCGCCACCAGGTCGAAAAACGGTGGAACATGCAGACCCAGGCTACCGTCGCCGTTGGCGGGCCACGGGCCCAACTACCCTTCATGGCGAGTGTTGTCAATGGAGCAAGCCCACGGACGGCTGGTCGAACTAGCCGATCTGGCCCGTCCCCTCGCGCGCGTCTTCGCCGACGAGGGCTTCTCCCTGTACGCCGTCGGCGGCTCGGTGCGCGACGCGCTGCTCGGCGAGCCCCGCCGCGAGGACTACGAGATCGACTTCACCACCAACGCCCGGCCCGACGACGTGGCCCGGCTCATGGCCCGCGTCTGTGCGACGCTCTGGGAGCAGGGACGGGCCTTTGGGACCATCGGGGGCGTGATCCGCGACAACGGCGTCAAGGCCGAGATCACCACGTTCCGCTCCGAGGCCTACGTCGATCACTCCCGCAAGCCGGCCGTCGAGTGGGGCGACTCGCTCGAGGTCGACCTCAGCCGCCGCGACTTCACCATCAACGCCCTGGCCCTGGACGTGATCGCGCTGGCCGACGAGACGCCCGGCGTCCAGACGCTCTTTGACTACCACCACGGCTTCATCGACCTGTTCGAGCGCCGGCTTCGCACGCCGACCGACCCCGTCCGGCTGTTCCAGGACGATCCCCTGCGGATGCTGCGCGCCGCGCGCTTCGCCGCGCGCTTCGACCTCGCGATCGACCCGTCCGTCGAGGCGGCCGCCACCGCGATGGCCGAGTCGCTGGCCAAGGTCTCGGTCGAGCGGATCCGCGGCGAGCTTGACCTGCTGTTGCTGACCGCGCAGCCCTCGATCGGCTTGGACTTCATCGTGCGCACGGGGCTCGCGGACCAGTTCATTCCCGAGCTGCCGAGGCTGCAGCTCGAGCAGGACCCGATCCACCAGCACAAGGACGTGCTCAAGCACACCTGGGCCGTGGTGGACAAGACGTCGCCCAACCTCACGCTGCGCCTGGCGGCGCTCTTCCATGACATCGGCAAGCCCAACACGCGCGCCATCTCCGAGGAGGGGGTCACGTTCCGATTCCACGAGATCGTGGGCGCGAAGCTGACCCGCAAGCGCATGACGGCGCTGAAGTATCCCCAGGCGACGATCGACGACGTGCGCGAGCTCGTCGAGCTGCACCTGCGATTCCACACCTACAAGTTGGGCTGGAGCGACCGGGCGGTGCGTCGCTACGTGCGAGACGCCGGACACTTGCTCGCCGAGCTGAACGAGCTCACGCGCTGTGATGCGACGACGCGTAACGCGCGCAAGGCCGCGACCTTCGCCAAGCGGATGGACGAACTCGAGTTGCGCATCGAGGAGGTTCGCGCCCACGAGGACCTGAGCCGACTGCGGCCCGCGCTCGACGGCGTCGCGGTGATGGCGCTGTTGCAGATCGCCCCGGGACCCATGGTCGGTCGCGCCCTCGACTTCTTGATGGAGATTCGCCTCGACGAGGGCGAGATCGATCCCGACGAAGCCGCCCAGCGGCTCAAGGCGTGGTGGGTCGAGCAGGGCCAGACATGACGAAGCCCCGCCGCTCACTCGAGCGGCGGGGCTTCGCGCAGTGCTCTAGGGCCAGACGGGGTTTGCGGCGGCGTCGTTCGCGAACGCCTCGACCATGTTGTGGGCCTCGTCGTCGTGGTACTGGATCGGCGGGGACTTCATGAAGTACGCCGAGGGGCCGATGACCGGTCCGCCGATGCCGCGGTCGAGCGCGATCTTGGCGCAGCGCACCGCGTCGATGATGACCCCGGCCGAGTTGGGCGAGTCCCACACCTCGAGCTTGAGCTCGACGTTGAGCGGCACGTCACCGAAGTTGCGGCCCTCCATGCGGATGTAGGCCCACTTGCGGTCCAGCAGCCACGGCACGTGGTCGCTCGGGCCGATGTGGATGTTCTCGGCCTCGAGGTGGCTGCTCTCGAGCTGCGAGGTGACCGACTGGGTCTTGGAGATCTTCTTGGACTCGAGCCGCTCGCGGTCGAGCATGTTCTTGAAGTCCATGTTGCCGCCCACGTTGAGCTGGTAGGTGCGGTCCAGGGTCAGGCCGCGGTCCTCGAAGAGGCGGGTGAGGATGCGGTGCACGATGGTCGCGCCGACCTGGCTCTTGATGTCGTCGCCGATGATCGGCACGCCAGCGTCGGCGAACTTCTTCGCCCACACGGGGTCCGAGGCGATGAAGACGGGGATCGCGTTGACGAAGGCGACGCCGGCGTCGATCGCGGCCTGGGCGTAGAAGCGCTGGGCCTCCTCGGAGCCGACCGGGAGGTAGGAGACCAGCACGTGGGCACCCGAGTCACGCAGGGCCTTGACGACGTCGACGGCCTCGGCCGGGGACTCCTCGATGACCTCGCGGTAGTACTTGTTCAGTCCGTCCAGTGTCGGGCCGCGCTGCACGGTGACGCCGAGCGACGGCACGGTCGCGAACTTGATCGTGTTGTTCTGCCCGCCGTCGATGGCCTTGCCGAGGTCGTTGCCGACCTTGGAGGCGTCGACGTCGAAGGCGAGGACGAACTCGAGGTCGCTCACGTGGTAGTCGCCGAGCACGACGTGCATGAGGCCCGGGACGTCGTCGCCGGCCTTGGCGTCCTTGTAATACGTCACGCCTTGAATGAGTGAGCTCGCGCAGTTTCCAACGCCAGCGATCGCCACTCGAATCTTGTCCATGGCGCTCCTTTCTGCTTCTAGTCTCACTTCGCGTCTTTGGCGAAGCTGTGGTGGTTACTGCGTTCGGTGGTCAACAGGCTGTCGATCCACGCGAGGTCCAACTCGACCGCCTGCGCGGCGTGCTGCATCACGCTGCGGGCGTACGAGTCGAGTTCGTCGTTCGCGGCACCGGCGCGGACTTCGGCCAGGCGCGAGACGAGGTCGGTGCGGCGACGCTCGAGGAGCGCCACGCGCAGGGCGGGGGTGAGGTACTTCGCGAGCGCCACGCGCATCGTGAAGTTCTTGCCGTCGTCCATGGTGGAGGGGTCCGCGAGCAGCTCGGCGAACTCCTGGCGACCGCGATCGGTGATGCGGTAGACCTTGCGGCCGCGACGTCCGATGCCCGAGGTCGCGCGCAGCGCGCGCAGCGACGCCCGCTCACCCGAGAGCGAGCCCGTCGAGAGCGCGCTGAAGCGCGACTCGGTGGCGGCCACGGCCTCGACGCTGCCGTGGCGCTCGAGGCGCGCGAGGGCGGGGTAGATCGACCCGAAGGACACGTTGCTCGAGATGCCGAGGCGCTCTCGCAACTGCGAGCGGATCTCGTAGCCATGATGGTCACGGTCCATGAGCAGGCCCAGAATGGCGATGTCCAACACGCGAGCCATCATATCAAATCGATATATCGAACGTGACATGTGGGTGGCGGGCCATGGACGGCGGGGCGCTGTAGTCTCACCCAATGGATCGCACGCTACGCACCACCTCGGCCGATGGGGCAGTCGTCGAGTTCGGGCTCGTGCGCCACGCGCTGCTCGAGAAGCTCGCCACGGGTCTGCTTCGCCCCGAGGACGTGTGCGACGCGCACCCCGAGTTGCTGCGCGCGGCGCGAAACATCGGTCGCTCGAGTGGCGAGCAGTGCCCGGTCTGTCACGACAGCGAGCTCGTCGAGGTGACCTATGTCTTCGGTGCTCGGCTGCCCGCGGGGGGCACGTGCCCGACGTCGCGCGCCGAGCTGGCCAAGCTCGAGCGGCGCGAGGAGCCGGTGCAGTGCTACGCCGTCGAGGTCTGCGCCGCGTGCCACTTCCACCACCTGGCGAGGCGGTGGGGTGCCGGCGGCCGGACTCGTCGGGCGGTTCGCGGCCGAGCCTAAAGTTGAGTCGTGAGCCTGAGCGCATTGACCCTGCGCACCCGCAAGCGCCGTCACGGCGCCGAGCCGATCGTCATGGTCACGGCCTATGACGAGCCGGGTGCCCGCTACGTGGACGCGGCCGGCGTCGACATGATCCTGGTGGGCGACTCGGTCGCCAACGTGGTGCTCGGCCAGGCCGACACCCTGCACGTGACCATGGCCGACATGGTCCACCACGTCAGTGCGGTGGCCGCGGCGCGCCCGGCGGCCCACCTCGTCGCCGACATGCCCTGGCTGAGTTACCACCTGGGCGAGTTCGAGGCGGTGGCCAACGGCGCCGCACTCGTTCGCGCGGGCGCCGAGAGCGTGAAGCTCGAGGGCGGGCGTAACCGCCTGAGCGTGGTGCGAGCGCTGCTCGACGCGGAGATCCCGGTCATGGGCCACCTGGGACTGACGCCCCAGAGCGTGCTCGCCTTCGGCGGGTTCAAGGTCCAGTCCAAGACCCGCGAGGCCGCCAACGCCCTGGTCGAGGATGCCCTGGCGCTACAAGAGGCGGGTGTCTACGCGATCGTGATCGAGGGAGTCCCGGCCGTGGTGGGCACGATGGTCACCGAGGCGCTCGAGGTCCCCACGATCGGCATCGGCGCTGGTCCGGACACCGACGGGCAGGTCCTGGTGTTCCACGATCTCCTGGGACTCTCCAACCGCAAGCCCGCCAAGTTCGTCCGCCAGTACGCGGACCTCGGCTCGGCCATCACCGAGGCGGTGTCGCGCTACCGCGACGACGTGCGCGCCGGGACGTTCCCCGACGACTCCGAGGTCTACCCGACGCCCGCGGGCTGGCTCGACTAGCCAAAAACGGGCCCCTGGGCTAGACTCATCGGTCCCATCGGTGATGGGAACGAACCCTGCTGCGTTTTCCGCGCAGCCCGGCACGCCGGACCAGAGGGAAAGGAAATGGCCATGAGGCCCTATGAGACCATGATCGTGTTCGACACGACCGTCGACGCACAGTTGATCCAGGTAGCACTCGACCGAGCACTCGAGACGATCCGCACCAACGGTGGAACCCCCGGGACCATCGACCGTTGGGGCAAGCGCCCACTGGCGTACGAGATCAAGAAGCGCAAAGAGGGGTACTACGTGCTCGTCGAGTTCGCCGGCGAATCGACGACCGTCGACGAGTTGCACCGAATCCTGACCCTCGCTGACGAGGTGCTGCGCTTCAAGATTCTTCGTCGAATCGAGCGGACCAGCCGTCGCGTCCCTGCGGCGGCGCGGGCTCGCTCCGAGGAAGCATAAGGAGAGCTGATGCCTGACAACACCATCACGATCGTGGGCAACATCACCCGCGATCCGGAGTTGAAGTTCCTCAACAGCGGCCAGGCTGCGGTCCGGCTGTCGGTGGCGGTGAACCGTCGCTGGCAGAACCGCCAGACCCAGGAGTGGGAAGAGCGCGTCTCGTACTTCGAGGTGACCGGCTACGGCCCCATGGCCGAGAACGCGGCCAACTCGCTGTCCAAGGGCACCCGCGTGGTCGTCACCGGTCGCCTCGAGCAGCGCAGCTGGGAGACCGAGAACGGCGACAAGCGCTCGATCGTCGAGATCAACGCCGACGAGATCGCCCCGTCGTTGCGCTTCGCCACGGCGACGGTCACCAAGACGCCGCGACCCGACTCGCCCTACCGCGACGCCGAGCGCGCGTCGACGCCCCGACCCAACGAACCCAGCACGTACGCCTACGACGAGGAGCCCTTCTAATGCCACGTATCAACAACCCCAAGCCGCCCAAGCGCGCCCCGAAGATCGACACGCGCCGCGGCGTCAAGAAGAAGCCCTGCGCCTTCTGCCAGCACGGCGTCGACACGGTCGACTACAAGGACCTGGCCCAGCTGCGCAAGTACATCTCGGACCGCGGCAAGATCCGCGGCCGCCGGGTCTCGGGCAACTGCCAGCAGCACCAGCGCGACGTGACCGACGCGATCAAGACAGCCCGCGAGTTGGCGCTGCTTCCCTACACCCAGCGCACCGTGACCGAGCGTCGCGGTGGCCGTGGTGGTCGTGACGACCGCGGACCGCGCGGTCCGCGCCCCGACCGTGAGGCGGCCGTGGCCGAGAGCGAGTCGACCGACGTCAGCGTCGATGACGCGATGCTCGAGGACGCGAGCGAAGCGGCGGCCGTGTTCATGTCGACCGAGGAGGCTGGCGAATGAAGATCCTGCTGCGAAGTGATGTCCAGGGACTCGGACGCCGCGGGGACATCGTGGACGTGAAGACCGGGTACGCGCGGAACTTCCTGCTCCCCACGGGCGTGGCCCTCGCGGCCACCGACACGATGGAGATCCAGGCCGCCGCGATGCGCAAGTCGCGGGACCTGCGCGACGCCCAGAGCCGCGACGCCGCGATGACCCAGCGCGCGGTCATCGAGGCGGCGACGGTCACCGTGGCGGCCCGCGCGGGCACCAACGGTCGCCTGTTCGGCTCGGTCACCGAGGCCGACGTCGTCAACGCCCTGCGGACGGCGACGGGGATCTCCCTCGACCGCACCGCCATTCACATGGCCGAGCACCTCAAGGAGGTCGGTTCGGCCACGGCGAGCGCGACGCTGTTCGACGGCGTCGAGGCCACGATAACCATCGAGGTCGTCGCCAAGTAACGGCCACCTCCTAGGTACGACGACGCGCCGGGTTCTTCCCGGCGCGTCGTCGCGTCCGGGGTCGTGTCACAGGGGTGGGGCACTCTGGGCGGGTGAGGTTAAGCACAGGATTTTCCCCACGTTGTTGTTCTTGCACTGCACAGGCGCCATCGGCGACCGTTGATGTCTTATGACGCAACTTGATTCGGACCGTGGCCGGGCACTACCGGGCGGCAGTCGCGTACCCCCGAGCGCACTCGAGGCCGAGGAGTCGCTGATCGGTGCGATGCTCCTGTCGCCCGAGGCTGTGAGTATCGCCTATGAGACCGTGAGCGCCGAGGACTTCTACCGTCCCTTGCACGGCCAGATCTTCACCGCCATCGTCGCGCTCGTGAACGCAGCCGAGCCAGTGGACTACGTGACGGTCCAGGCGAAGCTCCAAGAGCACGGGGCCGCCGCCGTCGAGCTCGCGGTCCTATCCTCGCTCCAGCTCAACACGCCCTCGGCCGCCAACGCCCAGCACTACGCCGAGATCGTGCGGGACAAGGCCCAGCAGCGGCGCCTGATCGGCGTCGCCGGCGAGGTGATGGACGAGGCTTATCGCCCTACCGATGACGTGGCCGGCCTGATCGACGAGGCCGAGCGCAAGATCAACGCCATCGCCGACAACCGGCGGATCGACTCGGTCTCCTTACTCCAGGGCCTCTTGCTCGAGGAGGCCAACATCCTCGAGACCCGTGGCGAGACCCGCGGCCAGCTGAACGGGCTCGAGACGGGCTACCGCTCACTCGACTTGGTCCTGCAGGGGCTCCAGCCAACCAGCCTGACGATCGTCGGCGCGCGGCCCGGCACCGGTAAGACGGCCTTCGCTCTGGGCGTGCTGGTGCACGTGGGCGCCGTCGTCGGTCGGCCCGCGCTCTACTTCTCACTCGAGATGAGCCGACAGGAACTCGCTGAGCGAATCCTGGCGTCCACCGCGCGGATCGACTCGTCCAAGCTGCGCACCGGCGACCTCAACGACAACGACTGGCGCATCGCCCACGAGGCCTTCAGCTTCCTCGCGCCGGCCAAGATCTTCATCGACGACAACCCGTCGCTCACGGTGATGGACGTCCGCGCGCGCGCGCGACGCATCAAGCAGCAGCAGGGCGACCTCGGCGTGGTCATCGTCGACTACATCCAGCTGATGAGCTCGCGCATGCGCGCCGAGAACCGCCAGGTGGAGGTATCCGAGATGAGCCGGTCCCTAAAGATCCTCGCGCGCGAGCTGCAGTGCCCGGTGATCGCGCTCTCGCAGCTCTCGCGAAAGCTCGAGGACCGCGCCGACAAGCGGCCGATCATGTCGGACCTGCGCGAGTCCGGTTCGCTCGAGCAGGACGCGGACGTCGTGCTGTTCCTCTTTCGGCCCGAGCAGTATGGCGAAGTCTCCAACGACAAGAAGGCCGACGCCGAGGTGATCGTGGGCAAGAACCGCAACGGCCCGACGCGCAGCGCGCACCTGACCTGGCGCGGCGAGTTCGCCCGGTTCGACAACGTCGCCGACGCCCGCGACTTCTAAGGGCGAAGCGACCGAGTCCGCTCGCCCGACTCCGTGGCACTACGAGCCCCGGGCCCGTGGTTTCACGCTAGTGGTGCGTCTGTCCTCTCCCCATGATTGAGAGAGGGAACTTTCGACGAGGAGGCTCATGTCGACGTACGCAGCCCACAGCACGGTCTCACTACGCGAACGCAGCCACGCCGGCGCGGTCACCCGACTCGAAGCACGCCGGCGTCTCCTGCAGGTCGCCCTCGGCGTCATCTGGCTCGTCGACGCCGCGCTGCAGTTCCAGCCCTACATGTTCACCCGGTCCTTCGTCACCAACGCCCTGGCGCCCGTGGCGTCGTCGAACCCGTGGCTCTTCGCCCAACCCATGGTGTGGGCGGACCACTTCATGATCCACGACATCGCGTGGTGGAACACCCTCTACGCCACGATCCAGCTGCTCATCGCGATCGGCCTTTTCTGGCGGCCAACCGTGCGCGTGGCGCTCGCGACCTCGATCGCCTGGAGCCTCGCCGTCTGGTGGTTCGCCGAGGGATTCGGCGGCGTGTTCGCCAGCGCGTCGCCACTGTCGGGCCAGCCGGGTGCGGTCCTGCTCTACGCCGTGGTCGCCGTCTTGCTCTGGCCGACGGGTGCCGGTGACGCATCGTTGGTCGCCTACGAAGCGCCGTGGGGCAAGCGCGGGGCGATCGCCGCGTGGCTCGTACTCTGGTTCGACTTCGCGGTGTACTTTCTCGTGCCCGCGAACCGGGCGCCCCAGGCCATGCACGACTTGGTGTCCTCGATGGCCTCGGGCGAGCCGGGCTGGGTCCAGTCGATCGACCGTGGCCTCGCCGCCCTCGTCGACGGACGCGGCCTCGCGTTCTCGATCGCGCTGGCGGCGCTCAGCGTCGGCGTCGCGCTCGCGATCGTCGTGCCATGGCTGATCCGTCCGGCGCTCGTCGTGGCGCTCGTGATTGCGGCCTTCATCTGGCTCGCGCAGGACTTCGGGGGCATCTTCACGTCCCAGGGCACTGACGTCAACTCGGGCCCGCTGATCGCGCTACTCGCGTGGACGTACTGGCCGCTGGCCAAGCGCCAAGGCGCAGACCGATAGCGCGCGTCGGTCTAGTCGCCGCGAACGAGCGCGTCGACCGAGACGCGGTGTAGCGGCACGGTGGCCTCGACCGTCGTCCCCTCGCCGACCGTCGAGCTGACCTCGCAGTGGCCGTCGAGGAGGTTAGCCCGCTCGCGCATGCTCAGGATGCCGAGGTGATTGCCCGAGACCAGGCTGTCGCGACTGACGTCAAAGCCGACACCGTCGTCGACGATCGTGACGTGGGCGCAGTCGTCGGCGTAGTGGATCGAGACCACGAGGGTGGCGGCGTGGGCGTGGCGGATGACGTTGCGCACCGCCTCTTGGACGATGCGAAACAGTCCGACCTCGGCCTCGTGGGAACCGCTTACGACGTCTCCGGTCACGATGAAGTCGGTGGTCAGTCCCTCGTCGACCTCGAGGTCGACGACGAGGCCACGAACGGCCGCGACGAGGCCGTGCTGGTCGAGGCCGGCGGGGTGTAGCCCGCGGGTCACCTCGCGCAGGTGTCCGACGACGTTGAGCAGCTCCTCGCGGACCGTCGCGAACTGCTCGACGCGCTCGAGGCCGTCGATCTGCTCGGTCGGCGAGCCCAGGACCTCGAGGCGGCGGGCCAGCTGGAGCAGCCGCTGCAAGGGGTCGTCGTGGATCTCGCGGGCGATGCGCCGCCGCTCGTCCTCTTGTGCCTGGAGGACCTCGATCGCCCAGGCGCGCGCCTCGCGCTCGTTGCGGTACTCCTCGGTGACGTCCTCGAGGACCACTTGGCGGATCGAGCCGACGGCGCTGGGCTCGAAGTTCGAGACCGAGACCCGGAAGATCCGCTCCTCCTCGTCGTCTGGCGGCCGCAGTGCGATCTGGATCACGCGCCCTTCGACGAGGTCGTGATTGGGCACGTCGAACAGCTCGGTCACCAGCCGGCCGGCGGCGCCGGGGTGCAGTTCTAGGGCGGCGGGATTGGCCTCGAGCACTTCACCCGACGGGTCGATCAGGAAGATCGGCGAGGTGTTCACGTCAAAGAGGCGGTGGTAGTGGCGCTCGGCGACGCGCCGTTCCGCTTCGGCGACCTCGGCGCGCGCTCGCTCGAGGTGCGCGCGCTCGATCTCGAGGCCCACGAAGAGGGCCACGACGAACACGACGGCGAGCTGGACGAGGTCCTGGCGGTAGTGGCCGTTCCCGTCGGGGATGAGCAGGTCGGGCATCCACAGGAGCATCGCCCACACGACCGTGGCCGCCGACCCCGAGAGTCCGTAGCGCAAGGCGGCGTAGCCGACGGGGATCAGCAGCAGGTCGATCGGCACGCCGTAGGGCAGCACGCTGCCCTGGAGCGTGTTGTGCATGTCGACGACGATGTGGATGATGGCCCAGAAGACGACCATGGCCTGGACGGCCCAGAAGGCCCGCTCGCGTACCGGGGGGTGCAGCGCGCGGACGAGGATGAGTCGGATCGGGATGCGGGGGTTGGCGGTGCTCACTTGCTCGGTTTGGGAGAGGCCAGGTGATGCTCGATCGCGAAGATGGTCGCCTCGGTGCGCGAGCGCACGCCGAGCTTGTTGAGGATCGCCGAGACGTAGCTCTCGATGGTCCGCAGCCCAATGCCCAGGTCGAGGGCGATCTCCTTGTTGGAGCGGCCCCGCACCAGGGCGGCGATGACGTCGAGCTCGCGCGCGGTCAGGCGGTGGATCAGCTCCTCCTCGGGCGGCTGGCGCCGGCCCGCGAGGCGGTGCGAGAGGGACCCGTCGATGACCGTGCCGCCGACCGAGACGGTTCGCGCGGCCGCGACGAACTCGGCGGCGCTGGCGGTCTTGAGCAGGTAGCCGCCGGCGCCGGCGGCGAGCGCCTCGGAGAAGTAGACGTAGTCGTCGTGGGCCGAGAGCATCAGGCAGCGGATCGGCAACTTCTCGGCGACGACTTCGCGCACGACTTCGACACCGCTGCCATCAGGTAGTTCGATGTCGATGACCATGAGCTTGGGGCGCAAGCGGCGAGCCGACACCAGGGCTTCTTGCACGGAGCCGACCTCGTCGACGACCACAATGTCCGGGTCGCGCTCGAGCATCTTGCGGGTTCCCTCGCGCACCACCTCGTGATCG
Organism: Actinomycetes bacterium; assembly: GCA_021790675.1. Classification (GTDB taxonomy): domain Bacteria; phylum Actinomycetota; class Acidimicrobiia; order Acidimicrobiales; family RAAP-2; genus RAAP-2. The sequence goes on from JAJYGN010000009.1 coordinate 29,699, forward strand.
TCCACCACGATCACGGAAATCGGCGTCGATTCAACCACTTCGGTGTCGGCCACGACTTCACCTTACGGCAGCGTTCCGGCGGTCTTTACCGTGAATTCACGGACGAAAGACCTGAAATAGCACGTGTTGGGGCTCGCAATGACCGAGCGCGGCGGGGGTTTCGACCCGGTCGAGGGACGGGCCGGTCGCAAGGTCACCAGGGGTGACGTCGACACCCGGTCGACCGCCGCCCACGGCGGCGCCCGGCGCCGACGGCGTCGATCGGCTGACGGGCTTAGACGCCCACGACGTTCATGAGGCGACACGTCGCTCGTCGGCGTTCCGTGATTCCACGGGACGGTTGACCCGAGGGATTTCTCTACCACTTCATGTGGCGTGGCCCAAAGATGATCAAGGTTCGAATCACCATCGTGATCATGGCCAGGAGGAGCGAGTGATGAGCAACGAAACGACCGTGGTTAATCGAGCAGCCGACGCTAAGGAGACGCATCGAGTTCGCGGATTGGTGAACCTGGTCGCGGGGATCGTCATCGTCGCGGCCGTCGTCTTCGCGCTCACCGCTGGTGCTGGGGCGATCTGGCACAAGGTCACCGGCACGTCGCCAGCGCCGGGCGCGACCGCGAGTGCCGCGGCGCCGGCGACCGCGTCGAGCGCCGTCGCGGTGAAGCTCGAGATCAACCCCCCGCCGGTCGGCGGCGTGAAGGGTGCGGGCGGCGTGGTCATGGACGCCTTCGTCCCATCGACGTTCACGATGACCGTTGGCCAGACCTACGACATCACGATGTACAACTACGACACCCAGTCGCACTCGTGGATGTCGCCCGACCTCAACGTGAGCGTCGTCGCGCCAGCGGGCAGCGCCTCGTCGCCCTCGGTCACCCACTTCACGCTCAAGCCCACCAAGGCCGGCCAGATTCAGTGGTTCTGCGCCCTGCCCTGTGACAAGACCGCCATGGCGACCAATGGCTTCATGCGCGGCTACGTGACCGTCAAGGCCTAGCCACACCCACTTCTACTGACCCCCCCAACACAAGCCACTACCCAAGGGAGCAATGAATTATGAACCGACCACTGACCAAGATCGCGGCGCTGCTGCTGGCAGTTTCCCCGGCAGTCGCGACGGCGTTCGTCGGCGGCACCGCGGCCGCGGCCGCACCCCACGTCGTCGAGCACATGCGTTTGATCACGGGCAAGATGGATGGCAAGCCGGGCTGGCCGAAGATCACCAACGCGTCCTGGAAGGTGCACAAGGGTGACGTGGTCACGGTGCAGCTCGTGAGCTTCGACGACGGCACGGCCCCGCTGATGGGCCAGTACATGACCTACGCGAACGTCAAGGGCACGCTCAACGGCAAGGAGCTCGTCAACGGCAAGCCCGTCGCGAACGTCTCGGACATCAACATCGCGCACACCTTCACGGTGCCGGGTCTCGGCTTTAACATGCCGATCCCCGTCGCGCCGACCGGTGGTCACGTCGTCGTCACGGCGAGCTTCGTTGCTTCTAAGACCGGCACCTTCGTCTGGCACTGCTACGCCCCGTGCGGCAGCGGCACCAACGGCATGGCCGGCGCGATGTCAACCATGGGGTGGATGACGGGCAAGGTGACCGTCGTCGGTTAGAGCCGGCCCGAACAACGTGTTCGAGCGGGAATGCAGTACTCAACCAAGAGGAGAGATGAGATGAAGAACACAGTGACCAAGGCGGCGGCCCTGGTCCTCGCCGTGGCACCTGTACTTGGCGCGGGCATCGTCAGTGGCACTGCGAGTGCCTCGACACCGACCCACGTGACCGAGGTGATGCAGATCCTGACGACCGGCAAGCTGGCCGGTAGTGGTGAGCAGCCGCGCTTCACGAACTCGGCCTGGACGGTGCACAAGGGCGAGACCGTGACCATCAAGATCGTGAGCTTCGACGATGGCTCGGCACCGTTGATGGGCCAGTACATGAAGTACACGAAGGTCATGGGCACCGTCAACGGTACGGAAGTCGCCGGCGGCAAGACCGTGAACAACGTGTCGGACATCAACGTCTCGCACACCTTCACCATCGCCTCGCTCGGCTTCAACATGCCCGTGCCCGTCGCCCCGACCGGCAAGAGCATCGTGGTGACCGCCACCTTCAAGCCGACCAAGACCGGCACGTTCACCTGGAACTGCTACGCGCCGTGTGGCACGGGCAGCGTCGGCATGAACGGGGCCATGAAGACCAGCGGCTGGATGACCGGCAAGATCAAGGTCGTTTCATGAGCAGTCGCCACACAACTGGCGCAAGCAACCCCGGGCGCGACAGCGCCCGGGGTCCGCTTGCGCGTCTCGGCGCTATGGACCCGCTCGACCGCCTCGGCCGTCTGAGCTGGCGTCGTCCGGCGACTTTCGCTCGGAACGGTGGTGTGGTCATCGGGTCGATCGCGGGGATCTTGGTGGGGCTCGCCGTGACCGTCGCGCTCGTCGGCGGCATCGCCGCGGGCGTGACCCGGCTCACGCGCTCGAACCCGCCCGCGGCCATCAAGCCGCACGGTCAGGTGACCGAGACAATGGAGATTCAAACGGGCACGCTCGCCGGCTTCGGCGACCAGCCGCAGTACTCGAATCCGGACTGGACGGTGCACGTCGGTGAGCGCGTCACGGTCAAGATCGTGAGCTTCGACGACGGGACCGCCCCACTCATGGGCGCCCAGATGATGTACGACAAGGTCGAGGGCTCGACCACCGGCAGCGAGACCGCGGGCGGCAAGACGATCTCGTCGGTGCCGGACACCAACGTCGCGCACACCTTCACGGTGGTCGGGTTGCGCTTCAACATGCCGATCCCGGCGGCGCCAACCGGCAAGTCGGTGACGGTCGTCGCCACGTTCATCCCCACCAAGACGGGGACGTTCACGTGGCAGTGCTACGCCCCCTGTGGCGCGGGCACGAATGGTATGGGCGGCGCGATGTCGACCATGAAATGGATGGAAGGCAAGATCAAGGTGACAGCATGACCACGCGACACGACAACGAGTTGGTGGCCGAGGAAGACGCCGGACGTGAGGAGTTGACGGCTGCGGCCGTCACGATTGGCCGGCGGGGACTCCTGCGGGCCGCCGCCCTGGGCAGCCTCGGTGTCGGTGTGCTCGGCGCACTGACCGAGACCCTGGCCGCGGCCGCCGAGCCCGCTACGACGACGCCGAGCGGACCGGTGAAGCAGTGGTGCATGATCATCGACCTGCGCCTGTGCAACGGCTGCAAGGTCTGCACCACGGCGTGCCAGACGGCGCACTACCTCCACGAGGACCAGACGTGGATGAACGTCTACACGATGACCAACGCGGCCGGCGAGAACTACTTCATGCCCCGCCCCTGCCAGATGTGCGAGGACCCGGCGTGCGTGCCGGTCTGCCCCGTGGGCGCGAACTTCCGCACCCCCGAAGGCCTGACGCTCGTCGACCAGTCCAAGTGCATCGGTACGCGTATCTGCATGAACGCCTGCCCCTACGACGCGCGTTACTTCAACTGGTCCGACCCGGTGCCCGCACCGCGCCAGCCCTTCAAGCAAGAGCCCGAGTGGCCCGTGCCCCAAGTCAAGGGAACGGTCGGCAAGTGCATCGACTGCGCGGCCATGCTGCCCACGGGCCAGCTGCCCGAGTGCGTGACGAACTGCCCGATGGGCGTGCTCTACTTCGGTGACCTCACCTCGGACGCCGCGGTGAACGGCATGGGCGCCACGATCAAGATCTCGACGTACCTCGCTGAGAACGACGCCATGGTCTTCAAGGAGGAGTACGGCACCCACCCGCGCGTGTACTACATCCCCGGCCACGGCCAGGACCTGAACAACAACCCGAGTGCGTGATGACGCGGATGACTGGAGAACCGATGACTGACGTCATCATTTCGAACGAGGGGCGCGAGCAGTCGGCGCCCCAGAATGCAGACCTGCGCGCGGCGGCGCTGCGCCCGGTGCTCGAGACGCCGCGCTGGTGGTGGCCGTCGGTCATCGTGCTGACGGTGCTCGTCCTGGGCGGCATCGCCGCCTGGGTCTACCAGGTCGCCAACGGGCTGGGCACGGCGGGCTACAACGACGGCGCCTTCTGGGCGATCTACGAGGCCAACCTGGTCACGTTCATCGGCGTGAGCTACGGCGGCGCCGTGGTGTCGGCAATCCTTCGCCTGACCCACGCCGCCTGGCGCGCGCCGCTGACGCGCATCGCCGAGGCCACGGCCCTAGTCACACTGCCCATCGGGATGGTCTTCATCATCCCGCACCTGGGTGACCCGAGCCGGATCTGGGAGCTCGTCTGGCCCCCGTACTGGAACCTCACGTCACCGATCCTCTGGGACTTCTTCGCCGTGAGCACATACCTGCTGGCCACGATCGTCTTCTTCTACCTGCCGCTGGTGCCCGACGCCGCGATCGCGCTCGAGACCCTCGAGGGCGAGGTGCCCAGCACCCGCGTGACGGTGCGCAAGACCCTCTACCGCGTGCTCGTCGGCCGTTTCGGCGGCACGCCCTACGAGCACCGTCGGCTGAACGGGGCGATCGGGCTGATCGCGATCATGATCATCCCGATGGCGGTCTCGGTGCACTCGGTGCTGTCCTTCGCCTTCGCGTCGTCGTCGCGGCCCGGCTACATGGAGACGATCCTGCCGGTCTACTTCGTCGTGGCCGCCCTGTACTCGGGCGTTGCGCTCGTGGTGCTGACGGTCGCCGCCTCGCGCAAGCTGTTCCACCTCGAGGCATTCGTCACCCCCCGGCACTTCGTGCGCCTCGGGTTCTTGATGATCGCCTTCGGTGCGGCGTACCTGTACCTGACCTTCACCGAGTACCTGATCGACGGCTACTCGGGCACGGCCGGGGCGTCGGCCTGGGTCTACCAGATCGTCGCCGGTCGCTACGCGATCCCGTTCTGGCTCTACTTCGTCGCGGGGGGCATCGCGCCTCTCTTCATCATGATGTTCAAGCGGCTGCGCACGACCGGTGGTGTCGTGGTGGCCTCCTTGCTCGTGGTGGCCGCGCTCTGGATCAAGCGGCTCGTCATCGTCATCCCCCCCGCGACCGAGCCGCTTGTCAACTCACCCCTCGCCAAGGGCGGCGTGCTCGCCGGCAACTGGGGTACGTATCACTTCACGTGGGTGCCGATCTCGATCACCGTGGCGGCGACGGCGGCGATCCCGCTGCTGCTGCTCGTGGTCTTCCGGTTCTTCCCGATCCTGTCGGTGTCCGAGATCGAAGAGCTCGCCGAGGAGCATGGAACCCAGGAGGTGGGCGCATGATGTCAGTTGCCAATTTCTCTCGTCGCGCGACGCGCCTCCTCGCGGGGCTGAGCGGCGCGGTGCTGCTGAGCGTCGCCGCGGCGGCCCTGCCGGCCGCGGCCGCGACGGGCACCACGCTCGCGCTGACCTCGGGCAGCCCCGCGTCGCACCAGGGCGTCGAGCTGACGGGCCAGGTCGACACGGCGTCAACGCCCGTGGCCGGCGTAACGGTCAACTTCTACGTGCACGTCGAGGAGTTCGCGGGCGCGCCGTTGCTGCTCGTCGGCACGGCGACGACCAACGCCGCCGGCGTCGCGTCGATCGTCTACCAGCCGACGTGGGCCGGCACGCAGAACTTCGAGGCCTCCGCGCTCGACAGCACGGGCGCGGTGCTCGCCACGACGTCACTCACCGTCCAGGCCGCGCGCACCGACCCGTTCGCGGGCGCGGTCGAGAGTCTGCGGCCCGACGGGCTGATTGGCCGCTGGACCGTGCTCGTGCTGCTGGCGCTGGTGATCGGCGTGTGGCTCACGCTCATCGCCCTGGTCGTTCGCGTCCAGCAGGGGCCGGTGAAGGCTGCTCGGTAAGCCCGCGGCGCGCGTAGCGCACCTCGTGCAGGCGACTCGCCCGGGTCCGGACCTCGTCCGGGTCCGGGCGAGTCGCCGCGTGGGATAGATTCCGGTCGTGCCCGCTCACGCCCTCGAGGCGGTTCGCCTCTCCAAGCACTTCGGACCGACCAAGGCGGTTGACGAGTTGTCCTTGGCGGTGGAGGCCGGCGAGGTGGTCGGGTTCCTCGGGCCCAACGGCGCCGGCAAGACGACGACCCTGCGGCTCCTGCTCGGGCTCTTGCATCCGACCTCGGGCACCGCCTCGATCCTCGGGCACCGCGCCGGGTCCGCCGAGGCTCGCCGCGTCGCCGCCTTCGTGCCCGGCGAGGTGGTCCTCTGGCCCCAGCTCACCGGCCTCGAGGCGATCGTGCTGCTGGGCTCGCTGCACGGCGAGGTCGACGAGGCCTACCGCGACGAGCTGATCGAGCGCTTCGAGCTCGACCCGGGCAAGCGGATCCGGGCCTACTCCAAGGGCAACCGCCAGAAGGTGGCCCTGGTCGGCGCCTTCATGACCCGCGCGCCGGTCCTGCTGCTCGACGAGCCGACGGCGGGACTCGACCCCCTGATGGAACGGGTCTTTCGCGACTGCGTGCTCGAGGCTCAGCGTCGCGGCCAGGCGGTGCTGCTCAGCTCGCACTTGCTTGCCGAGGTGCAGCACCTCTGCGAGCGCGTGGCGATGATTCGTGAGGGCCGGCTCGTCACGGTGTCGACGATCGAGGAGCTGCGCGCCGTCGCTGGCGTCGAGCTCGACGTCGCCGGGCGTTTCGACGACCTGGGGTCGATCCCGGGTGTGAGCGTCGTCGCCACCGAGGGCGACGAGGTCCGCGTTCGCGTGACCGGGCCCATCGAACCGCTGCTCGCGGTGCTCGGTCGCGGCCAGATCACCTCGCTGCGCACCCACGAGACGAGCCTCGAGGAGATCTTCCTCTCGTACTACGACGACGCGCGGGGCTAGGTGGGTCCGCGCAGCGCCCGCGGGGTCACCTGGCGCCAGGTGCGCCTCTCCTCGCTCGT